>NATV01000044.1 GCA_003094535.1 gamma proteobacterium symbiont of Ctena orbiculata | reverse complement strand
TAATTGCCCTTTCTCTGACCGTATAAGTCTTGTAGATGTAATGCATTTCATTCTTTGTGCAAACATGCTAACTAGTAGGGCAGAGCCGCTGCTTTGCGACCAATGCAGACTTTAACGACTGATTTATCAAACTTCAGGTACCGACCCAAAGCGGACACAATTGGGGCGTTAAAAAGATTAAAACGAAATGAGGGAGCCGCAATATCGAAGATCGTCGAATATGGCTGAACTTGGAACTCGCCAAGAATTCGCAAGAATGTCTTAAATACATACTGGTGGATGAGTTGGTGCACTTATATGAACGACATCACAATGACAATTTTCGGCAGCTAATGGACAGGCTTCTACCACATTGGCGACAAAGCAGGGAAGTTCTGAAAAGCGAGCATCTTGCACACGAGGATTAGCGGTACTAATGACGAAAGCAAAAGAAGAGCCTGAAGTAGACTTAAAAGCATGGGAAGAAGACCCATATGCAAATGGTAGCGAATGGGTAAGAGCGGATTTTCATTTGCACACGAGGGCCGATAAAGAATTTACATACTCTGGACAAGAGAACGATTTCGTCAAAGACTACGTTGAGGCGCTAAGAGCTGCTGACATACGAATCGCTGTAATCACCAATCACAACAAGTTTGACACCGGTGAGTACAAGGCAATCAAGAAAAAGGCAAAAAAGGAAGGAATCTGCGTATTGCCTGGAGTTGAGCTATCAGTGAATGATGGTGCCAATGGTGTTCACACGCTGGTTGTATTCTCTGATCAATGGCTGGAGGACGGTAAGGAATTCATCAATCAGTTCTTGGCTAGAGCCTTCAAGAATAAGGTGCCGGAAGAGTACGAGCAAGAAAACAGTCGCTCTTCCCAAGACCTCTTGACAACTTTGGAAGAACTGGACGGATATCATAAGGAATTCTTCATTGTCTTCGCACACGTCGAAGCGCCGAGTGGATTGTGGAACGAATTGAAAGGTGGTCGGCTCAAGGAGCTGTCACAACACCCATTGGTTCGAAAATATTGTTTGGGGTTTCAGAAAGTACGCACACATGACAAGCCAAATGCTAAGTGTCGCGTCAAGGTCAAGGAATGGTGGGGTTCCAGTTATCCTGCCGAGCTAGAGGGCTGTGATGCAAAAGATATTGCGCAGATCGGGCGAGGCGAGTGCGTATATCTGAAAGTCGGAGACCCCAGTTTTGAATCCGTGAAATACGCACTATCTGATCACGCGTACCGTGTTACCAAGGAGGTGCCATCGGTATCGCACTCCCATATCACGTCGGTTCGTTTTGAGGGAGGATTGTTGGATGGCACAATGGTTCCATTTTCACCACATTTGAATTGCTTAATCGGTATTCGTGGAAGCGGAAAATCCGCTGTCCTGGAGGCTATACGTTACGTGCTCGGTATACCGTTTGGGCAGGTCGCTCAGGACGTTGAATACAAAGAAGAGTTAATTCCATACGTGCTGCAAAGCGGCGGCAAGGTCGTTGTGGAGGCAAAAGACAAGCATGGTCAATCCTATGAGATAAGCAGAATCTATAAGCATTCGTCCGATGTCTACGTTGATGGTGTTCTTCAGCCAGGTGTCTTGGTCAGGGAAACAGTTATCTGGAAACCTCTATATTTTGGTCAGAAAGACTTGGCGGCTGCCGGGAAAGGATTTGGCCATGATCTCGTCGAAAAACTCGTGGGTGATACACTAAAACCCACGAGAGTAGAAATATCCAACTGCGTAAATACGCTTAAGGACAAGATTGAAATACTGCAATCGCTTGAAACGGATGTAGAGCAAAAAGAAGAGGATGAAGAAGAACTTAAGGATGTTAAGTATCGTTTAGGACAGTTCAAGAAGTATGGCGTAAAAGAAAAACTCGATAAGCAGATCGAGTTTGATAAAGATTTGTCGTATTGCGCTCAGGTGGATGAGCTGGCCAACGACTGGTCGGAATCCCTTACGGATAGTATTGAAGGAGCCGAAGAAAACTTTGAAGAACTGGAGGATTGTAAGTCAAAGTACAATGCTGGGTTGTTCAAGAAGTACAGTACAAAACTGGCGGAATTGAAGAAGACTATTGTTGACGCACGCAATGTTGAGAACAAGGTTGATAAGATTTCGGAGGAACTCGATGAGCTTCGGAAAGAGCTGGAAGCTAATAAAGAAGAGTTGAAAGACGACTTTGCGAAGATTGAACGAGAACTGGTCAAGGCCCTGTCGGATGAAGGCGTAACGTCAATTCAGCCGGATGAGTATGTAACCCTGTCAAAGAAAAAAACGGAGCTTGAGAAGTCCATTGCGGATTTGACCAAGAAGACAGCTAAACATAAAGAGAAGAAAAATGACGTTTTAACGGCACTGGCGGCCTTGAATGAAAGTTGGCACAAGGAGTTCAAACTTATCTCGGCAGCACTCGAAAAAATAAACGACACCCAATCCGCATTGAAGGTGGAAGCAAAGTACAAGGGGAATACCGCGAAGTTCGCCGCAAGAATGGAGGAAACCTTTCGCGGCCACAACATAAGAAAGGAATCCTACAAAACCATATCCGAGAATTATTCTGATTTCGGTGAGGTCTATAAGTCGCTTGATGATGCGGCGAAGGAAGCCAAAAGCAAAGCGGACGTTTTTGTCGAGCAGTTCCACGACAATTTATTCGATTTTCTTAGCTATCAGGTTCCTAATAGTTACGCCGTTACCTACCACGGTAAAGATCTGAAATCGCATTCCCTGGGTCAGAGAGCATCGGCCATGATGTTGTTTATTCTTAGCCAAAAAGATTGTGATCTTTTGCTGATTGATCAGCCGGAGGATGACCTTGATGGGCAAAGTATTTATGAGGAAGTTGTTAAGCTGATCCGAAAGATCAAGCCAGAACAGCAATTCATCTTCGCGACTCATAACGCCAATTTTCCAGTCCTTGGTGATGCTGAGATGATTGGAGGTTGCTGCTTTGATGAAGAGAAGATACTAGTCGAATCAGGAAGCATTGATTGCAAAGCCAGCCAAAAGAAGATCGTTGACATTATGGAAGGTGGAAAAGAGGCATTCGAGCGTCGGAAATCTATTTACCAGCAATGGGAGCATTGATGTCCGCTAATGGCCGATATCTGCCTATTGCAGTATCACATATCAATGACCGCTTTAGTATATACTTCTGTCTCCAACACAATGAGAAGATGCTCTGCAAACCCAGAAATAAGTACCAATCATCAGCAAAAAAAAGAGAAATCAAGTATATCTGCCAATGCAGAGCTCCATACTCGGTAAATCCACGTATAGATAATTAAGAATAATAAGGGATATCCACAAAACTCTGTCGCCCCGCTGGACGACAACCCTCACTGGAACACGCAAATATGCATAGACACTAATATACTATGAATATGGTCTATATTTATATATTTGGAGAGATGTCTTGAAGAATCTAATTTGCAAATCATGGATGCTACTACTGACAATTTTTATTATGCCATCTGAGAGCTTTGCGAATTCATGGACTTGTCAATATGCGGAACTGACAAGGAACGTGGTGATCTTTTATCCTAACGAACCCGCCACACTACCCTGCAAAGTCTATTATACAAAGCCAGATGAAAACGTAATGCCGCGTACATTATGGAGAGCTGAACACGATGATACCTATTGTGAGCGAAAAGCTGTTGAGTTCATTAAGACGTTAGAATCTAAGGGTTGGCAGTGTTCTAGTGACAGTGATCGCTAACCTGATCAATTGCATTTAATAATGATAATTCAAAAAAAGGACCAGAGAGAAATGATACTTTCTTATATAAGAATAACCGCATAAGATCACCAACCACCGTAAAATATTGCGAATACCGAGGCCCATATACCTTACGTAAGTACCATTTCTCAGTCCCGTTTTCGAGGGTAATAATTCACAACTACGCCACCGAATTTGCATCTATACTGAAAATTCCAAATACCCGGCAGGATCATTGAGGTCATTTGGTATGTTCCTGTGAAACACGCAATTCCAGAAGGATTTGACTGATGACAATTTCGAAACATGCCTACATCTTCAACAGCGTCTACCGGACTATCGCCAATCGTCTGCGGAATCGCCATAACATCAATATCAGTGATCATATCGACACCATGCTCGGAATCGGCGCTCGCGCCGGCCAGGGTATTACCTTCAGACCGGTTGACAGCAATAAGTTGAAAAGTCTGCTCAAGATGCCGGCGTTCGCTCATGATGACCGGCGCAATCTTTGCGAGCGGATCGCCGCAGCAGCCACCAAGGGCGAGGGTTACCGGGAAGTCGGAGCGCCCAGTCTGCATTGTCAGATTGCGGCGAACAGCTGCAACATCCATCTCGACAGCTATGGTTTTGTAGCCATAGCTCCGGATGGCACCAAATACTACAATCCCGATCTTGTGCAGCATATTGTGGATGAACTGGGATGGGCCACGGTCGTCGGCTGGCTGGATAAAAAACAACCCGTGTTGGGTGGGTTGGTTGGGCGCTTCCGCCCGATTCTCCCCAATTCCAGAAACAGATACACACCGGCCGTTGGCGGCCGGTTTGTGCTAGCCAAAGGAAAGGGTTGGGGTTTGGGGATCGATCATACGGTTGCGACCTCCGGCGAGAGGCAGACAAAAGCGAATTTAGAGATTTTGAACTGGTAAGGGTAACGCTAACCGGGTCGTAGAGTAGTACTTTCCAATCTATCTGTTTACTCTCTGTGCCTGTTTTTCATCTGCTTGGCCGCAGTTTCGAGAAGCACCAATGCCAGGGTTCATACACGTACCCGAACTCATTGCCCTGAGGAAACGACAGATTAAAACCGAATTGGTGCGCATGGTCATGTAACCACGTAAAGGCCGGCGTCAGTTCGAATTCCGCCTCCAGTGGCCTCACATCACCGCTACCGATATCAATCGCCCTGCCGGTGTGGTGTTCGCTGCAACCCGGCGGCGCAAGCACCTCGAGAATGTCTGTAAGAGGTTGTCCGGAGTCTAGCTTTCGTTGGATGAGTTCCAACTGCCGATCAACGCTGCGATAGGCGGAAACGATGTGGATCTCAATTCCCTCTTGACTGCAGGCGGATTTCATCGCCTTCCACGCGTCTGCCGCCGCCGGGATGAGGTGAAACAGCTGACCGCTTGCGGCAACTTCAGCGATCTCAAGTTCTTTCGCTTCTTCGAACAGGGAGAGGTTACGATCAGCCACGATTTGATCGGACAAACCGATGTCACGCCAAGAATCGCGATATCGTTCAGCGAGAGATCTTTTCATGCCGCATTCGCTCATGATACCCAACTCCAGTCTTGACCGGACCCATGGAAATGGAACGCTTGATATAGTATCGGATAAAGCTTGTGTAAAAAATCAGTCAACAAATGGGGCCGTGCCTCTGCTGCCCCATATCGATTAGCCAATATGCCTGTTATCATCCGTGAAACCAGACTGCATTGAGTATACCGACACCCGGTGAAACACCAAGGACCTTGAACCGCGACAACCGGAGCGGGCAATTGCCAATGGTAAAATGAAAAATCTGCACGAAGATACCACCATCACCTCCCTGATTATCGGAAGCACTGTTTCACTCGCGTTGTCACTGATCCTGCCCCGCATCATCGGTTGGTCCAATGACCTGGCAGGTGCCACCGCCGCCGCACTCACCTTCGCGGCCTTCTATATCCTGTCACTCAGCCTCTCGTTCTACCTGCTGGGACTTACCCTGCTGAGACTGAAGCGCCTGATCCACTGGCAGCGAATTCTGGGCATCATTCCGTTTCCGTTGGTCATTGCAGTTGGTGCAATGTTGCTTATGTTCCTGGAGTAGAGGGTCACCCATAATTCTGCCAATTTGTCAGTAAAAATGGCCAGAGCTGCCATTCTGTCCCGCACATAAAATGTGAAGTTTTCTCGCAGCAGTTTTACATCCACTCTCCGCAACCGGTTTTTCTTTTTGCAAAACATCTACAAAACAAAGATATAGAGTCATTGCCGTTATCCATTCACAGCCCGGCTCAAGCACTGGTGCGCTAATTGCAAGCAGGTTTTACTGATAAGGCTTAGATAAATCAAAAACCTGGAAATTAAAAATTATTTATTCGGAGATTGGATCATGAAAAAACTAGCCACAGTCATTACTTTTGCCCTGGCCCTCTCAAGTGCACCGGCAGCGTTCGCGGAAAAACAATCAGGCATGGGCGGCATGAGCGGTATGTCCGGTATGGGCGGGATGTCCGGTATGGGCGGTATGTCCGGTATGGGCGGTATGTCCGGCATGGGCGGTATGTCCGGCATGGGCGGTATGTCCGGCATGGGCGGTATGTCCGGCATGGGCGGTATGTCCGGAATGAGTGGCATGGGCGGAATGTCGGGTATGAGCGGAATGTCCGGAATGTACGGCACCTATAAAGTAACTCCTCAAGGTGTTCATCTCTATCCGGCTGGCATGTCGGGTATGAGCGGGATGTCTGGCATGAGCGGTATGGGCGGGATGTCCGGCATGAGCGGCATGGGCGGAATGTCCGGTATGAGCGGCATGGGCGGAATGTCCGGCATGAGCGGCATGGGCGGAATGTCCGGTATGAGCGGCATGGGCGGCATGGGCGGAATGTCCGGTATGAGCGGCATGGGCGGCATGGGCGGCATGGGAGGAATGTCCGGCCAATAAACGTCTGATATCAAACGATCAGATCAAAAGTGTTTCATTGAACAGGCTGGCTAGCGCTTAACGACAGGAGAGAGTAAAGAGAGACAGAGGATAGTATAAGTCTCTCAACAATAAGAGTAGCTGTGAGTAAATAACAATAAGTTGTGCAACAACAACCAAATTAGCCAGTTTGGTATAATCGCATATCTGCCGACTTCATTACTCGGCGTTATGCGATTTTTTTTGCCTGCTATTAATAGTGTACTTACGACTGTCGTTGCGCCTGCTTGTCTGCAACAACAGTCTTCACACCCGATTACATCTCCTCGACGGCTTCATCGCGATATTTGGTATAGTCCACATGCCGCTCCTCTCCCCAGATCTCATCGACGAACTGATAGCGACCGGAGTTGAAGGTATAAAAATTGTATCGTAGCGGATTCTTCTTATAGTAATTCTGGTGTTTCGCTTCCGCTTTGTAGAATGAGGTAAAGGGTACGATCTCGATTGTCACCGGATTCTCATAGCGACCAGAGGTGTCCAGTTCATCGCGCAGGCGTTCCGCAATTCTTTTCTGATCACTGTTGTGGTAAAAGATGGCCGGCCGGTATTGCCTGCCGCGGTCGTAGAACTGTCCCCGGGAATCGGTTGGATCCATCATTCGCCAAAGACCCTGTATCAAGCCCGTATAGCTGATGATCTCGGGATCGTAATAGACCTGTACCGCCTCGGTATGCCCTGTCCACCCTCGAGCGACTTTCCGGTAGGTCGGGTTTTTTTCCTTGCCTCCACTGTAGCCGGGAACAGCCTCTTTGACGCCAGGCAGCATTTCAAAGCCGGACTCTACGCACCAGAAACAGCCGCCGGCAAATGTCGCCACCGCCAACCCCTGCAGCATCTCCTCAGACAACTCCGTTTGCTCGGCAAGCGGTTGGGAACAACCGGAGAAAAACATCGTCAGCGCCAACAGACTGCCACACAAAGATAATTTCATCGAATAACCCTCAAAACGACCTTCAGATTAGTGCCGATTATCAAGCGTAAAGTTCACCGGCCTGTCACGAGAAAATCACAAAAGTATCGTCGCACAGACAGGCTGGAATCCCAGCAATCTGAATTGCCGGGTATTTACCGGGATCTGCTTTGTATTCCACAGCCTGGATATCAACCGTAACCCGGCAACCGGTGATTCAACGGGGGCAGAGACCTTCGCCAGCTCGCAGCATTCTGATTCATGTAAATATTCGGTAAAACTTCATCCTGCCTTTTTACATCCCCCTGCCTATATAGCAAGCCCTCTACTTCCTACCATGTAGTAGAACATCAATTAAAGGAAGCCAAAAATGAAACCGACTCTCAAACCCGGATCTCTCATCACCCGCAGCGTAATTTCCGTGCTGAGTGTACTGACATTCGCCACTGCTTCTTTAAGTTGGGCCGACACCCCGGATAACTATTCTCCGCAACATGCCATTGTCGGCGAAACGCAGCAGAGCAGGCAGCATCCGAAGATACAGCTGGCAATTCTGCTCGATACCAGCAGCAGCATGGATGGTCTCATCGATCAGGCCCGCAACCAGCTATGGCGGGTGGTCGACGAATTTTCAAAGGCGAGAAGAAACGGCAAACCAGCCGTGCTTGAAGTGGCCGTTTTTGAATACGGAAACAGCTCGCTTGGCGCCAAGAAAGGTTACATCCGCAAGGTCGCTGACCTTACGAACGATCTCGATCGGGTTTCGGAGGCGCTTTTTTCCCTCACCACCAACGGTGGAAAGGAGTACTGCGGCCAGGTAATTATGAATGCCGTGGATCAGCTACAGTGGAGCGTTTCCGACAAGGAGATCAAAGCCATTTTCATTGCCGGCAACGAACCGTTCACCCAGGGCCCGATACGATATAATCATGCGATCGATACCGCAAAGGCAGCAGGGATCACGGTCAATACAATCTATGCCGGTAATTATGAGGAAGGATTGAACTCAGGCTGGAGAAATGGGGCGCTCCTGGCGGGTGGTGAGTATATGAGTATCGATCACAATCACAGGATCGCCCATATCAATGCACCACAGGATCAACGCATAGCCGAGCTTAACAGCGAACTGAACCAAACCTATCTTCCCTTTGGCAACGAGGGCAAGGCGGGCAAAGAGCGCCAGCTGCAACAGGATGCGAACAGCAGCAGCATCTCTCCCGCACTTCTCGCCAAGCGAACAAAATCCAAAGCCGGCAGCCTCTACACCAACAGCCAGTGGGACCTGGTCGATGCGGTTCTGGATAACAAAGTGAAACTTAAAAATCTCGATGAAAAGGAACTGCCCTCTGAAATGAGCGGTATGGATCTGAATCAGCGTAAAACCTATATTACTGATATGGCGGCGCAACGAGCCGGCATTAAGAGGGAAATAGCGGAACTCAGCAAGGCCAGGGAAGAATATGTCGTGGAACAGAAACGGAGATCTGCTACAAACAACACAGCAACCATAAACGATGCCTTGGTCACTTCCATCCACAAACAGGGTAAAGACAAGAACTACGAATTCATCGGCGATTGATCATGCCACAAACGGTATCAGGGTCCTACTTCCATTGACTCTGATACCAGGGCCAAGCTACCGTTAAAATTGTTCGACTGCCGCTTACAGAAGGCAGGGCCTGTTTCAACATCGCTAGAAACATTATCCCATGAAACCTACCTAGCCTGTCGAAATGGGGCGGGGTATCACAGTCATACTCACGGACTACACCACCACAAGGATGGATGAGCGATGGCATAACCTCTTTCGAAACCATCCACCTAAAGTCTATCGTTTTACTTTCTGCAACTCACGCAAAGCACTGCGTACTGAATCCAGGCCAACCCTGTCTGGGCTGACATCCTTGATCCTTACCCAAACGGCATCGGCCACATCATCACCGACCGTTATCTCGGGCTTGGCCTCCAACTCTTTGAGAAAGAAAAGATCGGAAGTGTAATACGTGATTCCAGCATAGTGATAAAGATTGGGAAACGAGAACAAGTAGCACCACTCATTTTCGCTAACAACGACTTTGAGCTCTTCATTGAGCTCTCTGCTCAAGGCCTGTTCCAGACTTTCATGATGATCGACAAAACCGCCCGGTAGATCCAGCATGCCCTGTGCCGGATTATGCTTTCTCACTGTCAATAATATTTCATCGCAATGGAGCAGCACCGCGCCTACGGCTGATGCGACATTATGAAAATAAATAAAGCCGCAACGGCCACAGGTCCATCGTTTGCTTTCACTCCAGTCCAACCCTTCATGCCCACATCGGGGACAATAGTTAAACGCTTTCATGTTTCATGCTTATCTATATGCAATGCCAGCTTGCCTTACTGCCCGCCTTCAAATCGATATCAGGTTACCAGATCAGTGCATTGATACTAAAGGGTCAGAATCCTTTTTTCCGGCGTTGAGGCTGTCGGAAAACCCCAAAATTCGATAAAATTACATAGACAGTAACGGTGCACGGAGAAAGGACGATGGCACGTTATAAGGACTACAACTACGATCAGATGAAAATGCTGCCGGTATCCTATGATAAACAAATATTA
>NATV01000043.1 GCA_003094535.1 gamma proteobacterium symbiont of Ctena orbiculata | reverse complement strand
GCTTGCTGGATAGAGATGAGAACCGGATTGCGGTGCGCGAAGGGGAGGCGCATCACCAAAGGGCGGGTGTGAATGTCACCCTGGGGAACGGGCGTGTCGTTCAGGCGCCTATCGATCCCGGATTGATGCGGCGCCTGCTGGCTGCGGTTTCACCCCAAGAGCTGGGTGAGTTTATAGACGCCATCGTCGCCGCGGTGGAGAATCCCGACGATCGGCCCTTGTGTCAACGCTGAGTCTGCGGCGGGCTCTGTTGCTCCTGTGCCCGCGCCTTCTCCTCCGAGATGCGCTCCGCCTTTCTCTTTTCCACCATCTCGATATACTCTTTCGGCGTCTGGTTGATGTTGGTTTCAGGTGGATTGTCGCTGCTCTTCATGACATACAGGATGCCGATAATGAGAACGATAAGCACGGCAAAAAATGCTGTGTTTCCCATTAGTTACCTCCTTACCTCATAGGCCTCGTCGAGGCTTGGTCAAGCATGTAGCCGCAGAATGGGCCAGTCACGGGTCCTGGCGATCTTTGACAGGGTTTCGTCAGGATCCACGGCCACAGGGTTTTCCACCAACGCCAGCAAAGGGAGATCGTTGTGGGAATCGCTGTAGAACCAGCTTCCACGCAGGTCCTGCTCCTGTTCCTGCAGCCAACTGCGAAGTCGGTTCACCTTGCCTTCCCTGAAGCTGGGTTCGCCAGCCACCTCTCCGGTGAAGCGGCCATCCAGGGTCTCCGGTTCGGTGGCAATCAGATGGTCGATCCCATAGCGTTGCGCGATGGGGCCGGTCACAAAGGCATTGGTGGCGGTGATGATCAGCAGGGTATCCCCCGCGTCTCGGTGTTTCTCCACCAATTGGCGGGATTGCGGGCTGATGATGGGAGTGATTTTGCTATCGAGAAACTCACTGCGCCAGTCCAGGAGTCGCTGCATGCTGTTGTCGCGCAGGGGTTTCAGGGAGAAGCGCTGGAAGGCGAAGATATCGAGGCACCCGGCCTTGTAGTCCTCGTAGAAGCGCCGGTTTTCCCGTCTATAGTCCTCTCCGTCAACGATGCCTTTCTCTACGAGAAACTCACCCCACAGGTAGTCGGAGTCCCCGGCGAGCAGGGTGTTGTCGAGGTCAAAGATCGCCAATGCCATGTTAGTGCCTGTCCACGCGTCCTAATAGTCAGATCGACTCGCCGGATAGCGAGTTTCATCGGTTCATGCTATGAACAGTAAAGGAATATCCATAATTTGCAAAGGCTTATGTTTTGCCGCCTTGCCGCTGTGTGGTTAATGTGGAAAAATCTATAGTCTTGAATTCGCAATGTTCTGGCTTCTACCTTGATTGACGCTGACGGCTATCGACCCAATGTAGGCATCATCCTCTGCAATGACAATCGCCAACTCTTTTGGGGGCGCCGGGTCGGGCAGGATGCCTGGCAGTTTCCTCAGGGCGGCATCAAGTCGGATGAAACGCCTGAACAGGCCATGTACCGGGAGCTGCGGGAAGAGGTCGGTTTGAAGGCCGAACAGGTCGAAATGATGGGAGCCACGCGCAACTGGCTGCGCTACCGCCTCCCCGAACGTTACATCCGCCGCCACCGGGAGCCGCTATGCATCGGCCAGAAGCAGATCTGGTTCCTGCTTCGCGCACAATGCGGGGAGGATGCCTTCTGCCTCGACAACTGCGAAACCCCGGAGTTCGAGGAGTGGCGCTGGGTCAAGTATTGGCATCCGATCCGTGAAGTGATCTACTTCAAGCGCAATGTCTATGCCAAGGCGCTGCAAGAGCTGGCGCCCCTGCTCTATCCGGAAGGGACGCCCAACCGGTTTCATACCAATTATCTGCGACAGCAGCGGCGTTGAATCGCGCTTTATACACAGCTGTCCATTGCCGGAGTGGGGCGTTCACGGGATTGCTCCGGCGCGCGCGACCACTGAAGCACAGGGTAGAGCGGTATTGAATCGCCGATGCGGCCAACTGCCCAACCATTCGCCCAAGGATCACCGGTATGCTTGAAACCCTTCATCGCATCGTCAAAGAGGTCAACACCGCACCCGATCTCGAGCAGGCCCTGGAGACGATCGTAACCGAGGTAAAGGGGGCGACCGGCAGCGATGTCTGTTCTGTCTACCTGACCGACTTCGAGCGCCGCGAACATGTGCTGATGGCCACCGAAGGCCTGCACCAGGGCGCGGTCGGCAAGGTCAGACTGCCCTATCACCGAGGGCTCATCGGCCTGGTCTGCGAAAGGGCGGAACCGGTCAACCTGGCGGATGCACCCAGCCACAGCCGCTATCTCTTCACCCATGAGACCGGCGAAACCCAGTACAAGGGCTTTCTCGGTGTGCCGATTATCCAGAACCGCAAGGTGCTGGGTGTATTGGTGGTGCGCCAGCACATTCAGCGCAGTTTCGAAGACGAGGAGGTGACCTTTCTCTTTACCCTCGCGGCGCAACTGGCCGGCGCCATCACTCACGCTCAGGCGACAGGGAGTCTCGTAACCCATAGTGATCTGGCGCCGCCCAATCGCTTTCTCCAGGGACGACCGGGTTCACCGGGCGTCTCCCTGGGGACCGCGGTTGTCGTCTATCCCCCTGCGGATCTGGATGCAGTGCCTGACAGGCCGAGCAAGGATCCGGATCGGGAAGAGGAGGAGTTCCGCACTGCGGTCGCCGCAGTGGTCCAGGACCTGATGGCGATCGAGGACCGCTTTGAGGAGACGCTTCCGGCGGAAGACAGGGCACTGTTCGATGCCTGGCTGATGATGCTGGGAAGCGACTCGCTGATCGGTAGTACAGTGAGGCGGATTCACGAGGGCAATTGGGCTTCAGGGGCATTGCGCGAAACCATCGAGGAGCATGCCAAGGTGTTTGACGCCATGGAGGATATCTACCTGCGGGAGCGGGCCTCCGATGTCAGGGATTTAGGCAGGCGCATCCTGATGCATCTGCAACAGCGGGTGGCCAGGCCCACCGATTATCCGGAGAAGACGGTACTGGTCGGCGACGAGGTCAGTGCGATGCAGCTGGCCGAGGTGCCCCATGGGCGTTTGGTGGGCGTTGTCTCGGCCCGGGGCGCGAGTTTCTCCCATGTAGCGATCCTGGCGAGGGCGATGAACGTTCCTGCGGTGATGGGCCTCAGCGATCTGCCGGTAAACCGTGTCGACGGCCGTTTCGTGATCCTCGAGGGCTATCTGGGGCGTCTCTACGTCTCGCCCGCGCCGTCGGTGATCAAGGAGTATCAGCGCCTGGCCAATGAGGATCAGGCGCTCTTCAGGGAGCTCGAGGCGGACAGGGATCTGCCCTGCGAAACCACCGATGGCGCCAGGGTGCCGCTCTATATGAATACCGGCCTGATCACCGAGCTGGGATCCCAGGGCAGCGAGGAGTCGGAGGGTGTCGGACTCTACCGCACGGAGTTGCCCTTTATGGTGCGTGACAGCTTCCCCGGCGAGTCGGTGCAGGTGGCCAACTATCAGCGGGTGCTGAGCGCATTCCATCCCCGACCAGTCACCATTCGCACCCTCGATATCGGCGGCGACAAGCCGCTGCCCTACTTTCCCGTGGAAGAGTCGAATCCGTTTCTGGGCTGGCGGGGGATACGCATCTCGCTCGATCACCCGGAGATTTTTCTCACCCAGGTGCGCGCCATGCTGCGTGCCGCCATCGGTCTCGACAACCTGCGCATCCTGCTGCCGATGGTGAGCCATGTTCAGGAGGTCGATGACTCCCTGCTGCTGATCCAGCGGGCCCACGATGAACTGATCGAAGAGGGCTATGCCGTCACCATGCCGAAGATCGGCGTTATGATCGAGGTGCCGGCGGCCGTCTACCAGGTCGACGCCCTGGCGCGGCGCATCGACTTCGTCTCCGTCGGCACCAATGACCTGACCCAGTATCTGCTCGCCGTGGATCGCAACAACGCCCATGTCGCCGATATCTACGACGATCTTCATCCCGCGGTGCTGCGGGCGCTGATCCAGATCGTCACCGGGGCCAGGGAGTATCAGCGTGAAGTGAGTGTCTGCGGCGAGATGGCGGGCAATCCCGCCGCCGCGGTGCTCCTGATCGGCATGGGGGTGGACAGCCTAAGCATGAATGGCGGCAGCCTGCTGCGCGTGAAGTGGGTATTGCGATCGGTCTCCCGGGCCAGGGCGAGGGAGTTGTTGCAGGCGGCACTGCGTTGTGAAAAGGTATCGGAAGTCAAGCTGCTGCTGGGCAACACCCTGGAGGAGATGGGCTTGGGCGGTCTGCTGCGCGCGGGCAGATAACCTACCCGGCGGTCGCTTTCTTGATTCGACACCACCCGCAAACGGGGAAAACGACTGGCTGATGATATGGACTGGTCCTGATCCGTGAACCGACAAACTGGGACATTGGTGAATTTCGACTGGCTGAAGCAGTTTCTCGCCATCCTCATTCCCTTTGCCGCCACCCTGGCCATCGGTGCCTATGTGCACTACTACACCATCTCCGAAACAGAGCGGGTGACCTGGGAGTCAAGCGAGCTGCTCAACGTGGGACTGGCGCGCAGCGCCCTCAACAGGGATCTCTCCAACGTCATCTCGGATCTTATTTTTCTCTCCAGCTACATTGAGCGTCAGGGTTTCGCGGAAGACGGCCTCCTCCACGACACCCAGGTCGGGCAGCTCTTTTACACCTTTATCAAGGAGAAGCGGCTCTACGACCAGGTAAGGTTTATCGACCTGAATGGACAGGAGCGGGTGCGGGTCAACTTCTCTTCGGGGCAACCGGAATTGGTGTCGCCGAGCCAGCTGCAGGATAAATCCAAGCGCTACTATTTTCTTGAGACCATGGAGCTGACGCCTGGTGAGATTTATCTATCGCCCCTGGATCTCAATATTGAAGAGGGAGAGATCGAGCGCCCATACAAACCGGTGATGCGTTTTGCGGTGCCCATCTATGTCGCTGACCAGGAAAAGAAGGGAATCCTCGTCCTCAACTATCTGGGTGAGCGCCTGTTGAACGACTTCAATCGGGCTGCGGCGAACATTGCGGATCACATCCATCTGCTGAATGCCCAGGGCTACTGGCTGAGCAGTCCCAATCGGGGAGACGAATGGGGTTTCATGCTTGCGCATAAACGGCGTTTTTCCGACAGCCATGCCGAGGCCTGGGGGGAGATAGGTGACCTCGGATCCGGTCAGCTGCGGACGCCGGAAGGCCTGTTGACTTTCGAGACCGTGACTCCCTGGATAGTTGCCTCCCAGACCATGCACGGCATTAGCGAAAGCGGATATGCCATTCCTCCCGACACCTCGCATTGGAAGGTGGTCTCAGAAGTGCCGCAATCGCGTTATCTGCCGGGTTTCTGGCTGTTTATCCGTCAACATCTGCCGCTCTATTTCGTCATTCTGCTGGTTTTGCTGTTCGGTTCCTGGTTGCTGGCCAGCGCCAACCTGCGGCATCGCAACGCGCAACGCCAAAGTGAATATGAAAGACGATTCCGCCAGACCCTGGAAGATATGCAGTTGGCGGCTATTACCCTGGATACCGATAATCGATTGATATTCTGCAATGATTACTTCCTGCGCCTGACCGGCTGGGAGCAGGAAGAGGTGCTGGGATGCGACTGGGTCGACCGTTTCGTCGATGCGGCGGAGAGAGAGGCGATTCAGGATACGTTCAGTGCTCTGTTGACTGAGAGTGATGTCTCACGGGATGTCGAAGTGGATGTGCGCATGAAGTTGTTCGGTCACCGTAGAATCGCCTGGCACAACACCCTTTCGACTGATTCCCAGGGGCGGGTGATCGGCATCACCGCGATCGGCGAGGATGTCACCGATCGGCGCAAGGCGGAAGATAAGGTGCGCAAACTCTCTCATGCGGTTGAACAGAGTCCCAGCATCGTCATGTTGACCAATAGTCAGGGATTGATCGAATACGTGAATCCAAAGTTCACCGAGGTCACCGGGTATCGACCCGACGAGGTGATCGGAAAGCGTCCCAATGTGCTCAAGTCCGGCGAGACGCCCTCGGAGGAGTACGCAAAACTCTGGACCACGGTAGGGCAGGGAGAGGAGTGGCGGGGTGAGTTTCACAACCGGCGCAAGAACGGCGAACTCTATTGGGAGTCGGCATCCATCTCCGCATTGAAAAATCCGCAGGGTGAAATCACCCACTATGTGGCGGTGAAGGAGGATATTACCGAACGTAAGCGGTTGCAGCAGGAGATCGACATGCACAACCAGGAGCTTGCGCGAACGCAGGCACTGACGAGCATGGGCAGGATGGCGAGCATGATTGCCCATGATCTGAGAAACCCGCTCTCCTCGGTAAAGATGTGCATGCAGATGCTGAGCAAACAGGCGGAGAGTGAACTCGCCGAACTCTCGGTGATCGCCCTGGATCAGATCCGCTATATGGAGAACATCCTGACCGATATGTTGACCTACGCCAGGCCGGAAGCGGTGAAGGTCGAATGGGTCAATATCGAGAAGCTGCTCGATACCACGCTGTTGAGCCTGCAGCGGCGTATCGATGAGTCGAGGGTACAGATGGCGGTGGATCACCGGCCCGGCCTGCCGGCACTGCCGGCGGATGCCAACAAACTGCGCCAACTCTTTTCCAACCTGATCGTGAATGCGATCCAGGCAACGGAGAACCGGTCAGCCGACGAGCGTAAAATCGAGATTCAGAGCAACCAGGTATTGGCGGAGTCGGGCAGCACCATCGAGGTCTCGATCTGTGACAATGGCGATGGCCTGCCCGAGGAGGAGCTTGAACGGCTGTTCGAGCCCTTCTATACCACACGCACCAAGGGCACCGGCCTGGGATTGGCAATCGTGCAACAGATCGTCGACCAGCACCATGGCAAGGTGCAACTGGAGCTGCGAGACAACGGAGGCGTCTGCGCCAAAATCAGTCTGCCTACGACCCCTGCCGAGGATTGACCGGCCAGGTTATACAATTGATAAAAGACTATCTGAGTTACGCCACCTGTCTGTGTAAGGGGTTAAACGCTGCGGCGAGTCGCACCCGGTTTGTTCATGTCGCGAAGCGGAAAACAATAGCGTTTATTCGCGTTCATTTGCGGACGAAAAACAATCACTCGCGCGCATTTTCGGTTCGTTGGTAAAACAGCACAGTTTCCATTAGTCTAATTAACAGATGCCTTTCGTAGAAACAGAGGTCATGGCCAGAATCCTGCTCGTTGATGATGATTACGCCAGCTGCCGGACCCTGCAGCTGCATCTCTCCGCATTGGGGCATGAGATCGAGATTGCCCACAGCGTGGATGAGGGATTGCAAAAGTCGCATCAGTTTCATCCTGAACTGATCGTGCTCGATATCCGCATGCCGGGGAAATCTGGGCTCGAGGGGCTGCCCGAGTTCAAGTCATCCCTGCCCGGGGTGCGCATCATCATGATTACCGCCTTCCATGATATGGAGAGCACCATCGAGGCGATGCAGCAGGGGGCGGATGATTATATCCATAAACCGATCGATATCGACGAGTTCGATGCCGCGATCGAGAAGATTCTTGCAAATGCCGAAGGAGAGCTGGTCGATACCGCGGGTGAAGGCCTCTCCTCAATCTCCATGGTCGGCAACTCGAGGGCGATGAAAGAGATCTTCAAAACCATCGGTCGGGTGGCGAAGAGTCCGGCGACGGTCTTGATCACGGGTGAGTCGGGTACCGGCAAGGAACTGGTGGCGCGGGCGATTCATCGCAGCGGTGTCAATCCCAACGGACCTTTCGTGGTGGTCAACTGTGCCGCGATTGTCGAGACCCTGCTCGAATCGGATATGTTCGGCCACGAGAAAGGCGCCTTCACCGGTGCGGTTTCGAAACAGGTGGGAAAATTCACCCTCGCCGAGAACGGCACCATCTTTCTCGATGAGATCGGTGAACTCTCCCCGATCATGCAGGCTAAGCTGCTGCGGGTGATTCAACATAAAGAGTTCACTCCCCTCGGTGCCAAACAGACGCTGACGACCAATGCGCGCATCATTGCCGCCACCAATGTCAATCTTTCGGAAGAGGTGGGCCGGGGCACTTTTCGCGAAGACCTCTTCTATCGGCTGCAGGTGGTCAACATCCATCTGCCGCCGCTGCGGGAGAGAAAAGAGGATATCATGGGGCTGGTTCAGACCTTGCTGGGCCGCATCAACAATGAGTTGAATCGAAAGATCACCCATATCACAACGGAGGCCTTGAACTGTCTCCAGGCCTATGACTGGCCCGGTAATGTCAGGGAGTTGGAGAATGCCTTGATGAAGGCCGTGGCGATGTGTTCCACCGACAGCCTATCCATTGACCAGTTTCCAGTCGACATCAGTGGTATCAGCGGGAGCGACCAGCAGGAGACAGCCCAACCAACCGGTGCCATCAGTCTGCAGGCCATGGAGAAGGCCCATATCAGACAGGTACTCGATCTTGTCGGCTGGCATCGGGGCAGGGCCTGCGAGATTCTCGAAATCTCCCGTCCGCGACTCAGGCGGATGATGCTTCAATACCATCTGTCACCACCGCCGGGTATGGCGGCGGAGAAAGAGAGTGACGATTGAGGCGGGACCGCACCGAATCGTGGAAAACACATCGTTGGTCGATTTCAAACACCCCATCGAGTCATATTGGCGGATGAAACGATCCGTTCAACCGGATCTTGATAAGGATTGAACGAATCGTTCAATTATTCTCTCCCGGTGACTTCTTACTATGTGCAAGCAGTGGATCGGCAGCGTTCGGGGCTGCCAGATCCAAAGCCATACTTGGTAGAATAAATTTACGTAATAACAAAGGGATAGGGACTGCTTAACGCGCCATGCCCGACTCGCTCCGGGTCCCAAGATCATTACTCAGGTAAAAACGGCACAAAAATTGCTGCTATGTAAGTTGTACTGTTAGATTTGGAACCGATATCGGTCGGTCCGCACCCAATATACTGAACAGTCAGCTGCCAGAGGAGATGGGGAAAGAGATGGAGTGCACCGGTGTCTGCAGGGTATGTCACCGGAAACAGTCGGATGAAAACTTCTGCACGAAGGATTCTGAAAAGATGGTTGGCTGAGCAGCGACGCTCAACGAAAGCTGAAGAAAAAGGCAGTAGAAGCCTATTCGGTTAATAAGAAGTAGCCACTTGGTGGCGTAAACGACCAGGCCGCCGGTATCACTGGCGGCCTTTTTTATTTCAGCATCCCAAGGCCCGCATGATCGATTGAATCTCTTCGGCTGACGCCTCAAGGATCGATTCAATGCCATCATGATCCAGGTTCAGCCGCTGGGCGGCGGTTACCCGACTCCAGTCAAACTCCTCGCCCAAAATCTCCCAGTAGGCGCAGAGGTTGGCGGTAGTGACAATATCGGTGACGTCGGCCTTGCCGAGCAGCGCCCGCTCCAGGTCATCGTGATCGCTGGCGGTGTTGGCGATGTCGTCACTGAAATGCCAGGCCTCGAGAATCGCGTGGCCGATCCCTGTGTGCCAGGTCTTCAACAGCTCATCCATACGCGCCTCATCATCGAAGAGTTCGGGATGATCCTTGGCGCGGGTATAGATGTAGTATTTTCCGATATCGTGCAACAGTCCCGCCAGCATTGCCTCGTCCGGATTGATGCTGCTGTGTTTCTTGGCAATCACATAGGCGATGGCGGAGACGTTCACGCTGTGCTGCCAGAGTGACTCGAGTTGATCGCGAATCGGACCCACGGACTTCGAGTCCATAATCTGTTCCAGGGCGATGGAAACAGCGGTGCTGTAGGCCAGATCGTAGCCCAGTCGGGCAATCGCGGTGCGCAGATCCTTGATCTGGGCACCGCTGCGATTGGCGAAATTGGAGTTAGCAACCTTCAGCAGCCTGGCCGATAGAACCGGATCGCTGCCAACCACCTTCGCCACTTTGTCGGCGGAGACATCATCACTCTCCAACACCTCTTTCACGCGCACGGCAACATCGGGAAAGGCGGGCAGCTTGAGATTGCCTGCAGAGAGTTCGGCGCCAAGCTGTTGAACGAATTCAAAAGCGATGTCATTCATGGGTAGTGCCTTGATTATTGT
>NATV01000042.1 GCA_003094535.1 gamma proteobacterium symbiont of Ctena orbiculata | reverse complement strand
CTTCCGCTACCACCCTCAGCATCACTGCGGGGCGTCAGAAAAGGAGTATTGTACCATAGCCCCCTGACACTGTGCTGTATAAAAAGCGTCTGAAAAGCAATTTCAGGGGCTCTCAGGCCGATTCGCCATCATTTTTTCTATCTTTTTTCGATTTGGCGAGGTCGCAACACCCCTTTCCGTGACAATGGCATCGACCAAATCGGCCGGGGTGACATCAAAAACCGGATTCCATACCCCGGCACCGTTCGCCGCGACCCGCCGACCCCCGCATCCGAGCAGCTCCTCCTCCCCTCTCACTTCGATCGGTATCTCGCTGCCGCTGGCCAGTTCCATATCGATGGTCGAGGTCGGCGCCGCCACCATCACCTTGACGCCGTGATGCTTCGCCGCCACCGCCAGGCTGTAGGTGCCGATCTTGTTCGCCACGTCCCCATTCGCCGCAATCCGGTCCGATCCCACCACTATCCAGTCGATTCCTCCCTGGGCCATACGGTGGGCGGCGGCCCCATCCGCCAGCAAGGTGACCGGAATCCCATCCTGAAGCAGCTCCCAAGCGGTGAGGCGGGCACCCTGCAACCAGGGACGGGTCTCATCCGCGAACACCTCCCGGATCAGCCCCCGCTTATGCGCCGAGCGAATCACCCCCAGGGCGGTGCCGTAACCGCCGGTGGCCAGGGCACCGGCATTGCAGTGGGTGATGACACCACTCCCCGCCTCGATGAGGGAGGCGCCCAGCTCGCCCATATCCCGGTTCGCCCGGATATCCTCTTTGTGGATCGCAATCGCCTCCCGCAACAGGGCATCCGTGGGATCGGCGCCCCGCGGCAGCCCCTCCAGCAGCGCCCCCATCCTCTTCAATGCCCAGAAGAGATTGACCGCGGTCGGCCTGGATCGACGCAGCTGTTCAAGGTCGGCCTGAATGGCGGCCTGCCATTGGTCTGCGGATGAGCGAAACGCCATCGCCCCTGCCAGGACCACGCCGTAGGCCGCGGTGATGCCGATCGCCGGCGCGCCCCGCACCACCATGTCGGTGATCGCCCGGGCGGTTTCAGCGGCAGTGTTCAGCTCAAGAAAGACCACCTCGCCGGGCAGCTTGCGCTGATCCAACAGGTAGAGATGCCCTTGCCGCCAGATGATGGCGTCATCGCCGGTTATCCGATTCATAGTTTCTGAGAGATCCATAGACAAACTTCTCTTAAGCTGGCGTTGCAATGATTCAGGTTGCGAGTGTAGTGTCTCATACCTATCTACCAATGACAGAGAGATGACGATGCCAGAAGCGGTCGATCAACTCATCCATGCGGAATGGATCATCCCGGTTGTTCCGGAAAACCTGCTCCTTAGCGATCATACCCTGGTGGTGAACCGGGGACGCATCAGCGCCATCCTCCCCACAGAGAAGGTGGCTGAGCAATACCAGTCGGCGCAGGAGATCAGCCTGCCCGGCCATGCGCTCATCCCCGGACTGATCAATAGCCACACCCATGCGGCGATGGCCCTGCTCAGAGGCCTCGCCGACGATATGCCGCTGATGACCTGGTTGAACGAACACATCTGGCCCGCGGAGGCGAGGTGGGTAAGCGAGGAGTTCATCCACGACGGCACCCAACTGGCGGTCGCCGAGATGCTCCTCGGCGGCACCACCTGTTTCAACGACATGTACTTTTTCCCCGACATCACCGGTCGGGTGGCGAGCAGCGCGGGGATTCGCGCCGTGCTCGGTCTGATCGCCATCGACTTCCCCTCCGCCTGGGCCAGCGACGGCGACGACTACCTGCACAAGGGGCTGCAGGTCCACGATCAGTTCCGTACCAACCCGATTATCCACACCGCCTTCGCACCCCACGCTCCCTACTCCGTGGCCGATCCCATCCTGGAGCGTATACGCACCCTCGCGGATGAGCTCGAGATACCGGTACATATGCATGTCCATGAGACCCACGATGAAATCGTGCAAGGGCTGCAGAACCAGGGCAAGCGACCGATGGAGAGGCTGCATGACCTGGGACTGCTCTCGCCATCCCTGGCGGCGGTGCATATGACCCAGCTCGAGAAGAGCGAGATCGAACTGTTCGCCGCCAGTGGCGGCCAGGTGGTGCACTGCCCCGAATCCAATTTGAAATTGGCGAGCGGATTCTGCCCCGTCACCGAGTTGACCGAGGCGGGGATCAATGTGGCCCTGGGTACCGACGGCGCCGCCAGCAACAACGACCTGGACATGCTCAGCGAAATGCGCAGTGCCGCCCTGCTCACCAAGGGGGTGGCGAACAACGCCAGCGCCCTCCCCGCCGCCAAGGCGCTCTCCATGGCGACCATCAACGGCGCCCGCGCCCTCGGCCTGCAACAGGAGACAGGATCACTAGAACCCGGCAAGTCCGCCGACCTGGTTGCCGTGGATCTGCACAGGATCAACACCCTGCCGGTCTACCACCCGATTTCGCAACTGGTCTATGCCGCGGGGCGCGAACAGGTCACCCATGTCTGGGTGGCGGGTCGTCATCTCGTCAGCGAAGGCAGTCTGACCACCCTGGATCTGCAGCAACTGGCGGCTCGCAGCAAGGATTGGCGGGAACGCATCCTGGCGACGGATGTCGACAACTGATCAGCATGCCTCGAAAAACAGCGCTGCGATGTGTAACCTAAGCAATCGATTCGGATCAACAACCATCAACCTATGAGCACTGAAGAGATCAATGTCGACCATGCCGAGGTGAGCAAGTTTGAAGAGTTGGCATCCCGCTGGTGGGATCCGCACAGCGAGTTCAAACCCCTGCATGAGATCAATCCACTACGCCTTGACTATATTCTGCACTTTGCTCCCCTGGAGGGGAGGCGGGTGCTCGACGTCGGCTGCGGCGGCGGGATTCTATCCGAGAGCATGGCCGCCCTCGGCGCCCAGGTGACCGGGATCGACATGGGCGAGGCGCCCCTTCAGGTCGCCAGGCTGCACCTGCTCGAATCGGGCCTGGAGATCAACTACGAACGGATACCCGTGGAACGCCTGGCGCAGGAACGGCCTGAGAGTTTCGATATGATCACCTGCATGGAGATGCTGGAGCATGTACCCGATCCCATGTCGGTGGTGAGCGCCTGCGCGCGCCTGGTCAAGCCGGGTGGCAGGCTCTTCTTCTCCACTATCAACCGCAATCCCAAATCCTATCTGTTTGCGATCCTGGGTGCCGAGTATCTGTTAAAGCTACTGCCCAAAGGGACCCACGACTACGCCAAATTCATCCGCCCCTCCGAGCTCCACGCCTGGATGCGGAACGCCGAATTGAACAGCCTCGGCATGACGGGGATGAGTTACAATCCCCTCACCCAAACCTACAAACTGACTGACGATGTAGATGTCAACTATCTGGTTGCCGCCATCAAAGATGACCGGTGACAGGCCGACCCCCGCTGCTGACTGAGATGACGATCAAATGCGTGCTTTTCGACCTTGACGGTACCTTTGCGGACACCGCCGCCGATCTCCATTTCGCCCTCAACCGGGTCCTGGTCCAGCGAGGCCGGGAGGAGATTCCCTTCGAAAAGCTCCGCCCTGCGGTCTCTCACGGCAGCCGCGCCATGCTGAAAGTGGCATTTGACATCGATCCCGGCGATCCCGGCTATACAGAACTGCAGCAGCAGTTTCTGCATATCTACGCCGACAATATCGCCCTTTTCACCAAGCCCTTTGCCGGTATGGAAACATTGATCGATGAACTCGAGGCACGGGGTATTCACTGGGGCATAGTCACCAACAAACCCGCCTGGCTGACAGATCCCTTGATGCAGAAACTGGGGTTTGATCAGCGGGCCAGCGCCATTGTCAGCGGTGACACCACAACCCATGCAAAACCGCATCCCGAACCCATCCTCCACGCCTGCCAACAGGCGGGTGCCAACCCGTGGCAGGCGCTCTACGTGGGTGATGCGATTCGGGATATCGAGGCCGGCCGCAACGCCGGCACCAAGACCCTGGTCGCGCTGTTCGGTTATCTCGATGAAGACGACAATCCCTGGGAATGGCAGGCGGACGGGCAGATCAACCACCCGATGGAGATACTCGAGTGGCTTTGATGATTTTCAATATCCCAAGCGGCCGCCGCTCGCTATAATGCACGCCCGTACAGAACCAGGCCACTCCATGCAAGACTATATTCCCGCTAAAGATCTCCTCAGGGAGCGTGTGATACTGGTAACCGGCGCCGGCAGCGGTATCGGTCAGGCAGCCGCCAAGGCATTTGCCGAACATGGCGCGACCGTAGTGCTGCTGGGCCGCCATGAAGGCAGGCTGGAGGTGACCTACGACGCGATCGAAGCGGCCGGTTGGCCAACACCGGCGCTCATCCCCTTCGATCTGGAGAAGGCGCCCGCCGAGGATTACTATGCCCTGGGAGAGAGTCTCTTCCAGGAGTTCGGACAACTGCACGGCCTGCTGCACAATGCCGCAAAGCTGGCACTGCTGAGTCGCATCGACGATTTCGATCCCGCAACCTGGAACAGCGTCATTCAGGTCAATCTCACTGCAGCCTTTCTCCTCACCCAGGCCTGTCTGCCCCTGCTGCGCAAGGCGGATGACGCCTCAATCCTCTTTACTTCCGATCGGGTGGGACGAAAGGGCAGGGCCTATTGGGGTGCCTATGGCGTATCCAAGTTCGCCATCGAAGGTTTGATGCAGACGCTGGCCGACGAACTGGAAAACAGCCATATACGGGTCAACAGCATCGCACCGGGCCCGACACAGACAGCACTGCGCGCCTGGGCCTATCCGGGAGAAGATCCAAGCGCCCTGCCCCTGCCCGACAGTCTCATGAACGACTATCTCTATCTGATGGGTGCGGACAGCAAGGCACTCAATGGCAGGACGCTCTCGGCAGGGGCGGATACCGGGACCAATGGTTGATCCGCTGCGACGCACACGACGCATCCCGACCTGAGTCGGGATGAACGAGGTGGAAATTAAGTCTCTTCTGTTAGAATCTGTAACGGGCTAGCCGCTGATCGTCGCGGACGACTGAGCGTCATGGAACTCCCTTGCAACCATATTGCGATAGCGCAGAAGCACCTGTCTCTCGTGAGCATTTTGGGCTGATTTGATCATGTCGATCGATTGGATGACCTTTAACCGCTCCTTCTGCGTAAGCCCACTGGTTAACTTTGGCATTTTGATCTCTCCCCGACTTGAAAGCCACTTAACCTGCATGCTGTTCCTTGGTAACCGATTCAGTGAACAGACTGTAGGTTTCTCCACCAATCTGTTCCTACTAACCGGTTTTTTTTCTGCTAAACACAGGATATCTCCTGTTACTTTCAATCTTAGACGAGAACTATTTCATATGTAATACCTGAGTGTTAAACTATGTTAATATGGATACAAAATAGATGGGATTTATGTTTTAACTCGTTGTATGTGAAGTGTTTTAGCGCATACTAAACTACTTTATCAGTTAACCATTCAGCTACCTCAGTAGTAGACGCACCCTATTTTTTGCGCACCTCATCCTCCTCCGATTTCACCAAGGTATAGTTGTCCTGCCTCACACCCTGCAACAGGAGGTCGACGTTGTCCTGCGGCACATCGACCATCTGCAGGGCGATGGCGCCCAGGCGCAGGCTGCTCTCCAGGGCTTCGGGAAAGGCGTGGCTTGCCCCCGCACTCAACAGATGACCAACCGTCTCGAGATCCCGCGCCCTCGAGACCACCGGGACATGAGGATAGGTATTGCGCGCATGAGCGAGGGTGCGTAAAGCGGTAGGACTGCTATCGACAGTCAACACCAGCAGGGCGGCGCTGCCCAGATTGGCGGTATCGAGCAGATCGGGATCGCTGATATCCCCGTAGTAGACCGGGAGTCCATCCTGCTTTCCCTGCGCGACGCGTTCGGGACTGGTATCGAAGACCACTACCGGCACGCCGCTGGTATGCAGCAGTACCGCCACGGTGTGTCCCACGCGTCCGTAGCCGCCGATGACCACTCTTTTATTCTCCTCACCCTGATACGCCGAATAGCGTAAATCTTCGGTCTTTGAGGCAGCCGTGTCGAATTGCCTCGCCAAATGATCGCTGATACGTATCAGCAAGGGAGTTATCAACATAGTGACCGAAATCACGCCCACGGCGATCACGAAGGTGCCGTCATCGATTACATCCAGTGCCTTGGCGGCGGCAAAGAGGACAAAACCGAACTCGCCGCCTTGAGCGAGAAAAAAGCTGATCCGCATTGCGATCAGTTTAGAAACGCCGAAACCGAGTGCAAGCAGAAAGAGTACCAGCAGCTTCACCAATACAATCACCACGACGTGTTGCACAAACGTCAACAGCTGTTGCGAGATGGCCGCGAAATCGATCGACATGCCGACCGCGACGAAGAAGAGACTCATCAACAGGCCCTTGTAGGGTTCGACAAAGGCCTGGATCTGCAGTCGATAGCTCGATCCGGAAAGCAGCATCCCCATGACAAAGGCGCCGAGGGCCATGGAGAGGCCCACCTTATCCATGACCCAGGCCGCGAGGAACACCGCCAGCATGACCACCAGGAGGAAGCCCTCTCTGTTACCCTGTTTGGCCAGGTGGTTGAGCACCATCGGCAGCAGATAGCGCCCGCCCACCACCACCATGGCGATCATGCCGATCTCGATCATCAGCTGCTGCCAGGCAGGAATCTCGGCGGAAACCCCGCCCGTCTCGGAGAAGATCGGCACCAGCGCCAACAGCGGCACGATGGCCAGATCCTGCATCAAGAGGATGGAAAAAGCGGTCATGCCATGCTTGCTGGCGATCTCGCCCCGCTCCTGCAGGATCTGGATTACAAAGGCGGTCGATGAGAGCGCGAAAGTCACCCCTATCAGCAGCGAGAGCGGCCAGGAAGACTGCCATTGGTAGAAATAGATGGCCAATACCAGTCCGGTGACGAGGATCTGCAGCAGCCCCAGGCCGAAGGCCTCCCTGCGCAGGGCCCACAATCGTTTCGGCCGCATCTCCAGGCCGATAATGAACAGCAGCAGAACCACGCCCAGTTCGGTGAAGTGTCTGACATCCCCCACATGCTCAGTCACATAGGGACCGGGCGAATGAGGGCCGACGATAATACCCGCCACCAAAAGCCCCAGCACGGAACCCAGCCCCAGATGCTTGAACAGGGTCACGGCAATGGATGTTGCCAGCAGCAACAGCAAAGCGGAAAAGAGAAATGTATCGAGATGCATAGAGCCTCGTCACCCGTCGGCCTGACAGGTCCTACTGTTATTGATCTTTATTAACCCTAAAAGCTGTTGGGACAATCCCTCATTGTAATCAACACCATCTGAGCTAATTTCAATCTTAACGGATATGCCATGTCGGAGAGTAAGATGATCCATTATGATGCCAATGCTGTGGTTCATATCAACGAGTCTTTGTCGCACGAACAGATACATAATATTGAAAAAAGGCTGTCTGGTGTAAGTGGGATTGTAAGTGCCTGCGCCCATATCAAGACCCCGCACCTGATGGTGGTTGACTACGATCCGCAGACAATCCACTCCAGGGAACTGCTCTCTCACTTCACTAGAAGCGGTGTACATGCATCACTTGTCGGCGGCATTTAGCACGGGGTTTTCGCAACCTTCGGTGGAATCTGCAACTGCATTACCCCATGTCTGAACTGGAAGGGAATCTGATTTTTGCGATAACCTAGGCTGATGCATAGTCCCAAGCGATTCAATATCCCTCTGGAAATCCTGTTAGAGGCCAAGAAATGCTCCAAGCATCACGCCTGCCTCACCGATAACGACTACAAGCTGTGCGGTATCCGCCTAACCGCCGAAAACACCTCGAGAATGGTCTGCGGCAAGGGCAGCGAATGTCCTTACAGTTCACAGCTGGGTAAGGAGCTGGTCTGTACCTGCCCGGTGAGACATGCCATTCACAGCAAGTACGGAATCTGAGCTGGCCGCAGATGGAGAGGTTCAAGGGATTCCCGCAACAGACACTCCCCTTTCTCACAGCATTGGCACAGAACAACGACCGCACCTGGTTCGCCGACAATAAGCAACACTATGAATCCTACATCAGGGAGCCGGCCCTCGTCTTCATTGAAGAGATGGCGCCAAAGCTGAGGGGGATCTCCGGACAGTTCCGCGCGGTCGCCAAAAAAACCGGCGGTTCACTGATGCGGGTCTATCGCGACACCCGTTTCTCCAAGGACAAGAGGCCCTACAAAACCAACATCGGAATCCAATTCAGGCACAATCTGGGCAAGGATGTACACGCCCCCGGCTTCTATCTCCATATCGAACCCGGCGACTGTTTCATCGGTGCCGGCATTTGGCACCCTGAACCCAAAACCCTGGCCAAGATCCGGAACTTCATTACCGACAATCCCGCTGCCTGGCAGGCGGCACTGAAGGAGGGTCCGTTCCGCAAGCACTTTCAGCTGGCGGGCGATTCCCTGGTCAGGCCGCCGAGAGGCTTTGCCGCCGATCATCCCCTGATCGAGGATCTGAAACGCAAGGACTTCGTCGCCCTCAAGGCCTTCGACGCCGATGAGATCCACAAGCCGTCGTTTTGCAACTTCGTCACCAGGGGCTTCAAGCAGACCGACTCGCTGATGCGCTATCTCTGCACGGCGGTGGAGGTCAACTACTGAGGCTCGATCTGGCCGTACTTTTTTAGTCCGCAAATGAATGCGAATATACGCAAATAAGCGTTATTCGTTCTGGTTTCCAGGATTCTCTGTGGAAATTAATATCTCAGATATTTAGGGTGTGACAAGCCTACACATGATATTCCGTGTTTCCCACGCGGCAGCGTGGGAACAAGAGAAACATTTGCGTTCATTAGCGTTCATTTGCGGACTTATTAACCCAGCCTAGGCGCGCAGCCTTTGCCGAATGTCCTCCCTGGCCTGTTCCAGGATGGAGTCCTTGTCCACCGACTCCAGGATCTGCTGGACGATGGTCTTGGGTCCGCCGCTCCCCCATGAGCGGCCCTGGGCGAAGTAGCGTTGCGCCGCCTTGCCGACGATATAGGTGGTGTAGTAACCCATCGCCCCCTGGGCCGCGGCCGTCACCAGGGTCGAGAGGCCCCCACTGCCCGCCTTGAGGGCGCTGGCGGCCAGATTCACCGTCCATACGGTCGCCATCAGCAGTGCCATCTGGGCGCCGATGGTCCTGATCAGTTCCCCCGCCTCGCCCCGGGATACCGACATGCCGTAGACGCGGGCCAGATGCATCACCATGGAGGCATCGAGGGCGAGGGCCGCCACCAGGTCGGCCACCGGTATCGGATTCAGCGCCACCGCCACACCCTTGCCCAGGCAGTAACCCCGTATCACCCGCTCCGCCACCTCCTGGCGCACCTTGACGATGCGGCCCGCCACCTCGTCGCTGAGTTCGCCGGCGAAAAGGCTGGCGTTGAGGGCGGAGAGTGTCATCCCCTCCCGCTCGATCAGTTGCCAAAGACTGCTGGCCAGCCGACTCACATCGGGCTCTGGTCGCCTGCGGATCTCATGCTCCCGACCCTCGTCATCGGTCTGCAGATAGATTCGCTCCGCCGGATCGGCCGCCGCGGTCACGATATAGCTGGGTGAGACCAGCTCGCGCAGCTTCTGCTGCAGACTGGTAAGCAGCAGGGTCAACTCCTCAGCGGTGTAGCGGTCGGATTTGTTGAGTACCACCAGGATCGGACGGTTGCGTTGATGCAGCGCTGTTATCGCTTCCAACTCTGTCTGGGTGAGATCGCCATCCACCA
>NATV01000041.1 GCA_003094535.1 gamma proteobacterium symbiont of Ctena orbiculata | reverse complement strand
GACCAGGTCCTCCAGCATCTCCTTGTCATCCGCCATCAGGCTGTCGTCAATCTCCACACGGCGCACTTCGTGTTTGCCGTTCATGGTGACCTTGACCAGGCCGCCACCGGACTCGCCGGTGACCTCCTCCTGCGCCAGGCGCTCCTGTGCCTCCTGTAGTTCGGCCTGCATCTTCTGGGCCTGCTTCATTAGATTGCCTATACCACCCTTCATGGAATTAACCTCTTCTCAAACTTGTCACGCCTCCCGGCTCCCGGGGTGCGATCTCTATTTACCCAATCATTGAAGATCCGAGATTCAACTTGAAGATATCTACCAATAGACAGCAAAATCAGGAAGATACTCACATATTCTCAGGATCTGTCAAACCAAATGCCAAGGTCGGCCAAGCTCAGCTCCCCGACTCATCCATGGGCCTGATCGAATCGGTCAGCAGACGTGCCGAAAAGCGCTCCTCCATCTCGCGTACCAGGGGATCGCTCGTCATCACCGCTTCGGCCTCTTTTTGGCGCTCCTGGCGCTCACGTTGCTGACGCATGGCCGGCGTCTCCTCCCCGGGTACCGCTTCGGTGATCACCAGTTTCGTCCCCTCTCCCAGGACCCCGGCGATACTCTGCAGCAGACGCTTTTCCGACTGCCCAACCCGCAGTTGGCGCATCGAGGCGTCTAGGGTCAGGCGGAGTGTCTCGCCATCCCAACTCTCAAAGGTGCAATTACGCGCGAGCTGGCTGGTGATACCGCCCAGTTTTATCGCCTCGACAAAGGCACCCCAGTCGGCGGGATCGGGAGTTGTCGAACTCTCGCCCGGCGTGGCGACAGGTGCGGCCGTGTCGGCTTTGACCGCAACCGGTTTTGCGTGCCGTACACCCTGGGACTTGGCCTCAACGCCATTTGAAGAGGGCGGCGTCGATTCCGACAAATCCGGCCTGAAGGCCAACATGCGGAGGAGAATCATCTCGAAACCGCTGCGGGGATCGGGGGCCAGATCGAGCTCTTTCTGCCCCATCAATGCAATCTGATAGTTGAGTTGTACATCCTCCGGCGACATGGCCTGGGCAAGTGCCTGCAGACACTGCGGATCATAGGTGTCGTCAGGTTCGTATTCCGCCACGATCTGCAGCATCGCGATCTGATGCAGCATGGCAAGCATCTCCTGCAGGGCATTGCTGAAGTCGGCCGCCCGTGCACCCATCTCCGCCACCAGGGAGATCATTCGCTCCCCTTCAGCGGCCGCCAGCGCTTCGATCAAAAGATAGATCTGGTCCGCACCGATGGTGCCGATCATCACAGCGACGTCCGATCCCTTGACCTCACCCCCACCGAAGGCGATGGCCTGGTCAAGCAGACTCAAGCCGTCGCGCATACTGCCGTCGGCACCCCTGGCAAGCAGCGATAGTGACCGTTCATCGAAGAGGATCTTCTCCTCCTGTAGAATATGTCTGAGTTGCGACTCGATCTGCTCCCTGCTGAGACGCTTGAGATTGAACTGCAGACAGCGGGAGAGTACGGTCACCGGCACCTTTTGCGGATCGGTCGTGGCAAGGATGAACTTCACATGCGGAGGCGGTTCCTCAAGAGTTTTCAGTAACGCATTGAAACTGCTTGCTGAAAACATGTGAACTTCATCGATCAGGTAGACCTTGTAGCGTCCGCGCACCGGTGCGAAGGGTACGTTTTCCAACAGCTCCCGGGTCTGATCCACCTTGGTCCTCGAGGCGGCGTCCACCTCGAGGAGATCGACAAACCGTCCCTCCTCGATCTCACGGCAGGCATCGCACACACCACAGGGGGAAGCACTGACCCCCTTTTCACAATTCAGCGATTTCGCAAAGATCCTCGCCAGGGTGGTCTTGCCCACACCCCGGGTCCCGGTAAACAGATAGGCGTGATGCAGCTGTTCACGCTCCAGTGCATTGGAAAGCGCTTTCACCACATGTTGCTGACCCACCAGCTGACTGAACAGTTGGGGACGCCATTTACGTGCAAGTACCTGATAAGACATTTAGACGATCTGTCATCCGCAGAGTGAAGATGGGCAGTTTAACCTGAATCATCACCGGAATCACTGCCGTTCGCCAACTCCCGTTGAAGCCGTGTTTTGATTAACGAAACGATTAAAGTATCCCTATCCCCGTGCGATAAAAATCAGCAAGGACGGGAAATCTGTACAGAAACTGCGGTTTTCATCACCCCTCTCGGCAAATGCAGTCGGTCAGCACTCTCTGACAAGTGCGGAATCGCAGTTTGAAGCGTGGATTCACCGCGAAAGAGATTCGTAATTCTGCCACAAGGACCGTCAATGACATGGAATGCTGACCCAAAACCGCTACCACTGATTGAATCGCCCCCAATGGCTGCATCCGGGGTGATTGAGCTCATTGGGAGTCATCCCCTCGAAGCCGCTTTCCGCATCGCCTATCAGGGAAGTCTCCACATCGATGCCTTCGGTTGGGAGGCAAAAGCCAAGTCATTCTATGCCCATGCCGTTGCCAGGTCGCCGCATACACTCTGGCTTCACGTACAGCGAATCAATCTGCTTGCGACCGTGGCAGACCCGGATCTCCATGGCGCACTTTTCGATCTCTTTCTGGTTCTCGATGGAAGAGGTAGCGCCTTGTGCAAGCGCCTTCTGTCAATGGCAAAACCGCTGCTTCAGACCAGCGTCTACCGGCTGCTGGCAGACCAGCTTGCGGGGGCCGGCTCGATGCTCCGCCTCAGCCCTCGCGGTTCCGTACTCAGCTCGGGCCAGCTGGGATATGAACAGCTCATCCGACTTGAGGAGTCGACAACCGACGATCCGACCGATCCAGTAAAGGTCGCATCGGAGCAGCTCGCCTTTGGACAGACAGACTTGGCCCAGGAGTCGTTGGAAAAAGCAGTTTCAGCCGAACCGCATCGACTCGATCTGCACCAGGCCCTACTCGAGATCTATCACCACTCCCGGGATAAACAACGGATCAATCAGTTCCTGCAACGTCTTGCAGGCAAACCGAACCCGGCCCGTAAAGCATGGCAGGAACTTATCCATGAACTCGATGAAGACTCGGACACAATTGGCTGAACCTACCCACAGCCCGACGAGGTTGGCCGCAATCGGAATGGACCAGCGCCAGCGGAATGCACTCCGCATACTCTTTTCGAGTCGGTGCAATAAACGCTATGTCCTCACCGAGGAGGCCTCGTCGGAGATCTGCATTCTCGATCTGGACAGCTTTGGCGGCGAGCAAAAATGGAAGGAGTTCCGTGACCGCCACCCGGAGTGGCCGTTGATCCTTGTCTCCATCAAGCACCATGAGATAGCGGATCGAAACACCCTGTTTGTACAGAAACCGATCCCGGTTGAACGCCTGATCGCAGCTATAGAAACCCACCGTAGCAATCTTCCCGGGTCTAACATTCAGGATTCGCAGCCCGCGTTTGACAACCCCCGTATCAATATAACAAAGCCAATGTCCGGCATGGACTCGACGCCAACGAGTCGTGTTGTCTCCACCCGTAGGGCCGCCTCTCTCATGAGCGCTTCTCAGGAACAGACTTTCGTGGGAACCTCACCCGACATCGATCCCACGGATCCCGAACAGCTGCAGAATATCTACTACAACCCGGCACACTATCTCCAGGGATTATCCCAGCAGGCACTGAATCAGGCGGTTCGCTATAACCAGGCCATCAGCATGGATGGGCCATGGCCTCCGATCACCCTGGACATCGAAAGCAACAAGATTTGGGTAGCCGCGACCGAGAGACAACTCCGCCCCTTCTGCACCCTGCCCGATACAACCCTGGAAGTAGAACTGACTCCCCATGCTGAGGGCTGGAGTCCACCGAGCAATGCCAAAGGTTACCCGCTTCAGGCCTTCATCTGGCAACTGGCATTGTGGGCATCCAGGGGCCGCTTGCCGGAAGGCACAAGAATTCACCAGCCTATCTATATACGACGCTGGCCTAATTTCACCCGATTGGTCGTCACTCCACACGCCATGGCTATCGCCGCTTTATGGGCGCAGCAGCCGAGATCCCTTCTCGATACAGCCAGCGTCCTCAACATCCCACAGCGCTATGTATTCGCCTTCTACAGCGCCGCCCATGCAATCCAGCTGGTGGGTGAGACACGACGCGCCGTGGATACCCTGATCCAACCGCCGGCAATAGAACGCTCAACCAACAGGGGCCTGTTTGGCCGTCTGTTGGACCGCCTCAGAGGGGGAAAAAGAGAACGATGAGTGACTTCAAGATTATCTTCAGCGGGCCGGTCGGGGTAGGAAAAACCACGGCCATCGGCTCGATCAGTGATATCGAACCGGTGATCACCGACGAAAAGGCCAGCGATATGACAAGCGCCCAAAAGCCGGGCACCACCGTCGCCATGGACTACGGACTGATCGCTCTCGGCGAGCGGGAGCGAATCCATCTCTATGGTACACCGGGGCAACAACGCTTCGACTTTATGTGGGAGATCCTCACTCAGGGAGGTATTGGTCTGATTCTCCTGGTCAGCAACGCCCGGCCGGATCCTTTCAGCGATATGCATTTTTTCCTCGATGCATTTAAGCACTTCATCGCGCAGACGAAAGTGGTTATTGGCGTGACCCAAATGGATCTGAGCAAGCAACCAAGATTGGAGGATTACTATCTGCAGCTTGAAGACAATGGATTGAAGATTCCCATATTCGAAGTCGATGCCCGGGTAAAGCGGGATATCTCGCTGCTCGTCGAGGCCTTGCTCTATTCAATCGATCCCGGTTTGGAAGATTGAGATGTCCAGTTACAGATTGATCGAAGAGCGTTATGCCCTGCCCTCACCGGCAGGGGCGTTTCATGCAGCGTCACATCGAAACAACGATCCTGTACGCTCACTGCTGTGCGCACTGCTGCAGTATGAGACCACTCCGGCAGTGACGCAACAGGCGCTGGAGCGGTGGACCAGTCTCTCCGGCGAAGACGCACAAGAGGCGCTTTATCACGCCCAAAGCCTCGGCTGGGTGGAGGGCTTTAGGGAGGAGCGCAACGCCCCGCCTGGCGCTCTCGAGACATTGCTCCCCGAACTGCTCCCCCCCCTCTCCGACTGCGGCAAGGCATTGCTCGCGGATAGCCATGGCTTTTATGTCGCAGCCTCGGGATTCACCCATGAAGCGGCCATCGAGCTGTCGGCCTTGAGCGCTGATCTCGCCTCCCTCGACAACCGCCACCAGTCACTGACTCACAACAACCTTCGTATCCCAACCAGTGCCTGGGCACTTGTTGACGCGGCAGGAAACAGTCAGTTGGGTTTTTGGCCCCTGTTTATCGATGATCAACGTTTTGCACTGGTGCTGCAGGGTGTACCTCATCTGAATCAATCCGTATTCACATCCCTGGTGTGGGCCTTGAGTACGCGTTACGCCGGCAGTAAGCGGGATTGAGAATGAATATGACCATTGCAAATACATACCTGATTCATAAACAAACCATTCGATCTATTGTCACTCACCGGATGGAATCGAAAGAACGAGCTGACACAGTCTTACTTGCAGCCGATAAACGAACAGTCAACTTGCTACATCTCAAATGGAGAATCCCTCATGCGCGCAGATATGCTCAATTCAGTACTCAGTGAACTCAATGGTACCTCGGCAGACATAGAAGCTTCCGCGGTCATCTCTACCGATGGCCTGATCATGGCCTCACAACTACCCCAATCCCTGGATGAAGACCGGGTCGGCGCGATGAGTGCCGCAATGCTCTCCCTTGGTGACCGTACAGCTCAGGAACTTGCACGGGGCGAGCTGGAGCAGGTGCTGGTAAAGGGGGGCAAAGGATATGTCTTGATGGCTCATGCAGGTCCCGAGGCCGTAGTAACCGTGTTGGCAAAGACGAATGCCAAATTGGGTTTGATCTTTCTTGATGTCAAGCGCTCGGCCGAGAGTATCGAGAAATTGATCTAAGGTAGGGCGACCATGAGTGAAAACGCTTTCTTTCTAAGACGCATGAATGACCACATCCAGTATTTGGGTAAATTGAAAGCAACCCTGGAGGACCGGGGAGATTTCCAGGGGAGCGATCACCATTCCTGCAAACTCGGCAAATGGCTCGACACCGACGGGCCTGCCCAATCATCTGCCATCGGCAATGATGCACGCCATATCTTCGACTCTATCCTGGAGCCGCATCAGCAGTTTCACCAGGCGAGTCAACAGGCCCTGGATTGCAAAAAAAACGGTGACACCAGCGGCATGGAGGAGGCCATGACCGAGATGTTTAAACTATCGGCCAAACTGGTGGATATCCTGATGCAGCTCGACACCATGAGCCGCCGCAGCCCCACATAGTCCGGGTATGCAGAGAATCGCACCAAGGCAATTGAGTATGGAGTAAGGCGATCAAACGACTTTGGTCTGGCGAATGGTGGAGATCAGCTCCTGGAATTCATCATCCTCGGGGGATTCGCCGCCAATGCACCAGGCGTGGATGACAGGGTCGGGAAACTCCAGCAGCTGGACGAAGTGCCGCTTCAAGCGTGGCGGAAGATCGCCATAGTGCTGCTCCAGGAAGGCTTCCAACAGTACATCCAATTCGAGCATGCCGCGACGGCACTGCCAGCGCAGCCGCTCGATATTCGACAGATCACTCTCCTGGATAGCCATGCCGCTCAGTCAAAGATCATCCGCTCAACAGCCGCTCAGATCGCATCCTTGAGCATGATCGCCTTGATATGGCCAATGGCCTTGGTGGGATTGAGTTCCTTCGGACAGGACTCCACGCAGTTCATGATGGTGTGGCAGCGAAACAGCTTATAGGGGCCCTCAAGCTTGTCGAGTCTCTCCTCCTTGGCCTGATCCCTGCTGTCCGCGAGAAAGCGACAGGCGGTGAGCAGCGCTTGCGGACCGAGGAACTTGTCGGGATTCCACCAGAACGAGGGACAGGATGTGGAACAGCAGCCGCACATGATGCACTCATAGAGACCGTCGAGCCGATCCCTCTCCTCCGGCGACTGCGGGATCTCCTGCTCGGGCATAGGGTCCTTGCGGATCAACCAGGGATCGACCTGTTTGAACTGGGCATAGAACTGACTCATATCGACCACCAGATCCCGAATCACCGGCCGCCCGGGGAATGGCCTGACCTCCACCGGCTCCTTGAGATCCGCCAAGGCCGTAATACAGGCGAGCTTGTTGCTGCCGTTGACATTCACCCCGTCCGATCCGCAAACGCCTTCGCCACAGGAGTGCCTGAAGGTAAACGACTCGTCCTGGGCCTGGATCGCCAGCAGGGCGTCACGCAGCATCATCCCCTGACGCTGTTCAACCTCGAACGCCTGCATGTAGGGCTCGCTGTCGGTTTCCGGATTGTAACGGTAGACACTGAATTTCATCTCAAATCCTCGTTGCTTCGAGTTTTCTTAGTTTTGAGTTATGAGTTTTGAGTTAAGGTGTTCGCTTCGCTCACGGTCTTCTCGATATTGGTCGCACGTACACACATCAACTCAAAACTCAAAACTGATAACTTAAAACTCTTCAGTAAACTCTTTCTTTCGGCGGAAAACTCTCCACCGTCAACGGCTGAGCGCGCACGCCCTTGTAGTCGAGTCTGTCGTTCTCCATCCAGTAGAGCGTATGCTTCATCCACTCTTTGTCATCGCGATTTGGATAGTCGGGGCGCGAATGGGCGCCGCGGCTCTCTTTACGGTGCAGTGCCGAGACCGCGATCGACAGACCGACGTCGATCAGGTTCTCCAGCTCCAGGGCCTCGGTGCGATTGGTATTGAAAGTGGAGGAGTGGTCGGTGAGGCGAACTTCGCTCAGCTTTTCACGGATATTTTTTACCTTCTCCACCCCTTCCACCATCATCTCCTCGACACGGAAGACGCCGGCATGATCCTCCATGGTCTTGCGGAATTCATTGCGCAGCTGACTGACGGTAATGCCATCACCCTTGGTATCCCACTTCTGTAACCGCGACATCGCCTTTTCCACACTCGCCTCGTCGAGGGTGCGGTGGGCGTTGTTCTCCTTGACGTAGTCGATGATGTTGTGTCCCGCGAGACGCCCGAACACCAGGATATCGAGCAGTGAGTTGCCCCCCAGCCGGTTGGCACCGTGCACCGATGCACAGGCGCACTCACCGGCCGCGTACAACCCGGGCAGGTGGTCGCCGTCATCATCCGCGGTGGGCATAACCCGACCGAATCGGTCTGTGGGAATACCACCCATGACATAGTGGGCGGTGGGAAATACCGGAATCGGTTCCTTAACCGGATCGACACCGGCAAAGATCTTTGAACTCTCACGTATTCCCGGCAGGCGCTTGGCGATGACATCCTCGCCAAGATGGTTGACCTTGAGCAGCACATGATCCGCTTCCGGGCCGACACCGCTCCCCTCGCGCACCTCGGTGATTATCGACCTGGCCACCACGTCGCGGCTGGCGAGATCCTTTGCGTTGGGTGCATACTTCTCCATGAAGCGTTCGCCATTTTTATTGATCAGATAGCCGCCCTCGCCACGCACTCCCTCTGTAATCAACATCCCCTTGCCGGCGATGCCGGTGGGATGAAACTGAAAGAACTCCATGTCCATCAGCGGCAGGCCTGCGCGCAATACCATCGCCATGCCGTCGCCGGTGTTGATATGCGCATTGCTGGTGGTCCGGAAGACCTGGCCGCAGCCGCCGGTCGCCAACAAGGTGGTCTTGGATTCGATCAGCAGCGGCTCACCGGTGGCGATGTTCAATACCAGGGCGCCCAGTATATATCCCTCGTCGTCCCTGATCAGATCAGCGGCGAAGTATTCGTCATAGAAGTGGGTCTTGGCGCGTATGTTCTGCTGATAGAGGGTGTGCAGAATGGCATGGCCGGTACGGTCGGCAGCGGCACAGGTTCGCGCCGCCTGTTCACCGCCGAAGTTCTGACTCTGCCCACCGAATGCCCGTTGATAGATCTTGCCGTTCGGTAAGCGTGAGAAGGGCACGCCGTTGTGTTCCAATTCGTAAACCGTGGGTATCGCTTCACGGCACATATACTCGATGGCATCCTGATCACCGAGATAGTCGGACCCCTTGACGGTATCGAACATATGCCAGTGCCAGTTATCGGGCAGGACATTGGCCAGGGCGGCGTTCACCCCTCCCTGTGCCGCGACTGTATGGGAACGGGTGGGAAACACCTTGGAGACCACGGCCACCTTCAGATTTGCGTTGGCCAGTTGCAGGGCGGCATTCAATCCGGCACCGCCGGCCCCCAGGATGAGTGTATCGAATCGTTGCTTTTCCAGTGCCATCTATAGTTAACCTTTGTCTCAGGCGGTAGCCGCGGTAAAGATAATCTTAACAACCCAAAACGCACAGCCGAGGAGTATGAATCCGGCCAGCGTCAACAGGGTCACGCGTATTGCTGTAGGGTGGACATAGTCGATCAATACATCACGGAAACCGACCCAGGCATGCAGCAGCAGCGAGGCAAAAAAGAGAATCAGGCCAAGCCCGATCAGGGGCTGTGCCACCCAACCCTGCCAAGCGGCAAAATCCTGTGGCGGATTGAGGATCATCTGCTGCAGCATAAAGATGATGAAGAGTAGAAGATAGATCGCCGTGGCACGCTGCAGAAACCAGGCCCTCAAACCACTCGCCCGACGACTCATGACAGACCTCCCAGCAAGACCAGCGCCAACAGGGGTGCGGCCACTGTCACTGCCCAGGCGGTTTGACGAAACAACGGCTTTTCGACGC
>NATV01000040.1 GCA_003094535.1 gamma proteobacterium symbiont of Ctena orbiculata | reverse complement strand
TATCTGCTGCAACAGATGGCCGCCATGTACCGACCGCGCATCTTTATCATCGAGGCCGGCGGTTCCTTCTCATTGCTGGGTCAGCAGTTTCAGGCCCATGGTCTGGCCGTCAACCAGGTCACCCTGAATCCGAATACCGATGTCAGTCTGCCGCCTTTTGCTGATGCCTTGCGCGTGTTGCAGAAAGAACGTCAGCATCATTTGCGCGATGATCCGGACGCACTGGAAGAAGATGACGAGCTGGATGAGGAGGGCACCGGCCGTGACGTGCTCGGCGAAATGGAGATCGCGGCCCGTATCATGATAACCGGGGGTGACGAACGCGAGGATGCGCGCATGACCCGGGCCGACCGGCTGTTGATCCGGAATGCGATTTTTCTGGCGGCTAAAACCGTCAAGGAGACCGACCGCGATCAGGTGCTCACCCAGGATGTTGTCGCTGCACTCCAGAGTATCGGTCACGATGAAAGCCTGCCGGACCACCGGCGCAACCGGGCTATCGAGATGGGCGACGGCATGGCGCTGTTCTGTTCAGGACTCGCCGGACACTTTTTTAACCGCCCGGGCACACCCTGGCCCGAGGCGGACATCACGATTCTGGAGATGGGAATACTGGCCCGGGAAGGCTACGAAGATCAGCTCACCGTCGCTTACATCTCCATGATGAGCCATATCAATGATCTGGTAGAGCGCCACCAGCACGATGCAAGGCCGACACTGGTGGTGACCGATGAAGGGCACATCATTACCACCAATCCGTTGCTGGCCCGCTATGTGGTCAAGATCACCAAAATGTGGCGAAAACTGGGAGCCTGGTTCTGGATTGCCACCCAGAATCTGGAAGACTTCCCCGACGCCAGTCGCAAGATGCTCAACATGATGGAGTGGTGGCTGTGTCTGGTGATGCCCAAGGAGGAGGTTGAACAAATCGCCCGCTTCAAGGATTTGACCGACGTGCAGCGCAGCCTGTTGCTGTCGGCTCGAAAGGAGCCGGGCAAGTATGTCGAGGGTGTCGTGCTCTCCGACAATATGGAAGCGCTATTTCGTAATGTCCCGCCGCCGCTATCCCTGGCGCTTGCCATGACCGAGAAACACGAAAAGGCCGAGCGTGGCGCGATTATGCGGGAGCGCAACTGCAGCGAACTCGAGGCGGTGCATGTCATCGCTGAGCGGATTGCGGGTAATCGAGATGCGCAGGGTTGCTGTTCCTTTATTCAATCTGATGTATAAAGTATAGACGCGACCCCATTTACGCTCCTATGTCAGTGCCGACTCGCTGCAAGTCGCCTGACGTCCCAGCCATTATCCCGTAGCTTTTGTACAAGCGCTTCGTTCTCGATGCGGCTTTCATGTAAGGCCAAACAAAGCAAGTGTCGTGGTCTGGACATTGCCACGTAGAACTGTCGTAGGAATCTCTGATTGGGTTTGAAGGCACGGCTATGGTGAGGTTTTGGAGGTAAATTGCGGTTAGGCTTCTCTGCAGAGGGGAGTTCGCCCAGAAGAAACGGAATCATAGCATCAATATCAAAACAGTGGTGTTTGGTTTCAACAATTAGAGTTGCATCATGGGTTTCACCCTTGACGCCATGAATCGTCGATAGTCCAACATAGAAAACACCATTATAAGAGAGCATATTGTCGGTTAATGTCTCAAGAACAGATTGATCTCCGGTAGTATCTGCGCGGTTCTGGGCCTGCTCAGGAATTTCATGATAACGAAGCCATTGAGTTGCCTCCTCGGGCGGGGAATTCAGGCCGAATAAGTTCTTAATGACGTCTGTGAGATTGCGCCAGTTTTCTTCATTCAGGTACAAATCCGGCCTGAGCAGAATTTCTATCAGCTTGCGCAGTTCCTGCCACTTCCCGACTTGTTCTAAATGTCTTCGCAAGGATGTTGCGGTAAAGGGCTTGCCATTTTCTTCACCGCTTCCGGCAAGCTTTAGCAATGTTAATACGCCGTCGATAAGCAACTTGTAGCTATCGGCATTTTCCGCATTTTTGGTTTCGTGAGCATATTTGATAGCCTCAATAAGTGTGGCTGGCCTGAAGCTCCGCTTGGCCTTCTTCTTATCATAGGCAGGCCAGTAATGACCGATCTTCAGCTGCGAAACATCGTTCGAATCGATTTCATTGCCAACGCCTCCGACGACTTTGACGCAAAACTTGTCAGAGGACTGATAGTCTCCTTTAAATTCGGTTGCGACTAGCTCACAAAAACGGCGAATTACGTCGCTGCGGGTATCGTCATTGAACAAAAACAAGCTGTGTAAAAACGCATTGCCACGTGCATGGACGCCTCGCCGTACATCCAGATCACCAGCCGAAAGATTAGTGGATAGGTCGATTTGGTTAAAACTGAACGGTGCGATCCGCTGCGCCAGCCCGTCATCGAAACGGAATGAACGGTCAATAACATAATCTATGATGTCCCGTGCTTTTCCGTTGTAACTTTCGTTTGGCTCTTCGCTGTCAATGCCGTGAAAGATTGCCTGATCAGGGTCCCCAAAGCGCTGTATGATTTGGCCATCGCTATTAAATGCAAAAGCTAGGTGTAAAAGCTCATCCTGAAATTTCTGCGTATCCTGCATTTCGTCTATGAAGACAATAGGAAAGCGTTTTATTAGTGTAGCCCGAAAAGCCGAATTCGTAGAGAGTGCTGTTTGAGCATGGGTATACATGTCGCGGAATAAAAAGATGCCATAACCATCGAGGACGGATTTCAATTGTTTAAGCGAACGGCTCGCGCGTTCAAAGTTATCGGACTTTGCCCATGCGCGTGGTCGGCTCGATATATTTAGCTCAAGACCACTGTCCGAATGGTAAAAGAAAAGCTGTCTCAGAAATGTATCTTTTGCCTCGTCGCTACCCAAGCCATTGAGGGTCGCTCGCAACCAGGCGAATTGACCACGTTCCAAAACCTTGAATGCAACTCTTGAAAATTCATCATTGTCGACGGTTATTTCGTTCAAGCTATTGGATCGAAGAAATGGCAAAGCAATATACCGATTGACAAACTCCTGGATGGTGCCGATGAAATGCGGATAGGAAAGGAGTCTGCGGGCTTCCAATGTGCTTGAGCGTTCAAGACGCTCAATGATTTCATCTTTCGCCACATTGGTATGCGACAGGACACATACGCCCCGATCAGCATAAGGCCACTTATTTGCGAGTAGAACGAGCTTCGCGGCTATTAGCGTTGTTTTACCGCTTCCCGGGCATGCCTGAACGTCAATGGTTTGCGTGGATTGCAGAATTGCTACCCTGTCTTCATCCTCTAAAGACAGCTTCTCACCGGCGGACAGTGCCGTAATATCGTCCTGTGATATTATTCCTTCAAGCTGCGATACCACCGCTCTCTCCCCCACCATCTTGCGAATTCTGGTTCAGTGAAGTAGCGAAATCAATGGCGTTGACGATATAAGGCGGAAGATTCGTTCGTAATTCTTCGGCAAAGCGAGCTCGCGTTTCACGCGCCGCTTCAATCTTCTGCAACGCAAGATTCTCACCTTGGTTTACTCCATCCATGGCCTGTTGAACTCTATCTAAAAGTTGATCTTCCAGAACTTGTCCAAGTTTATACGCAAAATCCGTTTTTGAGACCTGGCTCTGAATGTAGGTCGACTTTTCATCTTCGGTACCATTGACTTCGGCAACACCGAGAGCGGCGCAGGCTTCTGTATAGAGACCGTATCTTGCTAAGCAGAACTCGAAGGTCCAACGGTCCGAAACGAAGATCTTAACATTTTGCCGCTCAAGAGAAATCTCCCCGTCTTTCTTATGCTGTGCCTTTCGTGCTGAGATCTGTGCCTCGAGCTGCTGTGCATCCGAGGTTTCCCAGTAATCCAGATTGCCGCCACGCCCCTGATCATTAGGTGATTTACGATCCAAAAAACCATACGGATTCGTTCCATCATTCTTCTTTTCCGCACAAGACGGCCACAAGTCCAGGTCGCGGAGAACCGCAATTTTTGTCGGATGCCAGTGCTGATTACTAGTATCTTTATCCTTACGGAGAAACAACTTCGCAAAGCGCTTCCATGACCCACTGTTGTCGTATTTGACAATGGATACACCATGATCTTCAAGTGGCCGTCCCAATAATTTTGCTATGGTTGGCAGAAGGATATTTTCGGCATCACCTTCAACAAAAAATCAATCCGCGTGCAAAAAAAACATTTGCTTTCGTAACATCGAGAAATTTGCGTATGTGAGCATAATCTCCTTCAGAGAGTTCTGTTTGCTCGACCATAAGCGCCCAAGCATTTGCACTCGCCAACATGACAATCTCGGATGGGTCGGCTTTTGAAGCCAAGTTTGGGCTATGTGTCGTTAATATGCATTGTATTCCGGAATTATTGGACGGCGATTTGACTTTAGAATTGATAAATTCAAGCAGTTTGACCTGGAGCTGGGGATGGAGATGCGCTTCCGGCTCTTCAATGAGAAGCAAGGGGAACTCATTCTCGGTCTCCTGTTCCAGAAGCAACAACTCGGCCGCCATGAAAAGAAGATTATGGTATCCGAGCCCGTGCTGGCGACGGTCTTCGGACAACGCAAGGGAAAGTCCTTCAAAAACCGTACGCAAATGACGTCGCTTGTCTGGCTCGCTCAACTCGTCCAGACCATCTTCTTTGATACCGGCAATATCTATAAATGCACCCAACTTGCTCCTGTCCGCTTCAAAGATAAGCTGATGTAGGTAATTTTCGCGAATATTCGATGCTGAACCTTGCAAAGCTCCATCATGGGCGAGCAGTTTCTTATTGGCTTCAGCGATGATCTTCAAGATGTCGATCGCGCTTTCGCGAATGTCTTTAGACGAATTAAGTATCTGTGAGAGTCTTGAAGCCTTTCCGGTGGAAAGTTCGGCTTCAGCATCTCGTAGCGGCTTTAAATAAGTAACTGCAAGAAAATCACGAATTTCGGTTTCTATAGCAGGTCCATTGCCATCCTTTCCAGAACGTATTTCTGTGTGAATGTAAGGATATCCTCTGCGTTCCGCACCGGTCTTCTTTGCAGTCATTTGGACGTATAAGACGGAACCTATTCTCTCTGTACCATCGGCATCCGTATAAGGTTCGTGCGTAATATGCTCGACAAACCGGAACGCATGGTTGTTGATGGCACTGAATTTTAGCTGGATGGTGAGCTCATTGCAGTTATCGCAAAAATCAGATTCTGAGATATATGCGCGTTCCGAGGAGTTGGTGCCAATCGTGTAACGAATGGCGTCGATGAGGCTAGTTTTACCGGAATCATTTTCACCAACCAGAACATTAAGTCCCGGACAGAATCGAAGGTGAAAATTATTGAAAAGTCGAAAGCCCTTTATAGTTATCTCGTCCAGATGCATACAATTTTCCTCGAAAGACGGCTTAAGATTAGGGCGCTTTATATCAAAAATGTCGCTCCCTTGCATTGTTGGTAGGAAGAGATAAATCGGCGACAGTTTACTTAATTTTCACCGTCACCTAGCACTTTTTAGACATATATCCAGTCTACTTGAGAATTGGTCATCACGCCCGCTTTAGAGCAATAAGGAGGAGCCGATCAGCGTCAACTAAGGAAGTATTTCATCGTTCACGCCGTATGAAAATCCAGCATGATCATTCTGGGGTGAATCCGCCGGGATTAAACCACGCCGCATCTTGATCGAATTTCCTGTTCACTAGGACCACCCCGCGATCCACGATAGCCCATCACTCTGTCAGTGGGTATTTGTGTACATGATCAGGAATTTACATTCATTAAGCTTTGTTGTGCCGGTACGGATTATATTGGTCCTTTTCGCTGGTGTTGCACAAGCGGGTCGACCAGTAGAGGTGAATCAGCACATCGCCGAGGTATTCACTACGACTGACGTGCCTATAGTAGGTGAGGCCGGTACCAATAGTCAGGCATTTCATGGGCAAGCTGAATTCCATGTCTATGAACTGGATCGCATCCGGCGTACTGAAGCGAATTTATCCCAGGGCCTTCCGGTCGACCCCGAACAATCCAAACGAGTCGTTCTGCAACGCTTCCAGCAACTAAGTGAGGAAGATCGTGCGCGAATGCAACGCGCCGCGATGGGTTTGGCGAAGGCGATGCAGTATGGCGTGGATCGCTATCCAGCCATTGTCTTAGATGGCGAGGCAGTCGTATACGGCGTAACCGATGTGCAGACTGCACTTGCGTATTACCGGGCATGGCGGCAGGAAGGCAAGCGATGATCCTCCAGAGCTTTCTATCATTCTGCCTTGTCATTGCGTTATGGGCGCCGGTCACCGGATTCTCCGGTACAACGACCACACCACAGATCGTGGCCCAGACGACAACGGCGGCATTTTCCTGCATGCGCTGGATGCCTATTGGGATGTGTTTCTGGTTGCGCTGTTCCTGGACCGGCTGCAGTGTACGCACCTCGATCAAGGTGGGGCATTACAACCCGGATCTGGTGGTCAGTACCTACAACGAGCTGGGCGGTAATCCGTGGACCGAGATCCGCGCGACACTGGGTTTGGCGCAGAAGACGGCGGCCGCGGGTCTGTTGGGCGCCTTGTTACCGGTGCCGATTGACAGTGCTGGCAATCGCACGGAAGGAACCTCGGAGCGTGACCACAAGAATCTGGTCTACCGGGAAACTGACGCCATTGGCCATCCGCTGAGTTCGCTGACGGGTATCGTTGCTGGTACCGGTTTGTTGTGCCCGTCAGAGACCACTTCTTTCTTTCCCTATTTCCAGTCCGGCCTCGATGCTCTGTCGTGGCGGCAAGAGATCCCGGAGATCTTCTATCCCGCCAGCCTGATTCCCGGTCTGCGCGAGGTGGGTACCTGGCCTCTCCAGACCTGGGGTGGTGTCTATCCGCGTACCGGCTGGACGACCCAGGCCGAAGAACCCAAGGCCGCTGCTCTCAATGCCCAGCGAGCCGGTGACATCGTCACGCGTACGGGTCAACCGCATGTCTATGTACCAGTCACCGGCTCATCGGGTTCCATGAAGGTTTGGTCACCGGGGCCCTTGATGGAAAAAGATCGCAGCACCGGCACCTGGCAGATGTTACTGCCGCTATCCGAATCGAGCTGCAACGTCTTTGGCACCAATGATCTTGCCAGCCTGACCGGCTGGGGTGGCGGCCGCGTCGATAGCGAAGGCGATTATGTCTGGAATCTATGGCGGCCCTACAAGTGCTGTGAGCGCCGCGGCCAATGGTTTCTGTTTGATATTGACTGGATTGCTTATCCCTGATGAAAACAAACGCTAAACACCCATTCCCTCATCGACACGCGATCAGCTGGTTGCTGATTGGCCTTCTCAGTTTGAATAGTGCGCATGCCATCACCAAGGGGCCGACGGAAGACAGTTTCTGGTATTACGAAATTGGTGGGGCAGAGCCGGTATCGGCGCCTGCCAATCCTTCTGTGGTATCCGTTACTCTGGGCGGCTCGGCGCAATTGGGGCTGGGTTATAGCTGCGGCAAATTCGACCCCGTGGCGGCCGTGACCAATACGCTGAACGATATCGGTGCCGGCATCGACAACATGATGAACGCTATGACGGCCGCGGCCAGTGCCGCGATTGCCGCACTCCCGGCGCTGATCCTGCAGCGCGCCAATCCTGGCCTCTACGACATGTTCCAGAATGCTTTGTTGCAGGCCGAGGAGACCATGCAGCTGGCGACCAAGTCCTGTGAGCAGATGGAGGCCGAGATCGCCCAGGGCAAGAATCCCTATGCGGATCTCATCACGCTGTCCAAAGGCAATGACTGGAAGCTCCAGATGGGCGTAGGCGGCAATGATGCGGTAACCGCCAAGGACGCCGTCGAGACCGCTAACGGGGACAATGGCGTGCCCTGGATCGGTGGGCAGGCCGGGGGCTCCGGGCAGCCGGTGCTGGAATTTACCGGCGACATCGTCAAGGCCGGGTACAACATCAATATGAATCGTCCGATCACGACGGCAGGCCCGGTGCCTCCTGGATCGGCCACCCGCCTGACGGAGATCTGGACAACACCTACCGATGCGCGTAACTGGGTCGTTGATGTGGTCGGTGAAAACATCGTCACGACCTGTGATACCTGCCGCAAGGACAGCATTCCCGGTACCGGGCTACTGCCAAAGCTCAATCAGGAGGCAACCACCGTAACAACGGAAATCCAGAACCTGGTCAGTGGCGCAACGCCCCCGACACTTACCAACCTGGACAATATTACTGCCCCCGGCGTGGCCATCACCCGCCAGGTCATCGAGGCGATTCGGGAGATGCCGGCCTCCGAGCAGAGCCTCATCATGGGCCGGCTGGTTTCCGAGATCAGTACGGCTCGTACCGTAGAAAAAGCGCTGTATGCCCGTCGCCTGCTGCTTTCCGGCCGCCAGGTGCCCGAGGTCTATGCGACCGATGTAGCCCGCGAGCACGCGGACAAGTCCATCGCCGAGCTGGACAAGGAGATCGAGAACCTGTTGTTCGAGACACGGGTACGCAAGGAGGTGGTTTCCGACACGATTGCGACCTTGCTTCAACGCGCCGCGGCCCGTCGGCAGTCGTCCCTGAAAACACCAGAAGTACCGACCATCGATCCGCGTCCGCTGAGCAATGGCCGTGTCCAATAACGGATTGGTCATGCGTCGGCGCTGGTTTGTTTTGCTGACCCTGATCGCGTTCGGTCTGGCGCTGGGGGCTGGCGCCATTCTTTGGCATTCGGTCGAGACGTCCTCTGTAGTCGCGGTGCAGACACGGATCGATGCCTTGAAGCCACTCATGACTGACATCCGAGTCTCGCTGATTGCCCTGCTGGCTATGGGCTGGCCATGGATCGTGAACGCCCTTGAACGTTGGGGACGTCTGGATGAGACACAGGCCGGGAATTTGCTCTCTGTACGCTGGCGTATCGTGACCTGGCTCGTCGTGATCGAACTGGTGTTGGGACAGAACCTGCTCGGTCAGGTGCTAGCCGTACTGCAGGGGAGCGGGGCATGACCGTAGACAGCTATCTCGAACTCTTCACGACACTGTTCGGTTGGACCTTCTACGGCATTTTGTGGGATGTGCTGGTCGGCACCGGTATCGTGTTCCTGCCGTTTCTTGGCATCCTGATCGACAACTGGCGGGAACCGGCGCAAGGTGGTGAGTTCGGTACCGTCACCGGCTTGTCACTGCGGCGCATGGAGCTGGAACTCTTCATTGCACTACTGGTGGTTGTTTTGGCCGGCCAACCGGCCGCGTTGACGCCACTGAACGCGGCTTCACTCAACTACACGCCGCCACCAACGCTGATCGATCCGACACCGCCCACAGCGACCGTGGCCGCACCCCAGAGCACCTACGGTTCCACTGGCTTCACAGGATCGCCGGCCACGGTGAACATTCCGGTGTGGTGGTATGCGGTACTCTCGATGACCTCGGGATTCAATCACGCGGTGGTCGAAGGCCTCCCAAGCGCTGCGGACATGCGTACCTATGAACAACAGGCGCGTCTGGCGACCATTGCTGACCCGCGCCTCCGCCAGGAAGTTAGCGACTTCTTCAGCCAGTGCTACATTCCGGCCCGGTCGATGTATCAGTCAGAACGGCCTACCACCGCCGCGGTGAATGCGCTGCTGATAACCTATGGCCCCGACG
>NATV01000039.1 GCA_003094535.1 gamma proteobacterium symbiont of Ctena orbiculata | reverse complement strand
CCCCCCGGCCACCAGATAGGCCGGCAGATAGAATTGCGGTGCGATAAAACCGTCGGGAATATGCATACTCAACTGTAATCCGAGGGCCGCTGTATCAGTGCCTGTTGCGCTTCGCAAACAACAACGCGGCGCCGAAACCACTCAGCAGGATACCGAGGCCCAATACAAGCAGGGAGGTCTTGGAAACCTCATGATCCACATGACCTTGATGCCGCGGGTCCGCAGTCGACTCGAAGTGCGTATCTAAACCATGCCCATCCTCGCCGAAGACCCGCAATCGCCACTGGCGGAGGTCCCCGGGTATGAAAACCACCCTGCCCCTGGCGTCTGTACGCCCCGACTGATAGGGCAGATCCGCCCCCGCCGCGAAGAGCTCATACTCCGCACCGGCCAGCGGGGTCTCGTCATCATGGTGGAGCGAGATAACCTGCGCCTCCTGTCGATCGATGGCCATGCCAATCCCATGGGGGAAAAGGAGTCCCGGGAAAGCAAGCAGCAGGAGCAGGAAGAGGGTCCGGATTGTTATTGCTGGAACCATGGTATGAAGATTGTTAATTTCTTCATACCGATTATGGCACAATGTCCATGAAAAAGCAGGCCTTGAACAATTGCCATCATAGCCGGCCGTTCAGATAGGCCTTTCTTTCCTTTTCGGGAAACTTCTCTATCGCATAGCGGAGCATGATCCGGGGCATCCGCCGATAGTGTCTGTTGAGGAACGCCCGCTCGACCTTCGGTGCGCGATTGCCAACCTCGCGCAACATCCAGCCGACAGCCTTGTGTATCAGGTCGTGGCTATCCTCCAATAGGATAAGCGACAGCTTCAAGGTATCCTCGTACGCTTGGTTTTTGATGAAATGCAGCGTCGACATGATGGCGATGCGTCGTTCCCAAAGGTTTTCCGATCCGGCCAATCTGTACAACACCCCCTTCTCTCTGTCCTCGAGATGGGCACCCAGGATAAGGTGGGCGCTGCTGTCCACCAGGTCCCAGTTATTGATATAGCCTGTGTTCTCCAGGTAGTGTTGATAGATCGCGGCTTTCTCCTCTTCGCTGCCGCGTTGATACTTCAAGACCATGACTAACAGTGCACAGAGACGCTCTTCGTGATAGCGGGAGTGCAACAGTCGAAGCAGTTGCTTGATGGAGATGCCGTGGTGTCGCTTGGCCTCCCGTCTGAGTACCGGCACCCTGACACCCAAGAAACGGTCACCCTCCCCATATTCACCTTTACCGGTCTTGAAAAAGCGTTGAGAGTGCTCCGCAATAACGGGATCCGCTAAGCCGCGTAAGGTTTCACGCAGGTGTTTTGCATTCATCACATCCCCATGAATTGATTCAATCACGCGCAGAAACCGTCCCGCTGGCAGATTGTGTCACACGGCCGTAAATCCTGATTTCCAATCGCCTCTGAAAACATTTGTGAATCAGCCAAACAGCGACGGCTAACCAGTTGCAGTTTATGGTAGGCTCCCCTGCAGTCGCAACCTGGAGGTAGGCATATGGATTTACTGAAAAAGAATGTCGGCAAAATCGACCGCATCGTGCGCATCGTCCTCGGTGTGCTGCTGGTTGGCAATATCTTCTACGGCCTGCAAAGTCCGGTGGGTTGGATCGGTCTCATTCTGCTGCTGACCGGAATATTCGCCACCTGCCCGCTCTACTCGGCGCTCAGTCTCGACACCCGCTCAAGCGGCGAAAAGATTGGACTTAAGTAGCAGAGAATTTCATTCACCCGGCCGCCAAGCAAAGTAACGGCCAGCACCTGAGCCGGCCGTACCCGGTCAGCGGGCAAGCAGTCGGTCGAGCTGATTGGCAAACGCCTGCCTGTCTGCCTGACTCAGAGCTGCCGGGCCGCCGGTTTGTATCCCGCTGCCCCGCAAGGTATCCATAAAATCACGCATATTCAGGCGCTCACGGATATTCTCCTCTGAATAGAGGTCGCCGCGCGGGCTCAAGGCCAACCCCCCTTTTGGGATCACCTCGGCAGCCAATGGAATATCGGCGGTTATCACAAGTTCCCCCGGCTGCAGCTGCTGTACGATATAGTTGTCGGCGATATCGAAGCCGGCGGCCACCTGAATTGTTCGAATATACCGCGAGCCCGGCACCTGCAACGGCTGGTTGGCAACCAGCGTCACCTCGATCCCGACTCTCTCCGCGGCCCGGTAGAGAATCTCCTTGATCACCTTCGGACAGGCATCGGCATCGACCCAGATCTTTTCTACTCTCATACTTTCTCGCGCTCGGCCAGGCATCTTGGATTAGACTATTGTAATCGCTTGGCGAAACATTATACTGCTCCGCCCGGTCTTGCCCATGGCCCCCCTAGCTTTCGCCCTCACCAGGAATCCCAATGTCCACCACCGAATCCAGCCACCCCAGCTTCCTCGATTTGAAACTGCCGAAATACTTGCTGAAGGCCCTCGACGAGGTTGGTTATGAAACACCCTCGCCGATCCAGTCCCAGACCATACCCTATCTGCTTCAGGGACGGGATCTGTTGGGGCATGCACCCACCGGTACCGGTAAAACCGCAGCTTTCGCTCTGCCACTGCTATCCAGACTGGATACGAAACAGCACCATCCTCAGGTCCTGGTCCTTACCCCGACCAGGGAGTTGGCGATCCAGGTTGCCGAGGCCTTTCAGCGTTATGCCTCCCACATCAAGGGATTTCATGTGCTGCCGGTCTACGGCGGCCAGGACTATTCGGGCCAGATCCGGCAGTTGAAACGGGGGGTGCATGTGGTGGTCGGCACACCGGGGCGTGTGATGGATCATATGCGCAGGGGGACACTCAGGCTCGACTCGATTCAGGCACTGGTCCTGGATGAGGCGGACGAGATGCTGCGCATGGGTTTTATCGATGACGTGGAGTGGATCCTGGAGCAGGCCCCTGACGAGCATCAGACGGCACTCTTTTCGGCCACCATGCCAAAAGAGATCCAGCGGATAGCCAGGCGCCATCTCAACAGACCCCGCGAGATAGCGGTCAAATCGCGAACCGCAACGGCGGATACCATTCGTCAACGCTTTTGGCTGGTCAACGGCCTGCACAAACTGGACGCACTGACCCGGATTCTCGAGGTAGAGCCTTTCGATGCCATTCTGATATTCGTTCGTACCAAGACGGCCACCGGTGAACTGGCGGAGCGCCTGGAGGCAAGGGGCTATTCCGCCGCGGCCCTGAATGGCGACATGGTGCAGAAGCAGCGGGAACAGATGGTCGAACGCCTGAAACGCGGCTCTCTCGATATCCTGGTCGCAACCGACGTTGCCGCCCGCGGCCTGGATGTGGAGCGGATCAGCCACGTCATCAATTTCGATATCCCCTATGACACCGAGGCCTACATTCATCGTATCGGCCGCACCGGTCGAGCCGGACGCAGGGGGGATGCGATTCTGTTTGTCGCCCCCCGCGAACGCCGCATGCTAAGCGCCATCGAAAAGGCAACCAGACAGAAAATCGAATCCCTTGAACTGCCCACCCATGAAATGGTGAACAATAAACGGATCGCCGATTTCAAACAGCGCATCAGCGATACCATTGCCGAGGGCGAGCTGGCGTTCATGCAGGGTCTGCTTGAACAGTACCAGCAGGAGCATGATGTACCCGCGCTGGAGATAGCCGCGGCGCTGGCCAAGCTCTCAATGGGGGATCGTCCCCTGTTGCTGGCAGCGGACGGTGAAAAATCCCTACCCCGCGATAAAAAAGCAAAAAAACAGAAGGCTAAAAACGAGAGAAATCAGCGCCGCTCCCCGTCGCACCCGGCACAAGGCATGGAGCGATTTCGCCTCGAAGTAGGTCATCGGCATCAGGTCAAACCCGGCAATATCGTTGGCGCCATCGCCAACGAAGCCGGCCTCGATGCCCAATATATCGGAGCCATCGATATTCAGGATGATTTCACCCTGGTAGACCTGCCTGTCGGCATGCCGCAGGAGATCTACCAAGACCTGAAAAAGGCCTGGATCTGCGGCCAACGGATGGAAATAAAAAGATTGTCACAACCGGATAAGGGCAAAAAAACGCCTCGCAAGCGTAAAAGAGTCAAGTAAACCTGACTGACGATGGAGAATCTGCTATAGTGCCGCGCACTGGGCGCTTGGTCGGTTTGCGCCCAACACGATCAACTGGTCGTCGGAATACCTTGAGCCGTACACTCCTCCCTCATCGGGGACAGTGCTTCCCGCTTGATTACATCCTTTTTTTGAAAGCCTGAACCGGCTCCTGCCCCAGCCTTGCTGCAGCAGCGATGGCGTAAACGGTTATGGAGCCACTCCAATGTCATTTGAAAATCTCGGCCTCTCGGCCGAACTTCTGCGTGCCCTGGACGAGCAGGGTTATAGTGAACCCACCCCCATTCAACGCAAGGCCATACCCGCCATCCTGGCCGGCAGGGACATCATGGCCGCGGCACAGACCGGAACGGGTAAAACCGCTGGCTTCACCCTGCCGCTACTGCAACAGCTGTTGCATAGACCCGGGCCTGGCGGTCGTCGTCCGATACGCGCCTTGGTGCTGACCCCGACCCGCGAACTGGCTGCCCAGGTAGGGGACAGCGTGGAGAACTACGGCCGCCACACAGGATTGCGTGCTGCGGTGATTTTCGGTGGCGTCAAGATCAATCCTCAAATAGAGAAACTACGCCGGGGGGTTGACATACTTGTCGCAACGCCTGGCAGACTGCTGGACCACGCGGCGCAGAAAACGCTTGATCTCTCTGACATAGAGGTTCTGGTGCTCGATGAAGCCGACCGCATGCTGGACATGGGCTTCATCCACGACATCCGTAAAATTCTGGCCTTGCTGCCGACCAACACTTCACGCCAAAATCTCCTCTTCTCCGCCACCTTCTCCGATGAGATCAGACAACTTGCCAACCGGCTCCTTGACCACCCTGAACTGATCGAAGTGGCCCGCAGAAATACCACCGCGGAGCGTATAAAACAGACCATACATCCGGTGGACAGGGGCCGTAAGCGAGAAATGCTGAGTCACATGATCGGATCGCGAAACTGGCGTCAAGTGCTGGTTTTCACCCGCACCAAACACGGGGCAAACCGCCTTGCCAAACAATTGGAGCGCGACGGCCTGAGTGCTTCGGCCATTCATGGCAACAAGAGCCAGGGGGCGCGCACGCGCGCGCTGGCAGGGTTTAAAAGCGGCGTTATCCGCGTTCTGGTGGCTACCGACATTGCTGCCCGCGGTCTGGATATCGACCAGCTCCCTCACGTCGTGAACTACGAGTTACCGAATATTGCAGAGGATTATGTACACCGTATCGGACGCACCGGTCGAGCGGGAAATGAAGGCGAAGCCATCTCTCTCGTCTCTGCAGATGAATACAAACTATTAAAAGATATTGAACGATTAACTAAGACAAAGATTCCTCGCGTGGTCATCAAGGGCTACGAAGCCGATTCGTCCAGTCAGGCCGAATCCAATCAGGCAAGGAAAAACAGTAGCCGTGACACTCAGGTTGACAGGAAAAAGAAGGTTACAAAAAACCGCACCGAGACAACTCCAAGGAGATCGGGCAACGCCAGTTCAAAATCCAGCCGCCGGGATGATAGTGAGAAACAGACGGCAACCAAACGCTCACACAAACACAAACAGCACCATCGCAGTGAAGATAAATCCCGATCGCAACAGCGGCGTTCGAGGACCAACCGGGACAAAGAGATCGCTGCCCTGCTTGGTGGTTGACCAGCGGTTGCATTTCGCTAGCTGGGGAAGTAAGGTGATATAATCTACGACTTGTGTTCTGCCAATAGCACCTCATATTCGCTGCCTCAGTACCGATGTCACCGAATCGAACAGCATAGCTGACTGCTAAGAACCGTGGATAAGGTCCATCCAATGAGGCCGATGTTAAGAAAAATCAATTGAGGTATTTGACTGATGACCGAAAGACAGACAGGAACCGTAAAATGGTTCGATAGTGCTAAAGGATATGGGTTTATCGAACGTGAAAACGGCAAGGATCTTTTCGTCCATTTTCGCGCCATTGTTGGCGAAGGCCACCGCTCTCTCAAGGATGGTCAAAAGGTGGAGTTTACCGAGGTCGAGGGAAAGAAAGGTCCACAGGCTGATAACGTAGTCCCCCTGTAGCCATCTCTCCTCCTCCCGTTACTCCCAGACGCCCTGTCGGCCTTACGACCCAACGGGCAAGAACATCCGTACAGGGATGCACGGATAGACCTCTCTACACCCTTACTCAGGAACAGCTCCATGATTACCCTTTCGGTTCGCGGTCTTCCCAAAACGACCACGGAGGAGAGCCTGACTGCGCTCTTCGCGGAATTTGGCGTAGTACGCTCTATAAAACTCGCCAAGGACCTCTTCAGTGGCGACTGTCGAGGTTTCGCCAGCATCGATATGGAGGGTCATGAAGCCCGGGCCGCGATTGCCGCACTGGATGGTCGCGAGCTTAACGGCAGCGCAATCCGAGTTGGTCAGGAGAGGCCTCGAAAGGGAAAGAGCAGAAAACGCCGCTGAACAGCTCAGAACAAGTCGCTTTACACAGCTATCCTGCAGCTTTCGCACGGCTGTCAGGATAACTACACGAGCGCAGGGATTGCTAGAAATAGCCGTCGGTCAAAGTCTTCATGAAATTGACAAGATCGGCCCGATCCTGATCTGACAACCCCAATCCGACAAAGGTGCCGGCATTCAGTTCAGCCGCGATATTCGCCTCGTTCACTTCCGGCGTGATAAAAAGATTCGCGACCTGAATATCGTAATGAAGCACAGTCTCCTCCAGCGTGGCATAGACCCCATTGTGCATATAGGGCGCTGTCAACTCCACATTGCGCAAGGTAGGCACCTTGAACTTGCCCCGCTCACCATTTCTGTCCGATTCGGCAATCGCGCTGCTTGCACCAAGTCCGTCATCAACAAATGAATTATCCGCCAGATAGGCAGGATTGTTAAGATTCATCGGCGTCCCGATATTGTAGTAACGAAAGTTGGTAAAGAGAGAGGTTTCGGGTGTATCACCGACGGTATGGCAGTTTGCGCATTTCGTTGCCTCGGCGTCCACAAAAAGGTCGAAACCGCGCTGTTCAGAGGCGGTCAACGTGTAGCTTCCGGCCAGGTAGGCATCAAATTTAGAACTGAATTGATTGACTTCCGACGAGGCTTCGAAGGCCGCGATCGCGGTAGCGATATTGTGGTAGGCAACGCTTGTATCGTTAAACGCACCGGCACCGAATACGGCGATGAAATCTGATGCATAGTCCGCATTCTGCACCATTGCCACGACTTCTGCTTCAGATGAATTGTTCATTTCAAGGGGGTTGAGAAAAGGCCCCTTGGCCTGTTCGATCAAATCAACGGCGCGCCCGTCGAGAAACTGGCCTCCCTGATATTTCGAGTCTGTCTCCGGTGTCTGATCAGCGTCCGCGACCAAACCAAAGGAGGGGGCAAAAGAAGCGTAGGCGGCAGTCGGCGCATTGCGATCGCCAAATGTACCACCCACAGATCCCTCCGAGACCGGTGCGGTAACGCTGACACGGGGATCGGCAAACCCGTTGTCAGGATCGTGACAGCTGGCGCAAGCCTGGTTACTGCCGCTGGAGAGATTGGTATCGAAAAACAGTTTCCTACCTAATTCGACCATGGTTGTCGTGGTGTTGGTGCTGGAGTTGCCGCCGTCATCACCACCGCCACCACCGCCGCCGCCACATGAGACAGTAAGACTGGCTATCAACAGGGCAAAACCAACGCTACGAAATTCCATACTTCCTCCACTCCAATGAGCACGCATAGTTCGAACAACTCTGAAAAGAATCGAACTAGATGGACGGGAGTGATTTGATTTCGATCAATTTTTCAGGAATAGGAATTATAGCGCTGTCAAGAGTGGGGACTCTGTCACATCAATCCGCCCGTTTAGGAATTTAACGGCAGCCAGCCAGGTACCCCTGATTTCGTCTTGACGGCTGAATCGGCTGCGCTGCCAAAGCCGGAGATCGGGTTAATTCAGAAACTCCACACGCAGATTGACCCGACGGTTCTCCGCGCGCCCGTCTGGATTTGAGTTGTCGGCCACGGGATGGCTATCCGCAAAGCTAACCGAGCGCAGATGCTTCGGAGAAAAACCCTGATTCAGCAGAAAACGGGTAACCGCATTGGCGCGGGCCGCGGCCAACTCCCAGTTCGACTGAAACTTGCCGCCCAGGATCGGCCTGTCATCGGTGTGGCCCTCCACGGCGATATCTGCTTCGCCTATCTCCTGCAGTGTCTCCGCGAGCCGGCTCAATACGGGAAAGGCCTCAGGCAACAGCTCCGCCTTTCCGGAATCGAACAGTATGACGTCGGCGATCTCCAGCGATATACCCTTATCCCGCTGCACCACTTTTACCTCGTCCTGAAACCGGTCCTCGATCGCCGCGGCCAAACGGGCTTCCGCATTCACCTTCTCTTCCGCTTTCTCATCCACCTGAGGCTGTGGCTGCGGTTGCCCTAGTTCGATCGATTCGCTGCTGTCGGGAACCGCATCGTAGGTCGCCGCCATCCTGCTCTCTTCTTCTGTTGTCTGCAGGTGCTGCACCGCCATCTGTCCAAGCAATACCACCAGCATGGCCAGGATGACGCTCAACACATCCACATAGGTCAACAGCCATCCGCCATCGTGCTCCTCGACCTCCCATGCATACCAGGTAGTGCCGTCGAGCACTCCTGCCTTGGCTGTCTTTGCCACCATCCGGCTATTTCCGCTGCTTGACGACATCGCTAGTCACACCCTCAGGCAGCCCGCTGGTCGGGATTTGCAATCAATTGCAGTTCGTAGGCCGCCTGCCGCATGTCCTGTCTGGCATTGACCTCTTCCATCATCTCCCGAATCAGTTCCGAATGCTGCCGGTCGCAAAGCATCATGATCGCTTGCAGATGCGCCACCCGGCGCGTGATCAACTGCCGGCCCCGCTGTTCCAGCTTGCTGGCCAGCGGTTTAAGCGCCAGGTTGGCGATCACCAGTCCATACACAGTGGTCAACATCGCGAATCCCATGGCGGCGCCGATTGATGCCAGATTCCCGGAACCCAGTCCGAACAGCATCTGCACCAGACCAAGCAGGGTCCCCAGCATGCCGAATGCCGGTGCGTAGCCGCTCATTGCCCTCAGCATCTCAGCGGGACGGCGCAGGTGGTCCCGGTCCTCTGCGATCTGGCGTTGCAGGGTGAGAATCACCTGGTCGCGGGGAAAACCATCCAGCACCAGCTGGGTACCCCTGCGAAGCAGCGGTTCTGCAATCTGTTGCACAACCGCTTCGGCCGGCCGAATTTCGCCGCGGCGGAAGTAATTTGCCGCCTGCAGAAAGCGTCTAAAGCCCTCATCCTCCTCC
>NATV01000038.1 GCA_003094535.1 gamma proteobacterium symbiont of Ctena orbiculata | reverse complement strand
GGTCGAACAGCAGCATGGTGACGCCCCCCGCCAGTACCGGTACCACCAGGATCAGCAGGAAGGCGGTGACCAGCCAGGTCCAGCAGAACATGGGCATCTTGAACAGTGACATACCCGGGGCACGCATGTTGAGCAGGGTGACGATGATATTGATCGAGGCCAACACCGAGGAGATACCCAGTAGGTGGACGGCGAAGATCAGGAAGTCCATCGACATGCCGACCTGCACCGACAACGGCGGATAGAGAGTCCAGCCGGTGTTGATCTGGGTGCCGCCACCGGGGAAGAAGGGGACCACGAAGGAGAGGATCAGCATGGTCGCCGCGGCGGGAAGCACCCAGAAGCTGAGGTTGTTCATCCGCGGCAGGGCCATGTCGGGGGCGCCGATCATCATCGGGATCATCCAGTTGGCGAGTCCCGCCGCCGCCGGCATCACCGCGCCGAAGATCATGATCAGGGCGTGGTTGGTGACCAGGTTGTTGTAGAGATCGGGATCGAGCATCTGGATCCCGGGCATGAACAGCTCCATGCGAATCAACATGGCGCTGGCACCGCCGACGAAGAGCATGATCAGGGCGAACAGCAGGTAGAGGGTGCCGATGTCCTTGTGGTTGGTGCTGAAGAGCCAGCGTTTCCAACCTTTCGGGGCATCGTGGTGGTGGGCCTCATCGTGGGTCAGAGTCGTTGTACTCATGTCTAATTCTCCTCTATCTGGCCTGTTTGACGTCTGCAGGCTGCACGACATCACCCGTGTTGTTATCCCAGGCATTGCGTTCGTAGGTAACGATCGCCGCGATCTCCAGGTCGTTCAGCGAGTTCCAGGGCTGCATCGCCGTGCCCTCCTTGCCGTTGAGCACGATATTCAGATGGTCGGCGATCGGTCCTATGGTGAGGGCTGATCCCTTGAGGGCGGGGAAGGCGGGGGGCAGACCCACGCCCGTTGCCTGGTGGCAGGCGCCGCACTTTGTCTCGTAGAGGGGTTTGCCCTTGGCCATCAGCTCATCCATGCTCCAGGTCTTGTCGGCGCTTGCCTCGGCCGCGGCGGCGATCTTGACCGCCTTTTGGTCGTCCACCCAGGCCGCGAACTTCTCCTGTGAAACCGACTCCACCACGATCGGCATGCGGGAGTGCCAGGTACCGCACAACTCGGCGCACTGACCGCGGAAAACACCCTCCCGGTTAAGCTCGGCCCAGGTCTCGGTGACGTAGCCGGGAATGGCATCCTTTTTCACCGCCAATTCAGGTACCCAGAAGGCGTGCAGGACATCCGCCGAGGTATGGAGGAAGCGGATCTTCACCCCGGTGGGCAGCACGAGGCGATTGTCTACCTCCCGTAAATAGAGGTCGCCGGATTCCTCCTCCGGTACATAGCGACTCTCCACTTTGATATCGTGATCCAGGTAGTCGAACTCCCACCACCACTGGTGGCCGGTAACCTTGACGTCCATGATGTTCTCTTCCTTGGGCACATCCCAGACCTTTTTCAGCACCGCGTCCGCTTTTCCGGCTATGGTCAAATCCACACCCAGCACCATCACCGGCACGATGACCCAGGACCAGTTGCCGAACCAGGAGTTGTGGAATTCCTGGTCGGCCTCGTAGCCCCGGCTCTTGCGATGAAAATAGAGCGAGTAGAAGACGATCGCGAAGACGATGCACAAGAGAAAGGTGGCGATACCCATGGTCATCATATGGATATCGAAGATCTCCTGGGCGACATTGGCCGCAGGCTCGGGAAAATTGAGACCGTATTCTGCCGACACACTACCTGTCGCCAGCAGCAATGTGGCCGCCAATACCTTATCTATGCCCAACAATAAACGGTTGGTCTGTTTGTTTTGATTCTGCATACCGATCAGACGCCCTCGATTGCGTTTTTTAGTTTGTTGGCGAGCATCTCTCGCTCCTCTTCCAGCAGGTTCTTTCCTATCTCTATATATTCGCCATGGGATCCGATCAGCAGACGGCTTGGATACCAGCCTTTCGGATCCTGGTTTTGAATGATCTTCAACCAGGCCTTGTGAAAACACTTCTCTCCCCGGTGGTTACGGTTGTCGCTGACCCGTACATGGGTGGCATCGATATGGATGAATTCCCGCGTATGGGCACAGCAGCTTTGGCAGTAGATGGCAATGCCGACGATGAGGATCTCCAGGCCGGTGAAGGGGATTACCAGCCAGGCACCGAGGGAGAGGAAGTAGAGACCAACCAGGGAGATGCAAAATGCCAGGAACAGGAACAGCCATTTGGACTGATTCCAGGTCAGGTTTCTGTTGGGTTGGACAACGAGTACAGCTTCGTCGCTATCACTTGTTTGGGGTGCCCTAAGGACCATTTGACATCCTGCAGTTTGCTCTGACGGCCGATACTGCCTGGCGTCGTTTGTTGATCCAGATCAATTGGTTTATTGACCTGGATCAAAAGAATATGACAAACATGGGGCTAAAGGCAATAACTAAGTTCTCTTCTCAGCTATCTACAAGGCACTGATTTCAATTAGAAATACTGAATATAGCGAAGTTGTAAATCGAAATGGCGGGTTTTGCCGGAAATCTCCTCCCGGAGCAATCACCCAGTGATTCAAGCCTCAGATTAGATTATGAAAATCAGCGTGGTATCTGTTAGCTGCTAACTATCAACAGCGGCTGAGTTTGGGGTCTGGAAAGGCCTCTTCGAGATCGAGGGACCAGATCTCCTCGGTCATTGTTTCCTTCAGGGTTTCCAGGCGCTCCAGCTGCTGCTTGCCGGCTTCGCTGCTGTTGATCTTGTCGAGCAGTTGAAGGAACTCTGGGGAAACGATCCCCGGGGCCAGCTTCAGCTGCAGGCGATGAGTGCCGTCACTCAGCCGCCAGCTGTAGTCCATATCGCTCACACATCGGGCCTCGGTGGTGGCGCAGGTCAATGTAAAACGCCCCCCGGAGACACAGCCGGTGACATACTCGATGGTGTCCCTCACGCCAGGTCCCGGGTGCCCACTTTCGATGACCAGGTCCTGGCGGTCCCAGGTCCGTTCCTCGGAGAGCAGCCTTGCGGCATACTGCAACATCCTGAAGGCGAGGGCACAGCCCCAGTAGGCGTTGCCCTGATGGAACTTCAACGCCTCGTCGTAGTTCAGGCTCAGGGGAACGCCATGGTCGTTGATTCGTATCTCTTTATTTCCCATCTGCATCCGCTCCTGCATAGGATCTATTATAATTCGATAAGTGGAATAATGCGTTAATGCAAGTGAGTCAGCCGATGACTACCTTGATTAGGTGGTAATGCGAGCACATTGGCACAGTATCGATGTCGAAAAGCTGTTACAGCGTATCGACACCAGTGAAACCGGCCTATCGACGGAGGAGGCCGCCCTCCGTCTTCAGCGCTATGGACCTAACCGTTTGCCTGAACCCCGGCCCCGTCATTCCCTGGTACGCTTTCTCTATCAGTTTCACAACGTTCTCATCTATGTCCTGATCGTTGCGGCTGTGGTGACCTCCCTGCTCCAGCACTGGTTGGATGCCAGTGTGATTTTCGGTGTGGTGATCGTGAATGCCCTTATCGGCCATATCCAGGAGGGTAAGGCCGAGGATGCATTGAAAGCGATCCGGCTTATGTTGTCGCCCCGGGCCATGGTGATGCGCAATGGACGGCAGATCTCCATCGATGCCGAGCAGCTGGTGGTGGGAGATATCGTACTCCTGCAGTCGGGTGACAGGGTCCCCGCGGATCTGCGACTGGTACAGCTCAAGGGATTGCAGATACAGGAGTCCGCATTGACCGGTGAATCGATGCCAGTGGAAAAATGCACCCAATCCATGGCGAGCGATCTCCCCCTGGCAGACCGTTCGAATATGGCCTATTCGGGGACACTGGTTACCCACGGCAAGGGCAGCGGCGTGGTGGTGACCACCGGCGCCGAGACGGAGATCGGCCATATCAGTTCATTGGTTGCCGAGGTGGAGCAGGTTACCACGCCGCTGCTGCGGCAGATGGCTCAATTCGGACGTTGGCTGACAGGCGGTATCCTGGTGATCGCCCTGTTTACCTTCTTCTATGGCGTGGTGCTGCGGGACTACACCATGACGGAGATGTTTCTCGCCTCGGTAAGTCTTGCGGTTGCGGCGATTCCGGAGGGTCTGCCTGCGATCATGACCATAACCCTGGCAGTCGGCGTGCAGCGGATGGCGCAGCGGAACGCGATTATCAGGCGCCTTCCCGCGGTGGAGACCCTCGGTTCGGTGAAGGTGATCTGTAGCGACAAGACAGGGACGCTGACCCGCAATGAAATGACGGTTCGATCGATAGCGACCGCGCATGAGACCTATGCGGTGAGCGGTACCGGCTATGATTCCCATGGCACTATCCTGCCCGCGGATGATGACCTTCACAATGAGGAGCAATCCCTGCTCAATGTGATGATTCGCGGAGCTGTCCTCTGCAACGACGCTTCCCTGGAGTCGCATGACGATGAGTGGCGCGTCAATGGTGATCCCATGGAAGGTGCCTTGTTGATCGCCGGGATTAAAGCCGGCCTGGATATCGACTTCGTCGCCAAACAGTATCCACGCAACGATCTCATCCCCTTTGAATCGGAACACCGCTTCATGGCGACGCTTCATCACAGCCACACCGGGACCGCCTTTATCATCCTCAAGGGCGCGCCGGAGCGGCTGCTTAAGCTCTGCAAGCTGCAAAGGACGCTGGAGGGTGATTGTCCACTGGAAGAGAATTATTGGAACCAACGCATCGAATCGCTCGCGGGTCAGGGGCAGCGGGTTTTGGCGATAGCGGTGAAGCAGGTTCCCGGTGACAGACTGGATTTGAACTTTCAGGATGTAGAGGACGGCATGGTCCTGTTGGGTCTGTTCGGCTTGATTGATCCGCCAAGGGAGGAGGCCATCAAGGCGGTGGCGGTTTGTGCACAAGCCGGGATCAGAGTGAAGATGATCACGGGCGATCACAGTACCACCGCACAGGCCATCGCCCGTCAACTGAGTCTGGTCAATACGGAAGAGGTTTTATCGGGCCAGGATCTGCAGGCCATGGATGATGCAACACTGCGTGGCAAGGTCAAGGATATCGATGTCTATGCCCGGGTCAGCCCGGAGCACAAGCTGCGTCTGGTTACCCAGCTGCAGGCCTTGGGATACGTCGCGGCCATGACCGGCGATGGGGTCAACGACTCTCCTGCATTGAAGCGCGCGGACGTGGGCACCGCAATGGGTATGAATGGTACCGAGGCGGCCAAGGAAGCCTCCGAAATGGTCCTTGCCGATGACAACTTCGCCTCGATCGTCCATGCGGTGAAGGAGGGACGCACTGTTTATGACAATCTAAGAAAGGCGATTCTCTTCATTTTACCCACCAACGGTGGGGAAGCGTTGATCATTCTGAGCGCAATCATCCTCGGGTTTCATCAACTTCCGCTGACACCGGTGCAGATCCTCTGGGTCAATATGATAACCGCGGTAACCCTGGCACTCTCATTAGCGGTCGAACCGCCGGAAACGAATGTCATGACCCGGGCTCCGCGAAAATCGAATGCACCGTTGTTGACAGGACTGCTGCTGTGGCGAATAGCGTTTGTCTCCGCTATCTTGACCGGCGGCACCATTGGCCTGTTCATCTGGGTGAGAGGGCAGGGCATGAATATAGAGGAGGCAAGGACAGTCGCCGTCAATGCCCTTGTCATGTTCGAGATATTTTACCTTTTCAACGCCCGATACATGACTGCCTCGGTACTCAATTGGAAGGGATTCGTGGGAAATCGATATGTTCTTTATGCCATCGGGCTACTGTTGATTTTTCAGATGGGTTTCACATACCAGCCCCATCTGCAGTTGTTGTTCGGCACCCGCGGGCTCGATTTTTCGGTTTGGATTCGAATTACCCTTGTCGCCGCTTCCGTGCTGCTGCTGGTGGAGATAGAGAAATCGATCGTCCGCTCTATTATTGAGAGCAGGGAAGCTAAAGCCGCGGATGGAGATGAGTGAGGATCCCTGTCCTGGTGAGTCCACCAAGACAGGGAAGGAGAGAAAACTAGGAAGCAGCCTTCTTCTTGGCTCTACGACGGCGGCGAGTCTTGTCCACGGCCTTCTCCACTGATTTGGCCGCTTTCTCATACTCTTTGACCATCTTTGCGCGTGCTCTCTGCATGGCGGCATAGAGGCCTTTGGCAAGGCGCTCGGCCTTGCGTTGATCACCGGCCGCGGCGCTGCGGGCAGCCTTGACCTCTTTCAATTTTGCCTGGGCGGCAGCAAGACGCTCTCTGGCTTTTTCCTTGCTGGCCGGAGTCTTTGCATTGGCAACCGCAGCGCGGGCCTTGCCAACCCTTTCGCTGTTGGTTTCCACTGCTTTATCCTGGCGTTCGACAGCCTTGTTGGCTGCATTTAATCTGCTCAGGGCGCGCTTGTTGGAAGCGGATAAACTGACTTCTGCCTGTAAAGCCTCAACGATTGTATCCATCGAGATAACCTTTCTTTTCGCTCTACGGCGTTTCTTCACTGTTTTCTTTAAAGCCATTGGTACTCCTTAGTGATTGAAGAATCATGCACAATATAGTTGCTGATTCGTATAAGAACAACTTTTATCTATGATTTTTATGTATAAAATTACTTTTTTTCAGTTTTTAATCTCATTTTTATACTTTTTAGGCAGTATCTACTGAGAACAACATACGCTTCTCAACCTGTTACTTATTAGAAGAGATGTATGCGTGCTGCGGAACTATATAAAGCGGATGATGCTGCTGTTAACGAAAGTTCTCAGCGCTATCTCGAATGAAAGCTGAGTAATTCTACGGCGGATCTTTTAAAATCTTGAATCCGGATTCATCCGCGGAGACGATTTCAAACCGATACCTGAGCGTTACCCTTCAATACAGCGTTTTATTATGTCCATTTTATGCTGCAACTGTCATAGGCTATGTCTATAGTTGTCAAGGGGCATAGACGGCAGGTTTGCAGCTTAATTCGCTCAATGAAAGCCGATTTACCGATATTTTGAAATCGCTTCGGAAATAATGTGCTACAACTATCCTGCTGCTGTCGTATCTCTGCCAGTTCCTAACAGGGTTCGGCAAGGTGAGACCTGATACGATGAATTTCAAGCATCCTATTATCCCGCTTGTCATCTGAGAATTATTTAACACATCTAGATCTAAAATTATGGCTATACTGGCCTAAAAAAGGCTCTTCCCATGTTAGAAGACGGCGTTATAGCCCCCCACACCCTGGCAGTCTTACTACTCACTGTTGTTGCATTAATGCTGTTCAGTCGTGAGAAGATCCCCCTTGAGACATCATCCTTACTGGTGTTGACGCTGCTTGCAGTGGGATTTGAAATCTTTCCCTATCAGGGAGCGGCGGGAAAGATCGATGCAATCGACTTTTTTCGAGGTTTCGGGCATGAAGCGCTGGTCGCCGTATGTGCCTTGATGGTGGCTGGACACGGCCTGGTGCGTTCCGGTGCGCTGGAACCGGTGGGGAGAACCTTGGCGAGACTTTGGCGCGCAAATCCAAGTCTCTCGTTCCTCGCGACGCTTTTGATTGCCGGGGTTCTCAGTGCATTCATCAACAATACTCCGATTGTAATCCTGCTGCTGCCGATATTGGTCAGCGTATCCTTGCAGACCAACTCCAATGCCTCATCACTGCTCATGCCGATGGGTTTCGCCACGCTGATTGGCGGCATGAGCACTACCATCGGGACCTCCACCAATCTACTGGTGATCGGTGTCGCCGCCGACCTCGGGCTGCGCCGCATGGAGATGTTCGATTTCATCGTACCTGCATTGATTGCCAATGGAGTCGGGCTGCTCTATCTCTGGCTGGTTGCTCCGCGGATACTGCCTAAGCGAGAACTGGTGCTGGCCGATAGCTCACCGAGGATATTTACCGCCCATCTGGTGATCAAGGAGGAGAGCAGGGCATCGGGAATGAAACTGTCTGAAGTAATTGCGCTCACTCACAATGCCATGAATGTCGAAAGGATCCGGCGCAGCGAGACTACCTATATCATGCCGCTGCCGGATGCGGTCATCAATCCGGGCGACCGTTTGCTGGTGCACGATACGCCGGCCCATCTGAAGGAGTTCGAGCAGCAACTCGGCGCAACGCTCTACTCGGCGGGCGACGAAGTTGATGAGGACCATCCATTACAGGCGGAAGACCAGCAGCTTGCCGAGGCAATCGTATTTCGCGGTTCACCGCTGCAAAACAGAACCCTGAACGAGATGCGCTTTACCGACAGCTATCAGCTGGTTGTACTGGCGATTCATCGCGCCAACGAACGTATCAAGACCATGCCCCAGGGCCTGGGAAATCTCAATCTGAGAATAGGTGATGTGTTGCTGGTACAGGGCAAGCGGAGTCAGATCAGCGAATTGAAGCAGCAGTCGATCGTGATGGTGCTCGATTCCACCACGGATCTGCCCCACACCAGGAAAGCGCCCTATTCGCTGGGGATCATGCTTGGCATTATTCTGTTGGCCGCATTCGGTATCCTCCCCATCTCTGTGAGCGCCATAGCCGGGGTGTTGTTGATGCTGATGTGCGGGTGCCTATCCTGGCGCGATGCCGGCCGTGCCCTCAATGCTCAGGTGATTCTGATTATTGTAGCCAGCCTGGCGTTGGGGAATGCCTTGCTGATGACCGGGGGCAGTGATCTGCTGGCGAATCTGTTTCTTGCCATTACTGCCGGCGCGTCGTCAACTCTGGTACTAAGCGGACTGATCCTGGTGATGGCGGTATTGACGAACATCGTTTCCAACAACGCCGCAGCGGTAATCGGTACGCCGATTGCCATCAGTATCGCAGAATCCCTGCAACTCCCCGCGGAACCCTTCATTCTCGCGGTGCTGTTCGGCGCCAATATGAGCTATGCAACGCCAATGGCTTATCAGACCAATTTGCTGGTCATGAGCGCGGGAAACTACAAGTTCTCTGATTTCGTACGCGTCGGCCTGCCGCTGATTGTCATCATGTGGCTGGCCTACAGCTGGCTGCTGCCGACCCTCTACCGGATTTGACGGTCATTGCCGCCCGCCGCCTAGCGAGGCATATAACGGTAGTGCCCGGTGATCGGATAGCGGAACAGCATATCCTCCAGTTTGGGTCCGGCGCCGATATTGTGAACAATAAGAGGCGTGCCAGTCTCTTCGCTGACTCCATCGGTGACGAT
>NATV01000037.1 GCA_003094535.1 gamma proteobacterium symbiont of Ctena orbiculata | reverse complement strand
GTCCAAACACAAGATTCCACCTTCACCCCTGAACTTCCGGCTGGGGTATGACTATGTGGCGGGCAAGAGCGAGGAACTGAAGGCGGCGCTCGATGAGATGGTTACGCAATCGGAGGCGCTCTCCACCGAAACGCTGTGGGAGATGTATCGTCGGTTTTTCATCCAGGATGACCAGGCGTTGGAGAAAATGCGCCAGGAACTGCGGCATATCATCGTCAACGTTCAGAGCGAGTTCGCGCGCTCGGGTGGCAATCTATCCAGCTATGCGCAAACACTCAATCGTTTCGCCGATATATTGGACACCTCGACAACACCAGAGAGGATGTCAGCCGAAGTTAAAAAGGTTGTCGACGATACCCATTCCTTGGAGGAGTCACAGCAGCGACTCGAATCCAATATGTCCCATATCCTGACCGAAGTGGAATCCTTACGAAAGGAGCTGGAGCAGGTCAAAGAAGAATCGCTGACGGATGCCTTGACCGGTATTTCGAACCGCAAGGCATTCGACGCGGCATTGGAGCACACCGTTCATTCGGCGCGTGAACAAAAAACGCCGTTTTGCATCCTGCTTGCCGATATCGATCGTTTCAAACAGTTTAACGATACCTATGGCCACCTCGTTGGGGACAAGGTCCTGCGATTCGTGGCATCGACCCTCAAGCGCTGCCTCAAGGGGAAAGACATGGCGGCGCGCTTCGGGGGAGAGGAGTTCGCCGTGATCCTGCCACAGACCGCGCTGATCGGCGCTGAAGCCATCGCGGAGCAGATTCGACAGGCAGTGTCATCAGGTGGACTAAAAGATAACAGCAATGGGCGGGAATACGGCAAGGTCACGATATCTATCGGCATCGGCCAATTCCGCTGGAACGAACTCCCTAATGAGTTGATACAGCGGATCGACCGCGCGCTCTATCTGGCCAAGGAGCGAGGCAGGAATCGAGTCGAGAAGGCGGTATAGCAGAACTGGATGGCTGCGCGGGTTTCGGGAACGTCAAAGAACAACACTAATAAGGGGGTATGGATGCTAAAAGGGATGTTCGATAAGGTCATGCTGAGCGTGCTTGTGCTGTGCGCGTTGGCGGCGGGCGCGATAGTAACCTTGATGCGCGATGAGGGATTCGACCTATTCCTGATGATCGTGACACAGGATCTGCTGCTGCTCGCCGTCGGGTGGGGATTTTACCGGATTCTCCTGAAGCGGCCGATCAACAAGGCAGTCGATGTATTGTCGCATTCGTCAGCACTCGACCTCACCTCGCGGCTTGATGCCACCCGCTCGGGTCCACTCCAGCAACTCTGCGGCGTGGTCAATCAGTTCAAAGATTATTGCGAACAGGCTATTGCCGATATCGCCGCCTCTACTGGAAGGCTGGTTCCCATGTCAAAGGAACTGGCGGATGGTTATTCCTCCCAGGAGCAGAAAGCCAGGATGCAAAAGCTTTATAGCCAAACGGTAGCGAGCGCATTGGGGAAGATGCATGAAGCCGGTGCCGTGGTCTACCGACAGGTGGACGCGACCAACCATGCTATTAGGGAAACACAGGCGCGTGTCGAATCATGCCAGTCGGTTTTTCAGGACACCGCAACCAGTATGGACAAACTGGCGGCCCAGATCGATCAGGCAGCAGAGAAAGTGGCTCAACTTTCAAACAGAAGCGCAGACATTGGGCAGATTATCGATGTGATTAAGGAGATCGCTGATCAGACCAGTCTCCTCTCCTTGAATGCCGCCATCGAGGCCGCACGGGCCGGTGAGAAAGGACGAGGATTTGCTGTGGTGGCGGACGAGATCCGCAACCTTGCTGAATGCACACAACGATCCACACTGGAGGTGCAAGAGGTCATCGAGGCGATCCAACAAGACACGGGCCATGTGGTGGAAACCATGACTGAAGGCCATACGCTTGCGGGCCGAACACAACGCTTGGCGACAGAATCAGAACGGGAATTGTCCAGTATCGAGGAGATGGTGGCCGAGATATCCAGAATTGCCTCGGAGATCTTGCAGGCCATGGAACAGCAGAAGGCGACAGCGCTTGAGTCCCAATCGGCAGTCGACGCGTTGGTGAATCTCGATGCGGAAGCGCTGGAAGATCATCAGTCGCCGTCCGTCAGTGTAGAAGACCTAGTGAAGCTCGGTGAGGTTCTTCGAACGAAACTGGATAAATTTATCGTATCGCAAGACGGCTGGGACGAGACCCTGCGAAACGGACGGCGATCGAACGAGACGTCGACATCCTCGGTATCGCCGGGTCAGCAATCATCCAGTGAGGTCACCTTTTTCTAGCGTACTGTGGTTGTTCGTCGAAGCGTGTAAATTTAGGACAATAACCCCGCGCATTTCTGAATTGATTTTCCATATCTAGTCCTCCCCGAATCCTCCACCATGCACGTCATGCGCAACACGGGGAGGACATCCATGCAAATTACCAAACTGCTGGTCTCAGGACTGTTGGCGGCTGTATTGCCGGTTCAGTTTGCCATTGCTGATGCAGACGGCGAACGGGCAGCACTCGCCCGGATCATCCACGAGCTTCAGGCCATGGACCCGCTGATCACGGAAGCGGCTTCTCAAGCCAATCCGGATGCCCGCGTTCGTTTCCAGTATGAGTGGCTGCGCCAGGATCTTGACCGGATTCGACTCGGGATCCAGGAGCACATCGATGCACCACGTTCGGAACCCCGGACTTTCCCGCCGCTGCGTGGCGATTACCGTCGGTGATATCGGGTCATGACGGCAGCACAGAACACGGCATTTCAAGCGGGCTCCGGTTTTACTCCGGCAACTCTACTGACCGGAATTGCATCGGTCGTGCTGGTGCTGGCCTTCGTCTGGGTTATTTGGGTCTCGCTGGGCACTTTCCGTGCCTGGCAGAACGGGCAGGTCGTTTTGTTCGATGTGGTCTGGTCGGCACTGCGCGCCAGCATCGTGCTCATGGTGTTGGGTTTTTATCTGCGGTAGCGGCCATTGGCCATTGTCGCAGGGGTTCGGGGAGTTCCCCGGTATTTATAAAAGGGGGCAACCCCGTTACCTCGGAGAGAAAGTAATGATGAAGAAGGCAGTAAAAAAGGTGGTAACCGCAGCTGGGTTGCTCGCAGTTACGGCAGGCCAGTCGGTATTGGCGGCGTTGCCGACCCCGGTGGCACCCAGTACCGCACCCGCAGCCGGTGACTGGATTGGGCTCATTTCGGGCTACATCAAGGATGGTGGTCTGGTCCTGGGTCTGGCGATCGCTGTGCTGGGCTTCCTGTGGATTGCCTATCTCGGCTTCGCCAAGTTCAACGAGGCTCGCCAGGGCAAGGCCGAATGGGCCGAAGTGGGCGTGCTCGGCATCGTTGGTGCGATCGTACTGATCTTTGCCAGCTACCTGCTCACCGAAGCCGCGGGCGTCATTTAACCGATGTCGGATCGAGACGACATTCTGGCCGACCGGCTCAATGTAGAGCCGGCGATCTTCAAGGGCTGCTCGTCGTCCGAACTGGGCATCATCGTGGGTGTGGCCGCGCTCATCTGGTTACCCGTTAGCCTCCTCCTGGCGGGTTTGATGGGCGCGGTCACCATGGGGTTCGGCATGGCCGGTGTCGGTGTCGTGGGAACAGTCATCGTTATGGCGGGGCTGTTCCAGCGGCAGAAACGTGGCCGACCGGATGGTTACTACCAGCAACAGATTGCCATCTGGTTGTCGGACCATGGTTTGCGCAGCTCGCCGTTCATTCGGCGCAGTGGCGCCTGGGATATCGGGAGGACAAGTGCTCTACCCAAGGGATAATTACGGATTCAGCGTCCCTGTGGTGTTCCGCAGCAAGGCGCTGTGTGAAGGTAATGGCCATTCCATTGCCGATCACAGGAACGCAGCTGCGGGGCATCACAGGGACGCCCTGCGGGTTAGCTTGTCAACGCCCACGGACTGCGTTGCGTCTCTTGCCAAGGGAGTGGCCATTGGCGGCGAGACGCGCCTTGCCGTAGTCGCTGACAAGCTAACTGAACTCGCAATTATCCCTTGGGTAGAGCACTGATATGCAACGTTACCGCACCGAGATCGATAACGTTCGCGCGCACCTGCGCTCACTATGGGTGGTGATCGGCCTCCAGTTCGTCGTGATACTGGTTCTCTGGTTTGGCTGGAGTCAGGCGCCAAAGCAGTTGACGGTGCATGTTCCTCCCGATCTGCGCTCCGGGGCGACGCTCTCGGTCGATGAAGTACCGGCGGCCAATGTGTACGCCTTTGCCTTTTACATCTTCCAGCAGCTTAACCGCTGGCCCGATGATGGAGCCAAGGACTATGGCAAGGCCATCTTCCGCATCTCTCCATATGTGACGCCGCGTTACCGGACGGAACTCATGGCCGACCTGGAACAGAAAGGCCGCAAGGGTGAGCTGGCCTACCGGGTGCGAGGTGTGCATGAGATTGCCGGACACGGCTACGAGGAACGTCGCGTCGATGTGCTCGCGCCTGGCGTGTGGGTGGTCTGGCTGGATCTCGATCTGTTCGAGTCGGTGAAAGGTATGACCGTGAAGAAAACCGCCATTCGCTATCCCTTACGGGTGGTCAGTCTCGCGGTCGATCCGGAAGCCAATCCCTGGGGGCTGGCGCTGGACGGCTTTGCGAGTGACGGGCCGCGCAGGCTGGAAGAATCGGAACTCGGTGTAGATGCCGGGCAAGAGAAATAGCAGGAGCAACCCATGCGAAAAAAACGATCTAACCATTCCGTAATGGCTACCTGGCTGGCTGTGACGCTGCTCTTGATGCAGTCGCTCGTGCATGCCGAGACGGAAACGCTTGAGCGGATCGAGTGGAAGAAAGCACCGATCCGGTTGGAACTTGCAGTTGGTCAGGAACAGCGGATTGAATTTCCCGCCGCAGTAAAGGTGGGTGTGCCGGCCACCGTTGCGGGTGTGTTGCGCACGCAGAGTGTCAACGGGATGGTCTACCTGTTGGCGCACACGTCCTTCGGATCCAACCGGCTCATGGTGCGTGAACTCGATAGTGGGCGTATCTACCTGTTCGATGTCACGGCTACGGAAGAAGGCGGGCCAGGTCATCCGATTCAAATCTATGTGTCGGGTGAACAGGGCAATGAGAAAGATCAGGCGACTGCCGGACACGAGCCGGAACAGGAGCGGCCTGATTTTATTCAGCTGACCCGCTTCGCTGCCCAGCAGCTTTATGCCCCGGCTCGCCTGGTCAAAGACCAACCCGGAATTGTCCGTGTGCCGGTCAGCCGCGATCCCGTCGAGCTATACCACGGTGGCGCCGTTGAAGGAGTTCCGCTGGTGGCATGGCGCGCCAAGGGTCTCTATGTCACTGCGGTCAAGCTCACCAACCGTACCGAACAGGCGATAACACTGGACCCTCGCAATATTCGGGGCACCTGGCTGACGGCAACCTTTCAGCACCACCGTCTGTTTCCCAAAGGCGATGAGGCGGATACCACGGCGGTGTATCTGATCTCCGCCCGGCCATTCGGCGTTTCGTACTAGGGCTTACCATGGCGATTGCAACCTCCAACCGACTCTTACCCCTGCTTGCCGGCGCCGTTGTGCTGATGCTGGTATTCGTCACCCTGAAATCCTGTTCGCAGAAACCTGAAGATGCACTCGTTCTGGAGAGTGTGCCCCAGGCGCCTGCGCCGGATGCGGATAGTCCTGCCGATACCATTAAGACGCTGACGGCCAATGTCGCGTCCATGACCAGGTCAGTACAGGCTTTACGCAAGGACAATGACCAGCTGCGCAAAGAGAACCGTGAACTGCTGGCTAATCGTCACCAGATCGAGGAGAACGTCACAACCCGGGTCAAGCGAGAGTTGCTGTCCCATGAAAAAGACCGGGAGTCACGCGACCGGATCGATGCCGGTGTGCTTTCTTCACTGACAGAGCGCGTGGATGCGCTGTCTCAGTCTCTTTCCCAGCGTTACCCCAACCAAAGTGGCAGTGACATCCCGGTGGGTCTGGGCCTCGATGACGTCGGAGAGGGGGCTGCAACTTCTGGCAGCCTGATCTGGGTCGAACCGCTGGATAGTGTCGACGATGCTGCGTTAGAGGCCAATGGAAACAGTCTGCTGCAGAGGGTAGGTCAGTCGACCGGAAGTGCGTTGACATCGGCGACTGAAAAGACTCCAAAAATTAAACAGGCACTGACTCAGGAATTCAGCACTGTCCATCCCGTTTATACGGTTCCCCGTAACGCCACACTGATCGGTTCGACGGCCATGACGGCCCTGGTAGGCCGGGTGCCGGTGCAAGGACAGGTCCGTGATCCGATGCCGTTCAAGGTCATCACCGGCGCAGATAATCTGGCCGCCAATGGCCTCACGGTGCCGGGCGTTCAAGGCATGGTGTGGAGTGGGACCGCTGTTGGAGACTGGACGCTTTCCTGTGTGACCGGTCGCCTCGATTCGGTCACCTTCGTTTTTGAGGATGGCACCATCCGAACCATTTCCGGCGATGACCGAGGCAATCAGGGAGGTGGTGCGGAAAGGCCACTGGGCTGGATCTCCGACGAACAGGGCATCCCCTGCATCACCGGTGAACGCAAGACCAACGCACCGGCCTTTCTTAGCCAACGGATCGGTGTGATGGCCATCCAGGCTGCGGCGGAAGCGGCGGCCAATGCCGAGACAACATCGGTGGTGAGCAATGCGGGCAGTGTCACCAGTAGCGTCAGCGGCGATACCGGTCGCTTCGTGTTAGGCAAGACCATTTCCGGTGGTAGTGAGGAAGTGTCGAAGTGGCTGCTGGAGCGCCAGTCCCAGAGCTTCGATGCCGTCTTCGTTCCGGCCGGCATCCGCATTGCCATCCATGTTGACCGGGAACTCCCTATTGATTTCGATACCACTGGTAGGAAACTGACCCATGAAACCGACCTCGACCCCTATCGCCGCACTCGGCTTGATTAGCCTGGTGCTGGCCGGTTGCGCCAGCACCAAGGACACCGTATTACCCCAGGATGGCCCTTCGATGAAGGCTATTTATGAGGGCCACGTGCATGAGATGAATGCCGACAATCCAGAGGCTCTTCGCGGCGAGTTGGGCAGCCGGTCCATCGTCTCGGGTGATGCGGCGCTGCATGGCTATACACGAGATGCTTTCAACGAGATCGATGTGCTGTTTCCTCGCCTGCCTAATCCGACGCTGGTGATGTACATCTTTCCGCACCTGGCCGGTGATGCCGGCGCACCGGTGCCTGGCTATACGACCGCCTTCCCGATGTATGAACAGGTGGAATATGCGCTACCCGGTGAAGTCCGTAGTCAGCAGGGTGGTATCCGCCGGTGAGTTTCATGAAGTCAGTCCCTACGCCCTCAAAGCGAGAAGGGCAAAGCGACAACTGCAGGAATGCAGGAGGTAGGGCGACGCAGGATGCCAACGCCGAAGACTTGCCTGTCACCACAAGCCAGGTCAAGCAGCTGTATGAACGCCCGCCGTCGTTTACCGACTTCCTGCCGTGGATGGAATACAACCCGGCGAGCCGTACCTTTCTGCTGGAAGACGGGATCAGTGTCGGCGCCCTGTTCGAACTGACCCCGGCCGGTACCGAGGCGCGTACACCTGCGTTCATGACGCAGCTACGCGACGCGATCCAGACCGCACTGACCGATGCCATTCCTGAAGAAGACGACGCCCCGTGGATCTTGCAGGTGTACGTGCAGGACGATCCGAGTCTTCAGGTATTCGAGCAGGAGGTCGCGGACTATGCCCAGCCCGGTGCGCGGGAGTCAGACTATACCCGCCACTTCCAGCAAACATTGTCGGAGCATCTCGCCCGGATTACCCGTCCCGGTGGTCTCTTTGAAGATACCGCGGTGACCGGTACCCAGTGGCGAGGCCAGGTCCGGCGTGTGCGTGCCACGTTGTACCGTCGTTTGAAACCCAATGGCCGGGTGCCTTCCGCCGTGGAAATCGAGGAATCCCTGAATGACGTGGCTACCAAGTGGGTAGCCTCACTGGCCTCGGCTGGAATTCGGGTACGTCGCGGTACGGGGCGGGATCTCTACGAGTGGTTGCTGAAATGGTTCAACCCAAGGCCCGAGATTACGGGTGGTGATCCCGATAAGTTACTGGAGATTGCCCCCTATCCGGGGGATGAAGACCTGCCATTCGGGCATGATCTTGCCGAGCGCCTGACGCTGACGATGCCTCGCTCGGACAATGCCTCGGCGACCTGGTGGTTCGATGACCTGCCGCATACGTTGGTGACCATCCAGGGACTGCGCCGGGCGCCCGAGGTCGGTCACATGACCGCAGAGCGCCAGGCCGGCGATCATGTCTTCTCACTGTTTGACCGATTCCCCGAATACACCGTGATGGTGCTGACCCTGACGGCCAAGCCTCAGGACTTCACGCGTAACCACATCGCCCAGGTCAAACGGGCCGCAGTGGGAGATTCCGCGGAGGCCGAGCTCACCAAGGAAGACGCCGAGGCCGTGGAGCGGGAGATGGCGCGCGGTAACAAGCTCTATCCGCTGGGCATTGCGTTCTATGTGCGTGGGAACGATATGAAGACCCTGCGCGCCAACGTCAATCAGTTGAACGCGTTGTTGTTGCCCAACGGGCTGCAACCGATTCTCCACGAAGCCGATCTGCTGGCACTCGACAGCTATATTCGTAACCTGCCCATGGCCTACGATGCCACCTTGGAAAAATCCAGTCGCCGATCACGACTGGTGTTTTCCAGTCATACGGCGAATCTGCTACCCCTGTACGGCCGATCCAAAGGTACTGGTCACCCGGGACTGGTGTTCTTCAACCGGGGTGCCGAACCCCTTGTGTTCGATCCTCTGCACAGGGCCGACCGTAAGAAGAACGCTCACATGTTGATCCTCGGTCCCACCGGCGCCGGAAAATCGGCAATGCTGGTTTATCTGCTGCAACAGATGGCCGCCATGTACCGACCGCGCATCTTTATCATCGAGGCCGGCGGTTCCTTCTCATTGCTGGGTCAGCAGTTTCAGGCCCATGGTCTGGCCGTCAACCAGGTCACCCTGAATCCGAATACCGATGTCAGT
>NATV01000036.1 GCA_003094535.1 gamma proteobacterium symbiont of Ctena orbiculata | reverse complement strand
AATTCAAAATTAACAGTATATGTCCCATCCAAAATTGGAGTGTATAAGGTATGAGTAATGCCAAACCCAAGTTGGCGGTTCACAAATTCAGCTCCTGCGACGGCTGCCAGCTGTCGCTGCTGAATCTGGGCGAGCCCCTGCTGCTGCCGGAGTTGGTGGATATTGTTCACTTCGCCGAGGCGGGTCCCAATGATCCGGTGGCCGAGGCCGATATCGCCCTGGTGGAGGGTAGTGTCTCCACACCCGAGGATATCGGGCGCATCAAGGAGGTGCGGGAGAAGAGCGCCACGCTGATCGCCATCGGCGCCTGTGCCACCGCGGGAGGATTGCAGGCACTGGCCAATTTCACCGACCGATCCGCCTGGATGGCGGCAGTCTACGCCCGGCCCGACCATATCGAGGCGTTGCAACACTCCAAGGCCATCTCCGACTATATCAAGGTCGATTTCGAGATCCCCGGCTGCCCGGTCAATTCGCGTCAGGTCGTGGGGGCGCTGCGGGACCTGCTGAGTGGTGTTCGGCCACGCCCCGAGAACCGTTCCGTCTGTATGGGCTGCAAGCGCAAGGGTCTGGTATGCGTCATGGTGAGCAAGGGCGAGCCCTGCATGGGCCCGGTTACGGTGGCGGGTTGTAACGCGCTCTGTCCGTCCATGGGGCGCGGTTGCTACAGCTGCTATGGTCCCCTGAAGCAGATCAACGACCGATCGCTGGCCCAGCGGTTTACCGAGCTGGGACTCGAGCCCGAAGCCGTTGCCAGGCGGTTCCATTTTATTGCCAATCACGCCCCCGCCTTCAAACAGGCGGGCGAGCGGCTGAAAGACAGTTCCCATGAATGACAAGACACGCGATATCCAGATCCATGTGCCGGTATTGACCCGGGTCGAGGGTGAAGGCGCCCTGAAGGTCGACGTAGTGGACGGCGCCATCCAAAACCTGGAGTTAAATATCTACGAACCACCCCGGCTGTTCGAGAAGTTTGTCGAGGGCTACGAATGCAATCAGGTGATCGACATGGTGGCGCGCATCTGCGGTATCTGCCCGGTGGCCTACCAGATGAGCGCGGTGCAGGCCTTCGAGGAACTGTTCGGTCTTCAGCCCCCCGACTGGCTGCGGGGAATGCGCCGCGCCATGTATTGTGGGGAGTGGCTGCAGAGTCATGCCCTGCATATCCATCTGCTGGCGGCGCCAGATTTTCTCGGCTTCGATTCGGCGATCGCGATGGCGGCCGACTATCCGGATGCGGTGCGGCGGGGCCTGGAGCTGCAGACCCTCGGCAACGATCTGATTGCGCTGTTTGGAGGCCGCTCGGTGCATCCGGTGGGGATTCGCGTCGGTGGCTTCTACCGCGCGCCGAGACAGGATGAAGTCGATTCCCTGCTGCGACGCCTGGAGGCGGCCCTGCCGGCGGCAGAAGCCTTGGTGGGCTGGACCGCGGGGCTCGACTTTCCCGACGATGAACAGGCCTTTATCAGTGTCGCCCTGAGCCACCCCGAGGAATACGCCATCGAGCGTGGCAATCTGATATCGGGTCAGGGGCTCGAGACCGAGATCAACTTCTACGAGAGCTTCTTCAAGGAGCATCAGTCACCCCACTCCACCGCACTGCATTCGAGCCTGGAGGGGCGGCCCTATCTGGTCGGGCCCTTGCCCCGGCTCAATCTCAATTTCCACCAGCTGCCGAAGCCGGTGCGCAAGGTCATGGATGGGTGTGGCATAGCCTTTCCCAGCCACAACATGTTTCACAGCATCGTGGCGCGGGCCATTGAACTCCACTTCGCCGTTTACGAGGCGATCCGCCTGCTTGAGCGTTATCGCCAGCCCGACGAGCCCTACATTCCGCTGCAACCCCAGGAGGGCAATGCCTTTGGCTGCACCGAAGCACCACGCGGTATTCTCTGGCATCGCTACGACGTGGATGATATGGGGATAGTCCGCTATGCCCGTATCGTGCCGCCCACCAGCCAGAACCAGGGACGGATCGAAGAGGACATCCGTCTCTCTCTGGAACGCTTCGGCCTCGACAATCCGGACGACGCCCTGCGTCTGCGGGCCGAACAGGTGATACGCAATTACGACCCCTGTATCTCATGCGCCACCCACTTTCTTAATCTCGAAATCAAGCGTCGATGATCCGAATTCTTGGGGTCGGATCGCCCTTCGGTGCCGATCAGTTGGCCTGGCAGGCCATCGATCATCTTGCCGGATTGGAGCTGGAGGGTTGTGAACTGCTGAAACTCGACCGGCCGGGCAGCCAGATCGTCAGTTACTTTCAGGGTGTTGATCAAGTGGTGATTATCGATGCGGTACGCGCTTTCGAAAGACCTGGAGGGGTAAGAGTCTTGGATCTCGAGTCGCTGGAGCAACAGGCGTGTTTGACTTCCAGTCATGGTTTCGGCGTGGTTGAGGCGATAGCGCTGGCCGGTCAACTGGATGAATTGCCATCACGACTCAGTGTGGTCGGCATAGAGACGGGGGAAGATGTTTCCCGACTGCCGGCCATCGATCTTCCCATGCTGGAAGATCTGATACGCAGGTTGTTGCACGCTTGAGCGCAGGATATCGAGGATACTTCCACGGATTTCCAATGCCGGTGTCGGCTCAGGTTTTCAGTGCCTTGCCGATAAGAGAGTTGGAGGTGCTATCCGGGAGTGGTGATGAAGCCAAAACAGATCGGTCGGTTCCAGGTGGGCGAACAGCTGGGGGTTGGCAATCAGGGTACTGTCTATCTCTGTCACGACAGTCAGCTGGAACGCAAGGTGGCGATCAAACTACTCAACAAGTCGCTGATGGAGTCGTCTTTTCTGGATGAAGCCCGGGCGGTAAGCAAACTCCAGCATCCAAATATCGTCTCCATCTACGAGGCCGGCAAGCATCAGCAGGTTCCCTATCTGGTCTTTGAATATGTACAGGGTGATCTGTTAAAAGAGCTGATCAATGGCGATCCGCTGGCACTGGGCGATGCCCTGCAGATCTTCCAAGGCCTGCTTGAGGGTATGAGTCAGGCGCACAAGGCGGGCATAGTTCATCGTGATCTGAAGCCGGCAAATATCATCATCAACAGTGACAAGGTACCGAAGATCATGGATTTCGGTATTGCCCGCCTAGTCACAGAGGCCAAGGGGCCCGACCGCCAGCTCATCGGCACTCCCCGTTACCTGGCGCCGGAGTATATTCAAAAGGGAGAAGTCGGACCCCAGGCGGACATCTTCGCCCTCGGCCTGATCCTCGATGAAATGCTGACCGGCATGCCGGTATTCAGTGGCCGGAAACAACAGATCGTCATTGACGCGATACTCAAGTTGGAGCCCAGGCCTCCTTCCCAATTCAATCCCTCGGTGGATGAGAAGCTTGACCGGTTTATCCTCAAGTCCCTGGAAAAGGACCCCGCCCTGCGCTACCAGGATGCCACGGAGATGTTGCAGGCCTTCAATGAAATGCGCGGTGTCGATGAGGGGAAGCTGGCGTTGGATGAAGATGCAAGCGGTACTGTGGAGTTCCTGCTGCGCCGCATGAAGCGAAAGAGCGACTTTCCCGCCCTCTCTCAATCGGTGCGCAGCATCAACGCCATGGCGGATGCCAGTAACAAGGATGTCAATCAGATGGCGGGTGTCATCGTCAATGATTTCGCCCTCACCAACAAAATCCTGAAAGTGGTCAACTCCGCTTACTATGGACGGTTTTCCGGAAGAATCGGTACCGTGTCGCGCGCCGTGGTGGTGCTGGGCACCCAATCGATCCGCTCCCTGGCGGCGTCGTTGATCTTTTTTGAGCATATCGAGAACAAGCAGCAGGCGGGCTATCTCCGCGACCTGGTCTCGTCGGCCATGTTTCGCGCAACCCTGGCCCACAAGGTGGCGGGGGAAATCGATCAGCATGAAGCCGAGGCCTACTTCCTCACCGGCCTACTGAACGACCTCGGAAAATTACTGGTGGCATTCTACCTGCCGGAGGAGTCGCAGGAGATCGATCGCCTGGTCAAGGTTGAGGAGAAGGAGCCGATTACCGCGCAGCACAATGTACTCGGTGTCAGCTTTGAAAAGATCGGCATCGAGATCGCGGCGCAATGGAATTTTCCCAAGACACTGGTCGACAGCATGAAGCATTGGCAGGGAGATCACAAACCTGTCAATCGGGTGGAACGCAGACGCCTGGTCTCCGCCTTCGCGGATGAGGCGATGACGGTGATGATTGAATCGGGGCCCGACAACAAATCGGCGATGGATGCCTTGAGTAAAAAGTATGCGAAGGGACTCAATATCACAAATAAGCAGATCAATCGTTTCGCAAGCCAGTCCATCGATGAGTTTCAGGAGGTGGCGACGGCGATATCGGGTGACATTTCCGATCAATTCATCCAGAAACTCACCAGCAACAACGATGAGTTGCAGCCTCACAAAGGGGGCGAAAGAGGCCGGCCGAAGGCGATAGAAGAAGATGGTTTGGCTGAAACTCAAATCCTCGATGAAGAGGGTACCAAGCCGCTCGAGTCATTGCCGCAAGACAATAATCCTGTTGCCACCCCCGAAGATGCGGAATCTCTGCTGATGGACGGGTTGCAGGAGGTGACCGGAATGCTGGTGGGAAGCCACAGTGTCTCCGAGATCTTCAATGTGGTGCTCGAGACCATGTATCGAGCCATCGGTTTTCAAAGGGTTATCTTGGCGCTACTGGACCGCAAGCGAGGGGAGATGGCGGGCAGGCTGGGTTTTGGCAGCTCCGCCGATGAGTTCGCTCAAAGCTTCCGCTTTCCGACCGCCTACAATGTGGATGTCTTTCATGGCGCAATGAAAAACGCGGTGGATGTCTATATCGCCGATACCACGGAACAGAAGATACAGGCGGATATACCTGATTGGTATAAGAAGATCTCCAACGCCGGTTCATTCCTGCTCTTTCCCTTGGTGATAAATAACAGGGCGGTGGGTCTTATCTATGCGGATCACGCCAATCCCCACGGTGTGGAGATCGATAAAAAAAGACTCAATCTGTTGAAGTCCCTGAGAAATCAGATTGTGCTGGCGGTGAAGTCCTGAGCTAAACCCAAATCAAACGCCAATCCGGATACACACTTTACCGGTCGATTGCGTCAGCGACTTCAAGCAGTTTACGCTTTTTGAGTTTTGAGTGGATGGGTTCGCTTCACTCACAACTCGATTTTGTCCTCTGTTGCAAATATTATTAGCTATTCGATTTGCGGATATTCGCGGTGATTGGCGTCTGTTTGCGGTTTGCTTTTTATGAATCCCAATAAGAATGCACCGGATTCAGGGATCGTAACCCCTGGAATCCGGTGCTTGGTATAGCCAACCAATCGACAATATGGTTGAAGCTATAGACCCGGCCGAAAGCGTCAGTCGCTACATGGTGCTCTTCATGGCAACGTTGGAGAAGTCGCTCTCATTGCCTTCCATATCGTAGGTGGTGACCGCGAAGTAGTAATCGCCGGTGACGAGATCGTTGACCACATAGTCGTGGACGGTGCAGTCCGCCAGGTCCACGACCTGTTCCAGGTTATCCCTGGTTGAACCCATGTAGATCTTGTAACCGGAAATCTCGCTCAAATCCAGCGCCGTGCCGTCGGTTCGGGATGTCGGCGGGACCCAGGAGAGGGATATGCTGCCGACCTCGGGTTCTGCCGCTGCCACCGTGATGTTCAACGGGCTCAATGAAGCGCTTGCGGTTCCGTCGGAGACAGAGATAACGATGTCACTGAAGGTACCCACATCCTCTTCGCTCGGGGTGCCGCTCAAGACGCCGTTCTGGTTATTGAAGCTGGCCCATGCCGGGAGGTTGGTAACACTGAAACTCAGGGTGTCGTTGTCCGCATCGGAGGCGTCGGGTGTGAAACGATACTCGCTGCCTACGACCGCGTTCTGATCCGGTGTGCCGCTGATGACCGGTTCGCTGTTGGGATCAGAGACGTCTTGAATGGTGACCACGCTGATCGAGGGGGAGGCCAGCGAATAGCCGTCCGATGGTGCGTCAAGATGCACGCCCAGGGTTTCGTCGGATTCGGTGACATCGTCTGACAGAGTTTGGAGCGTGATGGTCTTGCTGGTTTCACCTTCATTGAAGACCAGTGTTGTCCAGGGAAAACCGTTGTAGTCGACCCTGTGCCGTGCCTCAACGCCATAGGTGCCGTAGTTGACCCTAGCCTCACCATTGCTGTTGTCACGGGTGATGGTCAGGGTTACGGAACTACCCTCGTCCACGCTGTAGCCGGCCTGGGCAAACTGGAATCTGCCGCCTTCGGGCGCATTGTCCGCGATGGTGATGGTAAATCCACCCAGGGTTGCGACTTCACTGCCGTCGGATACGCTGATGACCACATTCGAATAGGTACCCGCCGAATTGGAACCGGGGGTACCGCTAAGGTTTCCGGTGTTGCTGTTAAACGCTGCCCAGGCCGGCATATTGCTGATCGAGAATGTCAGCGCATCGCCATCCGGGTCGCTTGCGGTCGGGGTGAAGCTGTAGGCAGTCCCCTCTTCGATGTTGGTAACGGGCGAGCCACTGATTGTCGGTGCCCGGTTGCTGTCGTCGACGGTGAGGCTGAAGGCGTCAAGGGTTGCTGTTTCTGTGCCGTCGCTGACACTGATCCGAATATCCCGGGTGGTACCCGCGGCGTTATAATCCGGTGTGCCGCTGAGCCGCCCGGTTGAGCTGTTGAAGTTACACCAGGAGGGCCTGTTGACGATGGAGAAGGTCAGGTCGTCGCCATCCGCGTCATCCGCACTGGGGACGAAGCTGTATGCCTCGCCTTCGGCAACCTGGGTTCGCGGTGATCCAGCGATCACGGGTGCGCTGTTTTCCGTGGTTTCCGGTTGGCTGACGCAGTCGTCCGGCGCGCGATGGACGTCCGTTTCAATCGTGGAGGTACTGCTTTCGGCGCGAACGCTGCAGGGTATGGAGGCCGGTTCAAAAAATATTAAATGCCATCTGCCGCGTCTGTTGACGGTATGGCTACCGAGAAAGGAATCCGTGCCGGCGAGATAGAGTTTTACCTCTGTACCTGGCGTTCCGGTGCCCCTGAATACCAGCAGATCCTTCGGTTTTCTCCACACCGCTCGAGTGAATGTGATGTCGTCAGCCTGTTCATAGGCGTCGCTACCAGCTTGAAGCTGATTGATCTCGGTCAAGAAAAGTGAGGGGACCAGAACCAGTGACAGGAGAGTGCGTGGAAATTTCATTTAGACAACCTCAATAGCGAATTCCTTTGTTGTTCACTATGGCGGTCAACGCACCTATTTATTCATTTACAAGATCACAGTTTTAGATGACCGATTTCACACAATTTGTAGTCGCGTTCAGCAGTGTGAAAGAGCTCGAAAATATGCCACGCAATTTGTAAAAAATTCCGGAAACAACACCCCATAGACTTGCCTTTTTGGGCAGTCGGGATTGACTTGGGGAGAAGTGAGAACTGGTCGAAACTCGTTATGAGAGTTATATCTAAAATTGCTCCCATTACGTCCGTTGATGGCAATTAAATTCTGTTTATTTCTTGCCTTTACTTCTTTTTTAAACCGTGTTTTTTTACGTCAAAAAAACTAATAGGTGTTTGATTAAATCTTTCGATGATTGGCTACAATTAATTAATCGGAATTAAATGAATAACCCGGAACTGAATATGACTAAAATTCCCTTTTGCTTGACACGGCTGCTGTTGCTTTCACTTTGTGTTTTGCAATCGGTTCAGGCTTCCGATTATGTGATCGATACCGAGGGTGGGCATGCCTATATCCAGTTCAAGATCAGTCATCTTGGATTCAGCTGGTTGACAGGACGATTTAATCGATTTTCCGGATCATTCAGTTACGACGAAAAAGACCCTTCAAGCGCCACCGTCGAGGTTGTTATCGACACCACAAGCATCGACACCAACCATGCCGAGCGTGACAAGCATCTCAGGGATGAGGATTATCTCCATGTTGATACCTTTCCCGAGGCGAGGTTTGTCAGTAGCGCATTTGAGGAGCAGGGTGGGGGTAAGGCGAAACTGATCGGCGAGCTTACCCTGAGAGGCATAACCCGGCCCATTCAAATCGATGTCGAGCATGTTGGCGCAGGGACCGATCCCTGGGGTGGGTATAGGCGTGGGTTTTCAGGCAGCACCCGGCTCGTCCTGGCGGAGTTCGGTATTACCAAATACCTGGGCGATGCCGCCAAGACGATGGAGCTGAGTCTCGGCATCGAGGGTATCCGTAAAAAATCGCAACATAGACCGAGAAAACCCGGTGGCCAGCGCCTACGCTAAGACAGGCTGAAGCCTTAGCCCATAGGTCTCTGTTACCTGTGCAGCCATTCGACGCGGAAACGGATCTTGCGCCATGGATTTTCCTCCTCGAGGAGACGCACGATCGTTGTCTCCAGCTGTTCGCCCTGGTCCAGCAGGCGGGCGAGGGTGCGGTTCTCACGGCGCGGAATGTATCCCAGATGCTCATTTCTGAACCACACGGCGATGGCATAGCGGTCATGTGGATTGCTGGGCTCCCGTTTCAGGCGAAGCGGCTCGCCAACGCGGAGAAAGGGCCAGATTGCCGCTGCCCGATGATACTGGAAGCCGGCCAACGGGGATTCCTGAAGCATCACCTTGCGCCGAGGAGGGCAACTTAGGCTGCCTGGATTGATCCCGGGAGGGAAACCCAATATCTTCGTCAGTTTGACGAGGAAATTTTGACTCTTCATGCTGTACACTCCCATCTGCTCGACGATTTGAGAATAACCCGGGTGCAGGCTCAATCCATGAGCCCCTCGCGGAGGAGAGGATCTTGATGTTGGACTATATCCTGTTCAACGAGCGCACTTGGCGCGATTTCATCGACTACCTGCGACAACTGGGGCTGGAGCCGGAGGTCTCGGTCGGGGAGGACGTATGGCTGGTGGCCTTGCCGGAAGATCTGGATGAAGCGATCGATGCGAAGATCGAGGCCTGCTACGACC
>NATV01000035.1 GCA_003094535.1 gamma proteobacterium symbiont of Ctena orbiculata | reverse complement strand
CGACTGGCCCCGCTTGGTGAGGGTAATATCGAGCAGCCGTGCGGCCTTCTCCGCGTCGCCATAGAAGAGCTCGTAGAAATCCCCCATACGGTAGAAGACCAGCATCTCGGGATGTTCCCCCTTGATGCGCAGATACTGCTGCATCATTGGTGTATGTTGTTCTTTTTTTTCTAATGAACTCATGCCGTTACGCTGCTCTACTTATTGATTTCTAAGCATTTATCCTTTTTAAGTCGTCTCTTGGAGTCTCATCGAGTCTCACGAAATATCATCCAATCTCAGGAAAAAGTGTAACTTGAAGTGTAACTTTTGTTGGTGTAACTTTTCCTTGGAATCCAAAAGTTACACTTTTTTCCATTGCGTCGGACAAACTGACATCAATTCAAGAGGATACCCATGGCAACATTACAGAATACCAAACCCTTGTCTTCTAGGACAGTGGAGGTGATGAAGCCTGGAGATAAAATCAAGGCCGACACGGGGGAAAACATCGGCTTGCGAGTGAAATGCGGGGCTACCGGATTAAAGACTTTTTTCTATCGCTATACCAGCCCGATCACCTCAAAGCTCGTTCAGGTGAAAATCGGCAATTTCCCGGAGACCTCCCTGGCCGAAGCGAGATTAAAGCTCCAGGAGCTTAAACAAGTTCGCCGCCAGGGGCACTGCCCGGCAACTGAGGCCAAAGAGGAGAAACGGCTGAAACGGGAGCAAGCCCAGGAATTGGAGCTGGGACAACGAGAGTCAGTTGAGAAATCCTTCAATGTGGAGAAACTCGTAGAGCTCTATCTGACCCAGTATATCGAAGACCGGAAATCTCCAAGCGGAAAGGTCATCGCCGGCGCACGAAAACCGAAAGGTCAGTCTGAGACGCGCAGAACCCTCTATGGCGATGTGATTCCCAAGTTGGGGGAGATGGCCGCAAATGCTGTCACGCGAAAGGCTGTGGTGGATATGGTCATGGCAATTGTGCAACGCGGGGCAAATGTTCAAGCAGGAAACGTACTGAGAGAGCTTTCCGCCGCCTACGAGTTTGCGATCGGTCTGGGCTATTTTCCCGATGAGTTCGCAAATCCGGCAATTCTCGCCAAAGCAAGCCTCAGACAGGCCAAGGTGAAACTTACCCATCAACGAGGAAAAAGAGTCCTCTCTGACGCCGAGTTGGCGACGTTGCTGAAATGGTTGCCTGGCTCTGATTACACCGCAACACAGAAGAATGTTCTTCGGTTTACCCTCTGGACAGGGTGTCGTACCGGAGAGGTCTGCAACGCGGCCTGGAAGGACATCGACTTGAAGAAACGGACATTCCACATAAGGGAGAGCAAGACGGAGGTCGAGCGCTATGTGCAATTGCCCCGCCAAGCGGTGGAGTTTTTAACCGCTCTTCGCCTGACCACTGGGGACTATCTGTTCCCATCCCAAAAAACGCGGCTACCTATCCAGCAAAAACAACTAACCGAGCAGGCTTGGCGAATGAGGCAAAGCAAAAGGATGGTAGATCTTCCTGCCTGGACACCGCATGATCTGCGCAGAAGTGTCCGGACTGGTCTCTCACGCTTACAATGTCCTAACGAAGTGGCTGAAGCCGTATTGGGACATTCGCGCAGAGGGATTGAGGGAACATACGATTTGCACGGGTATGAGGCGGAATGTCGGGACTGGCTGCAGAAGTGGACGGATCACTTGGACTCTCTTTGTTCTTAATTGTTGAGACTACAAGTAAGTATCAGACTTCAACTGGCCGTGTTGGTCCATCACTGTCGTTCGAAGCCCATATCCGGGTGACCGGTTTACCGCGAGAAGCCGACATTCGTGGCGTCAGCTGGGGCAGTGCCGCGGTCAATCCTTCGCCGATCCTCCTGGCCTAGCTAGTTCTTGCCAGCGCCACCTCAACTCGCAGAAGGTCAACCATTGGCAGTGCCTTGACAACACGCGAGGCCTCGTGTCTGCTCGGTACATGACTGGCATTCACACGCTTAACGCACGCGGCAACGTGATGCTCCCGGTCCTCCGGGAGCACTACGCTTGGACCGATGCGCGGACCTTCCGTGAAATTCAGCGCTTCCACAGCGACCTCCTCGACATCCTTCGCACGAAGGACGTCGACTACATGTCTTTGAGAAGCGCGCTTACCCCACAATCGACGAAGCATGAGGCGGCGTTTCTCTTCGATGAGCAACGCTGTGACAATACGTTCGTTCCAGGTGTGGAATGTGCCGACGCACTTTTCCAGGCTCTCGACCGCAAAACGACACACAGTATTCTTGGCGGGGAACTGATCGATGACCGGGACGAAATCGCTCGCACACTGCTTCGCAATTCAGCGGTTGTCGCTAAAGACCTGAACTTCAAACATCCATGCTTCTGCTACGTCCTTTACGTCAACAACCTCTCTGAGGGCAGCATCACCGCCATCGACACTAAACTGCGGGCGCACAAGGCCTATCTCGGTTACGTGCCTTGTACCTATGCAAGCCTAGCGAAGACCTTCGTGTCGATGCACCTCGTCAACCTGGTGATCAAGCAGGGCGACACCGTCATCCTCGGGCATGAGGATGATCGACCGAATACTGAGAACCACAACCTGCACCTCCACGATTACACTGCCCTCGGCCTTCGGCTTAAGAGCCTTCAGTCGATGTACTTCAGCGTATTCCTGTCCTACAAGCCCGAGTGGATGCTGATGGAGGAGTCAGACGACGATCTTGAAATCGCGTTGCGGGGGATGTCTGAGACGGTGGCACCTCTCACCGAATTCACAGTTGCCATCGCGGACGACAAGTTCGAAAAGTATCTGAAGACCGCGAAGTTCGGAAAGCTGAAGAAGGCCGGCCTTGCAGACTTGACCAAGGCTGAGCTTGAGACGGCGATCCGCGAGAAGCTACGGATGAGCTATCTGTACAATATGGCGTGGGTCGACGAGCCCACGTACCAGCTCAGCAAATTCAACTTAATGCTTGAGTTCACGAGGCCGATCGGGTACCCGGAGCGCATGATGGTCTCCCTCGAATACAGGCCTGCTGAACGCGTGCTGCGGCTGGTAACGGTTTCGTGAGCATACAAGGTTCGGCGCGAGCGGGAGTCCCTATCCTGCCGCTAAATACGCGACCTCCAGTAGGATCGTCGCCTCGGGCCGATCGGCTTCGATGATAAGCCACTGACAGTTCTTTAGCGGCCGATTAGATCTCGATATAGGTGGTCTGCAAATGGCTAATTGAAGAAATAAAATATGAATTCCCTGTACATCATCGGCAACGGTTTTGATCTGCACCACGAGCTTGATACACGTTACAGTTCGTTCGGCTTGTACCTACACGAGCACTACGGAACCATCTATAGTCAGCTTTTAGAGTATTTCGGATTGCCACATATTTCCGAAAATGTTGATCCTTTATGGAGTGATTTTGAGCATAGCCTCTCGTTATTGGATGTCGAGATGGTCTATGACGCTTACAGTGGCTCGCTCGCTAATCCCGGCTCGCCGGGCTTTCGCGATCGTGACTGGAATACATTTGCTATCGACATGGAGATGGTTGTTGATAGTTTGACCAGGAACCTGATCAAAGCTTTCCATGAATTCATCTCGAAAATAGATTATTCCGTGATCCCCTCTGACAAACGCCTCCCATTAAATGCTCGTGCGCTATATCTGAGTTTCAACTATACCGATACGTTGGAAGGTTTTTACGGTATTTTGGAGAACCAAATCACTTATATCCATGGTAAAGCGGTTGGCGGTGACGAAATTATTTTGGGGCATGGTATTGATCCCGATAACTTCAAAGAAGAACCACCAAAGCCACCTGTTGGGGTAAGCGATGAAGAGCTTGAGTTATGGAGAGAGCAAATGAGTGACCAGTTTGATTATTCCCTAGAGCTTGGAAAAAACGCCTTGCAGGATTATTTTTCTTCCAGTTTCAAAGATATGCAAGCAGTCATTAAAGGGAACACAGAATTTTTTGATAGTATACAAGATATTGATCAGGTTTTTATCCTTGGACATTCTTTGTCTGAAGTGGATTTACATTATTTTGAAGAAGTAATCACATCAATAACGAGAACCCCGAAATTTACCGTATCGTATCTTAGGGATAGCGAGCGTGTTTCTCACACTGAGACGCTGTGCAGGCTAGGTATTCAAGAAAGCCAAATCCGTATGATTAAAATTGAAACACTGGTATAAGCGGCAAGTGTTTTATTTGACATTTCCAATGTCCGGTATCGGTGTTACTCTAAGTTACTTGGTGACAAACAATCACTCAATCAGGTTGTCAGAGACTGCCGCTTTTCAATAAGAATTTTTACCACGGCTTGAAGTTCCTCTGTCGTTTTTCCCGAGGCAAATGCATTTAACATCGTGTCCACTTCATGGGCCAGCCATCCGACAGAACGATTACCAAGGGAAACTCCGGGAGGGAACAAGCCTTCACTGATTCGACGATATAGGGTCGCGTGACTCATCCCGGTTCGATTTAACACCGCTGGCTTTCTTTCGATTCGGATTGGGTGATGCTCAGGCATGCGCGATGAATACCCAAAGTGGGGGTTGCTGCGCGATTGTTGCTTGCCTCATGAGTTCACATGTTCCGCCGTTCTTTGATACGCAGTTCATACTAACGGCGGGTCGTGCGAGAAAAACGCGGAAAAGCGAGCAGCCACGTGTTATTTCGGGTGATGATAATGTCCATGCCAAAACTTTAGCACGGTGCCAATTTAATGGGCAAAGAGAAAATGTTTAGCAAGCGGATAAATAAGCTAACCGAGACGTGCTGAGGAGGGGTTCTATCCGGGTTACGCTGTTGTTTCCAGGCAGCGATGATCAATCAGGCAAACAAATTTTCCCATGCAGTTTTTTCAGGAAATAGTTCTTAAACCATCTCTCCCTTAAACACCACAATCCCACAGATCCGGGCATTTTGGTTGACCTCGATGATCCGGTTTGGCCACTCCGGATTCAGCGCCTTCAGATACTGACGGCCTTCCTCGACGATAAGTTGTTTGAATGTGGCCTCTGCGGTGTCTTCAATCATGACAACCACATATTTTCCATGGACTGCGTCGGCATGAGGGTCCACGAAGATCAAATCGCCATTATGAAATTTGGGTTCCATGCTGATGCCGCGTACGCGCAGTACATAAGAATCGTTGCTGCAACTAACGGGGCAGGGTAGCAACTCCTGACCGTATTGCGGCTGGTAACCTTCGGCGATTTCCATCCATTCGCCAGCCTGTACCCAGGAGATCACCGGGCACAGGCTGCGGATATCCGGCCCGAGGTGCGCATTGACCTCTGTGTCGGCGATTTGTGATTGGTCCCATTTATCCCTATGCGGTGTGTCCATCCACCCCTCCTGTTTGTCCATTCCGCGTTCCAGCTTTTCCGCTAGATCGTCACCGATGCCCCGCGGAGTGCCTTTCTTTGTGCGCATCTGACGCCGGACCTGGCTGATATAGGAACTGTTGGTGCCGGCACGATCGGCCAGTTTCGCAGCAGAGCCGGCTTCGGCAATCAGAAGCTCGAGATTCTTCAACCGGATTTTTTCTGGTATGCGCATCATGCAGGGAATATAGCAGAAATTTAGCATAAAGATAAACATTTAGTTGGCGAGTTAGCTTGCTGATAGATAAGCATGGTGCTAATGTCCGGCATCATGAAGCTAAGGACATTTTTGAAATACGCCAGCAAGAGGGAACGCGCCGAGTTGGCCACCGTTTGCAACGACTCAGTAGCCTATCTGTATCAGCTGGCTGGTAAGCACCGGCATGCGAGCCCGCAGATGGCGACACGCATTGAGCAGGTCAGCCAGCGGGTGGCGGACCGATCAGGAGGGCGGCTGGAGCCGGTGCCACGGGAAAACCTGGTCCGTTACCCGGAGATATTCGTCGGCCTGCAGGGATGGGAATGACCAATGGCTGGCAAACCCACAACGCCGTCTGAGAAGTTGTCGATCTCACAACCGGCAGAAGCAACCACCAGCCCGGCGCCACAGATGATCGATATCTCCCGAATCCAGCCATACGAGCACAATCCGCGTCACGGCCGCAACCCCGAATATGACCGGATCAGAGACTCGATTCGCAATACCGGTCTAGACCAACCTTTGGTAGTTACGCAGCGACCCGATGCGGCTGACTTTATCGTCCATGCCGGTGGTAATACGCGGCTGATCATACTGAAGGAGTTATTCGCCGAGACCGGTGATCAACGTTTTGCCGCAGTACCTTGCCTGCTCAAAGCCTGGTGCTGCGAATCTGATGTACTGCTGGCGCATCTTCGGGAAAACGACCTGCGGGGAGGTCTTACCTTCATCGATAAGGCGCGTGCTGTTTGCGAAGCACAAAAATTGCTTGCCGAAGAACTCGGTCTCGATGTGATCTCCCAAAGGCGTCTCGAAACAGAACTCCGCCGTGCCGGGTATCGCATCACCCAGGCGCGTATTTCCCAGATGGTATACACCGTCCATCGACTGTTACCCGTCATCCCCATTGCACTCGAAGGCGGGCTCGGCAGACCGCATATCGAACGCATTCGCAGATTGGAGCGTGCCGCTCACAAGATTTGGGAGGATCGGTGTTCCGAGTCGGCAGAGGATTTCGAAGAGGTCTTCACGACGCTATGCAAACGGTACGATAGCCCTGACTGGGACACCGATGTGCTGCGCAGCGCATTGGAATCTGAAATTGCCGCTGCATTGGATGTCAGCATTCATACCGTACGCGTGATGCTCGATGCCGAGATGGCCGGCAGGGAACTGGTGATTCCGGAGGCCGAGGTGGAACCGGATAAGGATTCATCAGAGCTTGAGCACCCCACAGACGAATCATTCGATGCTGATCAGTATGATGGAGGTTCGCGTGTATCCAGTTCGGATCGAACATCCACTGATGAATTACCACCGGAATTACCGGATCAGTCGAATCCCGGTAGTGCGCCGGATACCGGTCTTCTGGATGACAATGTCAAAGAGACGGCTGAATCCGAGACCGAACTACCGAATCTCACCAACGATACCGGCCCGAACGATCTGAAGTCGTTGCGTGGCCGAGCCTGGACGCTTGCGACACGACTGGCCCAGCGTAATGGCATGGCTGACCTCGTTGAAGCGGTGTCCGGCAAGGGCTTGGGATTCGTATTGCGTGATGTTCCAGATCCAACCCTGGCGGACCAGCTCGACGAGGATAGTTTGAGTCAGCTCACCATGCTGTGGTGGCAGTTGGCGGCCTGTGCGGAGATGACCTTTGCGCCGCTCGAGGCCATGCTGCCGCTCCTGCCGGACGAGTCCATCCTTCGCCGTGCACTCGAGACCGAAGATGCCGATCTGTTATTCAGCAGTATCTGGACACTGGATCCGGGTCACACCGGTTATCGGCTCTGGCGGCCGCTCGATGATCGGGACTGGCGTGATTTGCTGGCCTTGATGGATACCTATCGACGCATTCGCCGTATCGCCGCGGATACCGGTGTATCGGTCTGGGAGTAGAGGCGATGGAAAGCACGAAGGAATCCGACCTGGTCACCGCCGTATTGATGTATGCCATTCGCTGCCTGGCAGAAGGGGACCACGTGGCCCTGCAAAACATGAAATTCGGTCCACGCGAGATCGAGGCTCTGCGGGAGATGAACGTCTCGGACCTGTACCGTGTTGAATCGCTTCGTGCCCACTGTTTGGATATCGCCCTGAATCGGCAGGTGTACTGGCCGATGATCGATCACCTGCGGGTGCAGCGCGAATCGGAAGAAACCCTGCAGTCGCTGATCGCAGCCGATGCGCCGCATGAGATGCTGTTGATCCTGTTCGGATTGAATGCCCGTGATTACGGTCGGCTAAGGCGTACTCTGTCTGTGAGCCCTTCGGTCGGGCGTCCCCCCGAAGCCGATGAGGAAAGTTCCCACCGGCTCTGGCAGGCCTGGTCGAGCCGGGTCGATGGGGAGACAACTGGATTACTCGCGCCCAAGGATTACCTGGAACTCCACCGGGAGACCGGGGTACCGATGCGCGCCATCTGGAACCTGACCCAGCGATGGGCCCAGTACGGAAACCTGACCGGCCAGAATGACGATGGTGCCGCTCAGGTAGGTGATGATGGATGAACAGACAGGCGTCATTCGTCCGGAAACACTCGCCCTCGATAAACTGATCAAGGCCACCATCGCTCGTGTGGAGGCATCACACGATGGCGGTGCTGCCGACACGGTCCTTTTCCTCGGAAACCGGCACCAGTCTTTTCCCACTGCGGTAATCCGCGATCCGGTACTCGAGCCGGTCGACAAACTGGTGTGGATGGTCATCATGTTGGCGGTTCGGGAGACGGGAGCTAATGCCGCATTTCCGAGTTATGAGACCATTTCCCGCCTGGCCAATGTTTCATCGCGTTCTACGATTGCCCGTGCGATAGCCATCCTGCGTGCCTCGCGCTGGTTGACCCTCTGTGGTCGACTGCGTAAAGCCAGCGGACGGTTTCGCGGTAACGTCTATGCACTGCATGATGAGCCCTTGCCACTGGCCGATGTGATCCACCTGGATGGAGACTACATGGATTTTCTGAACAAGGCCGTGAGCCATGGTCATGCCCGGGTACGTACCGTGGCCAAGGGTGTGTTGGCATCCATTGATGAGGATGTCAGGGGCGGGTGTGACGTATGCGCCCTGGAACATCCAATCGAACGGCGATTGCAGTCAGCGGTGGGCACCGGTAACGAAGGACCACGCCGGTTCTTTTCGTTTACCCGCGCTGCCATTCAGCAGATTCGTCAAGATTCTATGGGCAACATACAGGCGCGGGATCACCGTGACCAAAATTCGAACTCGGTTGAGACCCGAGTTCAAAAATCGAATGCACATAAATCGAACTCAGGTTGTAGTAGTAGTAATAATAAAAAAACAACAACAAC
>NATV01000034.1 GCA_003094535.1 gamma proteobacterium symbiont of Ctena orbiculata | reverse complement strand
TTACCTGATTCAACACTTTGTTTGCATTAGGAAAATTCAGTTAGTTTTTGATTGGGCCACGATCTTTCAGAGGCTGAGCATGAGAGAATCACAATGATAGAACTCTACGGTATTAAAAATTGCGATACCATGAAAAAGGCCCGTCACTGGCTGGAGGATAACGGCATTGCCTACGACTTTCACGACTTTAAGAAGGAAGGGGTGGATGAAAGGCTGTTGCGGCAATGGGTGAAAACAGTCGGCTGGGAGATCCTGTTGAATCGCCGCGGCATGATGTGGCGCAAGTTGGCCGACAGGGTGAAGGCTGATATCGATGAGTCGAGTGCAATCCGCATCATGCTCGAGACCCCTTCGATTATCAAACGACCCGTTCTGGTGGAGGGTGAGAACGTGCATGTCGGATTCAACGAGGAGCTCTATGCGAAACTGTTCGCTTAAGATCACCTAGGGCCTGGCCTCCTACTCACCCGTAAACTCTGTATAATGGCCCGTTTTTCGATTCCCTGAGGTATAGCATGATCAAGATCAATGAGAACTATAAGAAACTCCAGGCTTCCTACCTGTTCTCAGATATTGCGAAAAGGGTTAGCGCGTTTCAGCAGGCCAATCCCGACAAGCACATCATCCGTCTGGGCATAGGTGACGTCACCCGCGCCCTGCCGGACGCCTGTATCGAGGCCTTTCATGCTGCGGTTGACGAGATGGCCAGTGACGCCACCTTCCACGGCTACGGTCCCGAGCAGGGATACGACTTCCTGCGCGAGGCGATCGCCAAGGGCGATTTCCAATCCCGGGGATGCAATATCGATGCAGACGAGATCTTTGTCAGCGATGGTGCCAAATGCGATTCGGGCAACTTCCAGGAGATCTTCGCCAACGACATCCGGGTCGCCATTCCCGATCCTGTCTATCCGGTATACGTCGATACCAACGTCATGGCGGGAAGAACGGGAGAAGCCGAGGCTGGACGCTACACCGGTCTTACCTACCTGGAAGGCACCCAGGAGAATGGCTTCATCCCCGATCTGCCCAGCGAGCAGGTGGATCTGATCTATCTCTGCTTCCCCAATAATCCGACGGGAGCGACTGCCACCAAGAAGCAGTTGAAACAGTGGGTCGACTACGCCAGAGACAACAAGGCCCTGATCCTGTTCGACGCCGCCTATGAGGCCTTTGTCCAGGATGAGGACCTGCCGCGCTCTATCTACGAAATCGATGGGGCCCGTGAGGTTGCCGTGGAGTTTCGCAGTTTCTCCAAGACCGCCGGATTCACCGGTACCCGCTGTGCCTATACCGTGGTCCCCAAGGCGTGCACGGCCTATACCGCCTCCGGAGAGGCCGTCTCCATCATCGAGCTCTGGAACCGCCGCCACACGACCAAGTTCAACAGTGTCTCCTACCCGGTGCAGCGAGCTGCCGAGGCGGTCTACAGCGACGAGGGCCGTGCCCAGGTCAATGAACTGGTTGCCTACTATCTCAACAATGCGAAATATATCCGTGAAAAGATGGAGGGTCTGGGATATCGCTGCATCGGGGGAGAGAACTCACCCTACATCTGGATAGACGCCAAGGGCGATTCCTGGGACCTCTTCGACATGCTGCTCAACAAGGCAGGCGTGGTCTGTACCCCCGGCGCCGGTTTCGGCAGGTGCGGGGAGGGCTACATTCGCATCAGTGCATTCAACAGCTTTGAAAATGTAGAGGATGCCATGAACAGAATCAGCGGAGCGCTCTAGTGCCCCAGTCAGCAGATTTTGCACGCCGCCTCGCGGAATCCCTGGAACAGATTGTCGACCATTATGGCACCCCCTTCCATCTCTACGACGAACAGGGGATTCGCGATAATGGCGAAGCCCTGCTTCGCGCCTTTGCCGGGGTTGACCACTTCAAGGAGTATTTTGCGGTCAAGGCGCTGCCCAATCCCACGATCATGAAGATCATGCAGGATCTCGGATTCGGTTTCGACTGCAGTTCCACCTCGGAACTGGCGCTGAGCCGTGAGATCGGCGCCAGGGGTGAAGAGATCATGTTTACCTCCAACAACACCAGCGCGGCTGAATTCGCCGTGGCCGAGGCCGACGGCGGTTGCGTGCTCAATCTCGACGATATCTCCCTGGTCGAGAAGGTGCCGCAGATGCCGGAGCTGATCTGCTTCCGCTACAATCCGGGGGAGCGGCGCAGCGGCAACAGTATCATTGGCAATCCGGTGGAATCGAAATATGGCGTCGCCCACGATCAACTGCTCGATGCCTATAAATTGGCCATGCAGCGTGGCGCCCGCCGATTCGGCCTGCATACCATGCTCGCCTCGAACGAACTCAACCATGCCTATATGGTTGAAACCGCCCGCATGCTCCTGGACCGGATACGCTGGCTCTCGGAAGCGCTCGCCATTGAGTTTGAATTCATCAATATCGGCGGCGGTCTCGGTATCCCCTATCGTCCCCAAGAGAAGCCCCTCGACATCGTCAGCATGGGGCATGAAATCGCCGAGCTTCTCAGCAGCTTCAAGGCGCATCAGGGATACGCCCCCAAGCTCTTTCTCGAGAGCGGCCGCTACATCACCGGACCCTATGGCGTCCTGGTTACCCGCGCCATAAACCGCAAGGAGATCTATCGCACCTACGTGGGCGTTGATGCCTGCATGTCTTCATTGATGAGGCCCGGCATGTATGGCTCCTATCACCATGTCACGGTTCACGGCAAGCAGGGAGAAGAGGAGACGGTGGATGTGGTTGGCTCACTGTGCGAGAACAATGACAAGTTTGCCATTCAGCGCCCGCTGCCTTCGATCGAGGATGGGGATATCGTCGTCATTCACGACACCGGAGCCCACGGCCATGCGATGGGTTTCAACTATAACGGCAAGGCAAGACCCAAAGAACTGCTGCTGCGCAGTGACGGCAGCGTGGAGCTGATTCGCCGCGAGGAGAACATCGATGACCTCTTCGCCACCCTGAATTACGAGCCTGACCGCTTGCTACCTTGAAGCGTGGCGGGTTGGCCTCCGGCGACCCATCCCTGTGCGGATCTCAAGTAATAAAATTCGTAAAAATTCCTTTAATTCCCGTAGGTTGTAAATAAATCCCCAAATCTGCGGAGTGGTTCTCATAGCCCTGTAAAAAAGTCGTCCATAAGCTCAAGGTTGATTCAGGAGTACCGCTCTGTGTTCTACATTAAGCTCAAGGTCGAAAATAGAATCAACATGGGAGAAGCATCATGGAGATAGTGGCAACCATTACCATCCTCGTAGGGATCGGCCTCTTTTACGTCTACAAGAAAACCCTGTCCGCAACGAGCAAAAGCGACAAGATCAATATTGAAGATTTCCAGGAGCAGATCGAGACCGCCTTGAACCTCCCCAGGGATTCAAAGGATGACTGGCAGAATGAACCCGCCACGGAGACCATGCTGCAGGAGCTGGCAGATCGAGGTATCTGGTTGGAGCAACAGCTGACCAAAGGCCAGGCAATGAACATCCTCGGTCTCTTTACACCGCCAGACGGCAGGCAGGTGGATATCCTCAAACACTTCAATATCCCCTACTCCTTCAAGATGAATCAGACCATGGCCTATTATCTGATTCGGGAGCTGTTCAAGGATCCCGCGAAGGTCAGGGAGTGGAACAACCGCCCCCCCACAACCACCGTACGCCAGGGTCTGCTGTTTATGGAAGGCAGGTTGATCAGCGGTTTGAGCCACGTAGAGGCACAGAAGCGACTCGATCGGCTTGGGATGGGGATGCCCGAACGTTATCGCGAGTGGAAACAGATCGATCGCCTCTTTCTCGAAACCAATAATCCCGAAGTCCGGGCCAAGTATCAGGTGCGGAAAATCACCTGGAAACGTTTCTTCGATAGCTATGAAGCGGTGAAAGGCACCGGGATCAATCCCCGCGCGATGCGTGGCGAGCACATTATCGAACACTCGCTGAGGCAGGACGACAGCATTGTGGCCCATGCCAAGATTCGGGATGCAATGCAGCCTGCATCTGCATCTTCCTGAAGTTGTTTGTTGCTCTTGAAAACTATCGCCTGATAGTCACATTGACAGGGATGTCATCGACGAACCGCCCGTTGGCTCAGGCATAGACATCGATACCGAGTACCTCGCTGACATAGTCTCTCTCCTGGCTAGCCTGTACTGCCTGATAGGAAGAGAGGGCACGCTGTTTGCGGGGGTCGTCGCTCGCCTGGCTGAAGCTGGGTCTCGATCGCTGGCGCTGTAGCAGCTGCTCCGCCTGTTTTACCTGCTCCACGCCGCGCAGGGTCTGGGTCTGGGCGGCCTCCCCGATCTGCGAGGCCAGCGGCAGCACATGGGCCATGCGCGCCGCGCTCTCCCGCTGCTGTTCCAGGGAGAGTGTCAGGGAAGGGAGCGTGAGTGAATTGGAGATTTGCATCGGCTACTAGGGCTCGCCCATGCCTCAACTGGAGACCGATTCCACGCTGTAGCCCGCCTCTACCACCGCATTGACCAGGGAGTCCTGATCCGCGGAGCCGGTCACCAGGGCCTGACCGTCCTCCAGGGTCACTTCCGCGCTCTCCACGCCGGCTTGGGCCTGCAGCGCCTTGGTCACGTTATTCACGCAATGGGGGCAGGTCATGCCGGACACTTTCAACAGCGTAATACGCAAGGGTACCTCCTCAACAGGTTGAAAAAACCGCAATCGGTTGGCATTGGTGACCACCGTCACCGAGGATAGTGCCATGGCTGCGCTGGCGAACATGGGCGGCAGCAACCATCCCGTCAGCGGATAGAGGACGCCCGCCGCCATCGGGATACCAATCACATTATAGATAAAGGCGCCAAAAAGGTTCTGTTTAATATTCCTCAAGGTTGCCCTGGAGAGTGCAATCGCGGTCGTAAGGTTGACCAGCGAGTCACCGACCAGGGTGATATCCGCATTCTCAATGGCGACATCGGTACCGCTGCCGATCGCGAATCCGGTATCCGCCTGTGCAAGGGCGGGAGCGTCGTTGACACCGTCGCCCACCATGCCTACACGGTATCCCCGGGCCTGCAGTTCCTTCACTACTTCGAGTTTCTCTGCCGGCAGGAGTTCACTGTGGAAATCCTCCACCCCCAAGGCAGCGGCTACCGCCTGCACGGTTGCTCGATTGTCTCCGCTGCAGATGACCAGCCTGACACCCTGCTCCCCGAGCGCCTCTACCGCTGCCCGGCTGTCGTGGCGCAAGGGATCCTTGAGGATCAGCAGGCCGATGATCTCGCCCTCGCGCACCACCCATACCGGGGTGCCCCCTTGAGCGGCCTCTCTCTTGGCGTGGGCCAGTAATGCTGAATCCGGTGTGAGCTTGTTCGCCTTGAGGAACTGGTCCCCTCCCAGCTCCACCAGCAGGCCGTCGACACGGCCCTCTACGCCCTGCCCGGCATGGGAGTTGAACGAGGCCACCGCAGCGCGTTCGATCCCGCGCCGATCCGCATATTCGATGATCGCCTCCGCAAGGGGATGCGTGGCCTGGGATTCGACACTGGCGGCAAGGGCGATGAGCCTCTTCTCGGCCACCCCGGCAAGCGGATGGATCGAAGTGACTGTCGGTCTCCCCCGGGTCAGGGTACCGGTCTTGTCGACGACCAGGTGGGTCAGTCCGCTTGCCCGCTGCAGGCCATCGCTGTTGCGGATCAGAACATTCAACTGCGCGGCGCGACTGGTGCCTACCATAATGGCGATCGGTGTCGCCAGTCCCAATGCGCAGGGACAGGCGATGACCAGTACCGCGATACTGGCGGTCAATGCATGGGGAAGCGCGGGCGTCGATCCCAGCATCAACCAGACGCCAAACGTAATCAGGGCGATCACTATCACTACCGGGACAAAGATAGCGGACACCCTGTCCACGAGGCGCGCGATCGGCGGTTTGCTCATCTGTGCCTGGCGCACCATCTCGATGATATGGGCCAGGGTCGTATCATCACCCAACCGGGTTACCCGAAAACGCAGACTGCCGTTGCGGTTCATACTACCCCCGGTGACCGTATCCCCCGGCTGTTTGCTTACCGGCACCGATTCTCCGGTCAACATCGATTCGTCGACGCTCGACTCCCCCTCGACGACCTCACCATCAATAGCAACGCGCTCTCCGGGCCTTAACTGTATCTCATCGCCTATCCGCAACAATGAGACCGGGACTGCGACCTCCTCCCCTTGATGGACCACCCGGGCGACCTTTGGCGCCAAACCGACCAGGGCGCCGACTGCCTCGCTGGTGGTCCGTTTGGCGCGGGTCTCCAGGACATGTCCGACCTGAAGAAAGGCGAGGATCAACACCGAGGCGTCAAAATAGAACTTCTCTGTCTGCAACAACAGGCCTTCCGGCTGGATCACAATCAGCAGCGAGGCAGCCCAGGCCGTACCGGTCCCCAGCGCCACCAGGCTGTCCATGTTAGCGGAGAGATGTTTGGCCTGCTTCAGGGCACCCAGGTAGTAGTGACCGCCGCTGAATCGCATCACGATGAAGCAGATGATCGCTATCCCCAGCCAGAAACTCTCACCCCCGGGTTCGCCCAGCCCCGGTGTATACCCGGCCATTTCCGCAACCATCAGCGGTATACCCACCGCCGCCGCGAGCAGCGCCCGCTGCCAGGATCGCCTCACCTCGACAGCTGCCGCTGCCGCCTCCTCTTCATAGGGATCGCGAAAAGGCTCCACCAGCCTTGCAGAAAGATCCGCCCGCTGCAGCTCGAGCAGGAGTTGCGCCGGATGCAGGCCGGTGTGGATTCGCCACAGATCTCCCGAGCCCCGAATCTCCACTTCCGGATCGAGTGCTCGCAAAAGTCGGGAGAGCCGCAACTCCCCGTCTTCGACGCCGGCGGAGATCTCCAGCAACAACTCATCGGCCCGCCGACGAGGGGCCTCGAGGCGTGCGTCGTAACCCTGATCGGTCACCGCCTCGATCACCCTTTGGGGGTCTCCGCCGACCACCTGGGCGCGCTTCTCCACCAGGTTGACCGCAGCCTCCGATACCCCCTCCACCGAACGGATCGCCCGCTCCACCGCAGCGACACAGCTGGCGCAGGTCATATCATCGACAGCCAGCATGTAGCCGTTGGTCAGCGTCAGGGGCTTATCCGTAACCTCGCCGGGTGTATCTGTGGGCGCTGGCGGACAGTGTTCGGGGACAGTGCTCAGGGGCTGGGCGTCGTATCCGGCTTGCTTGATCGCCGCAATCGCAAGCTCGGGCTGTCCCCCGGTGACCTGAGCACTGTTGGAATCGAGACTCACCTCGATATGTTCTACATCCGGGAGTGCGGCGACAGCCTTCTCCACCGCCGCCACACAATGCTGGCATGACATGCCTTGAATCGCCAGGCGGTAGCTCCCGGCTGGATTTTTCGTCTCAGGCTCAGCGCGTCGTTGTCTATCGATTACCGGCATTGAAGGTCACCCGGTGGATTCGCCAACCGCTGCCGAACCAGCGCCCAGTCAGTACGTTGGACCACTTCCGCTATCCGGGAGGCCAGCCCATGCTGCGGCCACCCAGCAGATGCATGTGGATATGAAACACGCTCTGTCCCGCATCACTGTTGCAGTTGATTACCAGTCGATAACCGCCGCCGTCTATACCCTCGTCATTGGCGATCTTCTGCGCTGCCAGGGTGAGTTTGCCCATCAGCGCCTGATCGCTGGGCTCGAGTTCGTTGAGGGTGGCGATATGGCGTTTGGGGATGATCAATATATGGGTAGGTGCCTGAGGATTGATATCCCGGAAGGCAAGCAGATCGTCGTCTTCATAGACCTTGTCTGGTTCAATCTCGGCGTTGACAAATTTACAGAAAAGACAGTCGCTCATAGGTTCTCCTCAAAACTCAGATCGTCCTCGAAAGGCGTGTGCCAAGGTGGCACCATCCACATATTCCAGTTCACCGCCCATCGGAACACCCTGGGCGATCCGGGTCGTCTTTATCCCCCGGGTCAGCGCCATGTCATGAATATATTGAGCCGTTGCATCTCCCTCGATCGTCGGATTGGTGGCAAGAATAATCTCTTTGACCTCGCCCTCGGCGAAACGCTCATCCAGGCGATCGAGCCCGATCTCCTTCGGACCGATGCCGTCCAGCGGCGAGAGATGCCCTCCGAGTACGAAATAACAGCCACGGTAGTCGATGGCCTGTTCGATCATCGCCTGGTCTGCCGGCGTTTCCACGATGCAGAGTTGTGCCGGATCCCGATCCGGGTTGGCGCACAATTGACAGAGTTCGGTTTCGCTCAGCGTGCGGCAGCGGGAGCAGTGGCCGATCCTCTCCATCGCCTCCGCCAGGATCCTCGACAACGCCCTTCCACCCTCCCGATCCCTCTCCAAGAGGTGATAGGCCATGCGCTGGGCGCTCTTGGCACCAACCCCCGGTAGACACCTCAAGGCTGAGGTCAACTGCTGCAGCAGCGTGGGACTAGGCATACCGAACCCCGGTTACCGGTGACAGCATAACTCAGAAGGGAAGTTTCATACCCGGCGGCAGTCCCAAACCGGCAGTCAGGCCGGACATGCTCTCCTGCATCTTCTGGCTCACCCGTTGCGCGGCGTCGTTCAGCGCCGCGGCGACCAGGTCCTCCAGCATCTCCTTGTCATCCGCCATCAGGCTGTCGTCAATCTCCACACGGCGCACTTCGTGTTTGCCGTTCATGGTGACCTTGACCAGGCCGCCACCGGACTCGCCGGTGACCTCCTCCTGCGCCAGGCGCTCCTG
>NATV01000033.1 GCA_003094535.1 gamma proteobacterium symbiont of Ctena orbiculata | reverse complement strand
TGAAGGTCATGATGCGCTTGATGACGTCGATGTTCGCTTTGACAATCTCACGCATAATGAAGACGAGGAAGCCCGGGATTTTCGACGACAGATGGAGAGGATAGCTTTCGTGATCGATGAGGGTCATGCGTTTTACCAGAAACACCGTCAACAGGACGGAGACTAGCCCCAGCCCCAGCATCAGGGGCTCGAAATGTCCCGACAACAGGATCCAGACTAAAAAGAGAAAGGAGGTGTAACTGATGACCATCATCGTAGGGTTCTAAAACATTTCAGCTTGTATTTTATGGCCAAATTCAACCAGTTGCCTCGAAATATCCTCGGGCTGCATCTAACTCAAGTCGATATGGCCGTTTCGGCCAAGGCAGGAGTATAGACGCAAAGTGGTTTGAGTTCGAGTTGCGGTCGGAATACTTCACCAATATCGAGCTGTTCGCTGCAACACTTTTCTCTACTCGAGGTGGTTTTCCAGGGTCCGTTCAGTCGAGCGGTCTTTTCGTTTGCTGTGCTCTGAGATATTTCTCCGCAGAGCCGTAGAAGTAGCCTGAAATATCATCCAGGGAGGGTAGGGTGTTGTGAATGCCATTCTCTCGATAGATCATAGCCTGTCCGGCCATTGCCGATACCAATCTTGGCGTACTCTTCCATTCACACCGGTCTATTGTCTCGCCATTCCATACCGAGCGACGAATCTTGCTCGTGTCTATTTACGCTGGGGTGGGGTTCTTGAGGCTTTGGTTCGAACCCTTCGTTCGACTAGGAGCATAGCGGCGCAGAACATCGTTGTCTTGCGACGATGGCCCGTAGGGTGAGGCCACAGGCCGAGTAATCCTTTCCCTCAGATGGCATCCAGGCAGGGGAGTCCATCGGCCCCAACCCGTCTATTCCACAAGATCCCGATAGGCATGCCAGGTGGCATGGGCGGCGATGGGAAATCCGATCACCAGACCGGCGTAGAAGGTCACGAATCCCGCGATGATGATCACAACAAGGATCGCCGCCCAGAGGAACATGGGCATTAGGTTGTGGCGCACCGCGCTCCAACTTGTCTGGATGGCATCGAAGACATTGCTGTTGCGATCCAGCAGCATGGGCACTGAAATTGCGCTGATACTGAATATCAGGAAGGCAATTACGGCACCGCAGGAGATACCGGCCACGAGTAGTTGAAAGCCATTCCAGGAAGCGAACAGGGAGGTCAGGAATCCTTGCCAGGTCGAGGGTGTGATGCCGGTAAACGTAAGGGCGACGATGAGCTGTGCCAGAATCATCCAGGCGATTAGCGACACGATCAGGACCAGCCCCATGTTGAATATGTGGAAGTTGTTTCTGCGGGCCAGTTTCAAGCCCGCAAGCAATGAAGGCCGCTCGCCCGCTTCCAATTGACTGCTGATTGCATACAGGCCGATGGCCAATAGCGGTGCAATCAGGAAAAAGCCCGCCAACAGCTGAGGCAGGAGAAAATACATCCCGCTCGTGATCACGGAAAAGCTGACCAGGTAGCTGATGATGGCCAAACCCAGACCATAGCCGAGGCTTAGGACGGGGGCGGCCTTGATGTCCCGCCACCCGGCGGACAGCCATTTCCAGGGATGATCTGAGCTGATATCCCGGACCCTGGCAATGGTAACTGGCTTGGCATCATAATTGTGAATCACGGCATGACTCATGGTTTCCTCCGGTACAAATTTATTTTTTTACCTCATTGGATCATGGCTAGTATAGATAATATGACTGAGAGTGTGGTCTTTGTGTTTCACTCTTTTCCGACAGTGGAGATGGCGCAATTCGGTTCGACAGCGATTTGTCACTAGATAACCTTTGCCGGTCGTTGTGGGTAAATCGCTTCAGGCGGTAGAGCAGCCAGCCCCGTTCCTGTTGGCGGCACATGCCGTAACGAAACGCGGGTGTCATGTAGGGGAGGGTATAGCGAAGGTCGGTAAACCAGACACAGGTTTCGTCTCGCTCTCTATCGAGGCGATAGAGGACTGGAAAGCGGGCGAACTCCCTGAATTTCAAGAACCGCGGCTGACGCCACGCCTCTTCGATCAAGGCGGCGTTGTCGCGATCATTTCCCAAAAGACTCTCTTTTCGCCACGCCAGCGAATCGGCTCCCCGGTAGTGGCTGACGAAGGCCTCGCGATCGGCAAGCAGGCTGAGATAGGCCACCTCATAGCCGTTGTCGGTGCGGTTGATTACCTGCCAGTAGAAGGGTGAGAAGGGTTGCGGCAAGAGCTGCAGATTGGCTGCCTCAGGCAGGCGTTCGGCAACTATGGTATGGGCATGACTCCTGAGGCCCCATTGGCTGCCCAGATAGAGTGATAGCAGTAACAGACCGCTCAACGCGACACGCCTTCCCGGATGACGCAGACCGTAGATCAGAGTCGCTGCAAGCAGAACGGTGACAATCCAATCGATGACAAAGCTGGTGCCGATAGTATAGAGAGAGAACGATAGCGGGTAGAAGAGCCTGATCCCGAAGACCGTCAACAGGTCGAGCAGGATCTGGGAACTAATCCCCAGTGCACACAGTGCATAGACACTAAGCCACTCTCTCCTCGCCCAGGGAGAGAACATCCAAGGCAAAGCCAAAACTCCGGCCCACAGGGGCATGAGCAACAGCGAATGGGTCGCAGTGCGGTGCCAATCCGCAAGGAACAGCAGGGGATCTATCCAGAATCCCAGGTAATCGATGTCCGGAAACGCCGCCGCCGTGCCGGCAACCGCCAGCCGCATAGGCAGCTCCTTGGCAGGAGCGGACCGGTTGCGGAATATCGCCAGGGTGCAGACAGTGCCGAAAAGAACATGGGTGACGGTATCCATCGGCAGGTGTCTGTTCGCTCTTCAGTGGATCGATCCCTCGACGCCCTGTGCGCTATTCGTTTTGGCTTCGCCGTCTACCGGGCTGTAGCGTTCGTTCACCTTCCTGCTGAAGGGGGTTAGGAATCGCGCCACCGCTTCGGCGCGACCCAACAGCCGGTCGAGCAGTCGACTGGTCTTTTCCGCTTCATTGGAATTGTCGGACAACCAGTGAGCGAAGCTGGCAAGATAGATATTGGTCAGTCCGATCTCTTCAACGACCCTGTTTAGATGGACGGCGTCACGCTGTGCCGACTCCAGCAGCCACTGCACGGTGCGGCTTATTCTCAGGAGACCCAGCACCTGCAGATGGATATGACCCAGCTCGAATTTATAGAGCAGCATATCCCGGCTGATGCGACGATGTCGCTGCATCGACATCAACCAGCACATGATGGAGCGATGAAGACGCTCACGGGTGGTCAGGGTGAGGTAGTCCGGCAGGGCGGCATCCGCCAGCATGGCGCGGTCCGCACGATCGTACCAGGCCTCCACCAGGTCGTCCTTTTGGCGATAGTAACGGTGGATCAGCTCAAGGTCGATGCCCATTTCCGCCGCCACATGATGCAGTCGTACCGACTCCCATGCGCTCTCCTCGGCCAATCGAACGGCCGTGTCGAGGATGCGTTCCGCCAAGGGATCGACACCATTTTCCGGTGATTTTTGCGAAGGGTTTGGGGTAGTCATGGCACTGTATGGAATGAGTTAGGGGATAAGTAGCAGTATAGTCGCTGCCCGCTTTCCATTTCCGGCTAGTGTGTTGGTGACTTGGTGGGTTAAAAAATATCGAAAAAACAGGAAGGTGGAATTCACAGATTCGGTACGGAAAGGGGAAATACCCTGAAATAAGCATATCTACTCGGGTGCACGGATCCACCTCTCCCGGATCTAATCGCTTGAGTATTTAACGTGTACGTTTGTTCGGGGGAAAACGATGGAAACCATCTTGGCGGGTATCTTGATGTTGGCACCGGCGATCTTCTTCGTATTGCTGATCGCGGGTGGAATCATCACGGTGAGCATGTGGGTCTATGCCCACCTGCAGAACGGCAGTGGCGGTAAACAGCGCAGATACGAAAGAAGAAGCGGCATAGAGCGGCGTCATACCGTCACGCAATAGCCTGCTCCTCTCTGAGCAGGGCGGAAAAAGCCTGGGCCGCGGGGGAGAGTGTACTGCCCCGCTTGGCGATCACCGCCAATTCGCGGGCGATGCTGAGCCCGCGGACTTCGATCTCGCAGACCCCTGCCAGGGTATCCACGCCCATGCGGCTGACAAAGGCGAGGTTGCCCGTGGTGGCGACCATGCGCAGGATCGCCGGGATCGAGCGCAGTTCCATCACCACGTTCATCTCGACACCGGCCTCCCGCAGGGCGGCGTCGATGATCTGGCGCACCGCGGTGTCGGCCTCGAAGCCGACAAAGGCAAGTCCATCGAGGGCCTTGGCGTCGATCTCACCCTGACGAGCCAGGGGGTGATCCTTCGGTGCGACCAGCACGATGCGGTCGGTGATCAGGGGCCAGATCTGCAGCTCCCTCGCCTGCACGGGCAAGGTGACCAGTCCCAGCTCCAGACGGCCGCTGATGACATCCCCGGCCACTTCGATACTGCCCGCCTCCTTGAGTTGAAAGCGGATCCCTGGGTGCTCCTGGCGAAAGCGGGCGATCGCCTTTGGCAGCACGAAGGAGACTGCGGTGGCGCCGCCGCCGATGCGCACGGTGCCCCCCTCCAGGCCCTGATGTTCCCGGACCTGTACCCGCAGATGGTCGAAGCGGTTGACCAGAATCCGTGCCTCCTGCTCCACCAGGCGCCCAATCTCGGTGAGTTGTGCGCCTTTGCGCCCTCTCGACAGGAGTTCCGCGCCGAAATGTTCTTCCAACTGCTGCAGGCGACGGGAGAGGGCGGGCTGAGTGAGGCCTATACGGTCCGCCGCCTCGGTGATGGAGCCGGTATCTGCCACTGCCAGCAGTGATCGCATGAGTAGAAGATCCATGATCAGTTAAGGATAGCATGCAAAAAACTTATGATATATATGCGAACAATCCATTATACGTATGGATAAACCTCTGCTATCTTGCTACTCCACAATCCGGCAATGTCGGAGTCCCATGATTCAGGACCCTGTCGGCAGTGGCAGGTCCCCCAACCGAAGCGAGGTCATCCATGCTCCAAGCCTATCGTCAGCACGTCGAAGAACGCGCCAAACAGGGAATTCCCCCGCTGCCGCTGGATGCGCAGCAGGTCGCCGATCTGGTGGAGCTGCTGAAGAGCCCAACCGCTGGCGAGGGGGAGACCCTGCTCGATCTCCTCACCAACCGGGTGCCGCCGGGGGTGGACGACGCCGCCTACGTGAAGGCGGGTTTCCTGGCGGCGGTGGCAAAGGGCGAAGCGACCAGCCCCCTGGTCGACAAGCGCAAGGCGGTGGAGCTGCTCGGCACCATGCTCGGGGGCTACAACATCCAGCCCCTGATCGACCTGATGGACGACGCCGAGCTGGGCGAGCTGGCCGCGGAACAGCTGAAGTTCACCCTGCTGATGTTCGATGCCTTCCACGACGTCAAGGAGAAGGCCGATGCCGGCAGCACCAACGCCAAGGCGGTGCTCGAATCCTGGGCCGATGCCGAATGGTTCAAGCGCAAGCCGGACTTGCCGGCGGAGATCAAGCTGACCGTCTTCAAGGTCACCGGCGAGACCAACACCGACGACCTTTCGCCCGCCCAGGATGCCTGGTCCCGACCCGATATACCGCTGCATGCCCTGGCGATGCTGAAGAACGAGCGTGAGGGTATTACTCCTGATGAGCAGGGCAGGATCGGCCCGATCTCGAACCTGGAATCACTCAAGGCCAAGGGATTGCCCCTGGCCTATGTCGGCGACGTGGTGGGTACCGGCTCTTCGCGCAAATCGGCCACCAACTCGGTGCTCTGGCACATGGGTGAAGACATCCCCTTCGTGCCCAACAAACGCCAGGGCGGGGTGGTGCTGGGTGGCAAGATCGCACCCATCTTTTTCAATACCGTCGAGGACTCCGGTGCCCTGCCCATCGAGTGCCCGGTGGATAAGCTCGGCATGGGTGACGTCATTGTTGTCAAAACCTATGAGGGCAGGATTGAAACAGAATCCGGCGAGCTGCTATCCGAGTTCTCGCTCAAGACCGAGGTACTGCTCGATGAAGCGAAAGCGGGTGGCCGTATTCCCCTGATCATCGGCCGCTCCCTCACCGAGCGGGCCCGCGAGGCCCTCGGTCTGGGCGCTTCAGACGTATTCCGTCGCCCGGTCGATCCGCAGGACTCGGGCAAGGGCTTTACCCTGGCGCAGAAGATGGTCGGCAAGGCCTGCGGCGTCGAGGGCATTCGTCCCGGCACCTACTGCGAGCCGCGCATGAGTACCGTCGGTTCCCAGGACACCACCGGTCCCATGACCCGGGATGAGTTGAAGGAGCTGGCCTGCCTCGGCTTTTCCGCCGACCTGGTGATGCAGTCCTTCTGCCACACCGCCGCCTATCCCAAACCGGTGGATATCAACACCCAGCATACCCTCCCCGATTTCATTCAGAATCGCGGTGGCGTCTCCCTGCGTCCCGGCGACGGCATCATCCATAGCTGGCTGAACCGCATGCTGCTGCCCGATCAGGTGGGCACCGGCGGTGACTCCCACACCCGTTTCCCGCTGGGTATCTCCTTCCCCGCCGGTTCCGGCCTGGTTGCCTTCGGTGCGGCGCTGGGTGTCATTCCGCTGGACATGCCCGAGTCGGTACTGGTGAAGTTCAGCGGTGAGATGCAGCCCGGCATCACCCTGCGCGACCTGGTCAACGCCATCCCCTATGCGGCACTGCAACGGGGACTGCTGACGGTGGAGAAGAAGGGCAAGAAGAACGTCTACAACGGCCGCATCCTGGAGATCCAGGGGCTGCCCGATCTGACCGTGGAGCAGGCCTTCGAACTCTCCGACGCCTCCGCCGAGCGGTCCGCCGGCGGCTGTACCATCGAGCTTTCCGAGGAATCGGTGGCCGAGTATCTGCGCTCCAACATCACCATGTTGCGTTGGATGATCGACAACGGCTACGAAGATGCCCGCACCCTGGAGCGCCGCGCCCGCGCCATGGAGGCATGGCTGGAGAGCCCGAACCTGATGCGTGCCGACGCCGACGCGGAGTATGCCGAGGTCATCGAGATCAACATGTCCGATATCAACGAGCCCCTGCTCGCATGCCCCAACGATCCGGACGACGTGAAGCCCCTGTCGGAGGTCGCGGGCACCAGGATCGACGAGGTCTTCATCGGCTCCTGCATGACCAACATCGGCCACTTCCGCGCCACCGCCAAGCTACTGCAGGCTTCGGGTGAGACCATCCCCACCCGCCTCTGGTTGGCGCCGCCCACCAAGATGGACGAGCAGCAGTTGATGGAGGAGGGTGTCTACAACATCTACGCCAGTGCCGGCGCACGTACCGAGATGCCCGGCTGCTCCCTCTGTATGGGCAACCAGGCACGCATCGCGGCGGGCTCTACAGCGGTCTCTACTTCGACCCGCAATTTCCCCAACCGTCTTGGGCAGGGCGCCGATGTTTTCCTATCCTCGGCAGAGCTGGCCGCGGTGGCCGCCGTCATGGGCAAGCTACCGACAGTGGAGGAGTACATGGCATACGCCACCAAGATCGATTCCATGGCGCCGGAGATCTACAAGTATCTCAACTTCGACAAGATGGATGTGTATGTGGAGTCGGCGAAGCGGGGGCAGGAGATTGCGGTTAAGCTGATCGCTTGATGATCATGGCAGACCGGGGGGATTTGCCTCCGGTCTGTACTGGCTAGGGTAAGATCTGCGGGTCCTCAGAACCGAACCCAATGAGACTGGCATTGTTTATTGCAGCTTTCCCTGAGGAGGGAACATGAAAAAACTGCTTACTCATTTTCTCTGGCTGATAGCCGCCTGGCCCGGATTTTTGCTGGGCGCCCCCGACTATTTCGTCGATTCCGACTGGCTGTCGGAAAACATTGAAGAAGAAAAAATTATCGTCATGGAGGTGCGTTACCACCCACATCGTTACTACACCGTCGGCCACATTCCAGGTGCGGTGCAAATACAACGATTCAAGGGTCTGGGGGATAACCAGGCAAGCCCGCTGATGCGATTTCCTTCACGTGACGACTTTCAACAACGCCTGCGTAACTGGGGTGTTAACAACGATTCCGTGCTGGTGCTCTACGACGACTCCAACACCGCGCTACTGTCGCGCCTCTACTACTTGCTCGAGCTCTACGGCTTCAACATGAAACAGGTCAAGGTACTCTCGGGTGGCGCCACGGAATGGAGCGCCTTTGAAGATATGGAAACCGATAAACCACCACCACGCCCGATGGGTAATGTGGTTTTGAAAGAGGCCAACCCCGACCTGTACATTGAATGGACAGACATTTATGACGATGTGGTATCACGGCGTGATACCAATACCATTCTGCTCGATGCGCGTCCGCATGATATGTATACCGGCAAGATCGTTCGGCATTCCATCATGGGAGGCCATATCCCTGGCGCGGTCAATGTCGTCAGCCTGGACGGTACCGGGTCGCAGAAGTGGATCGGAGATGAAGCACTGGCCGATCTGTATCGGAACATCGACCTCACCAAAACCATCTACGTCTACTGCCACGATGGCTTCCGCATGAGTCTGGCCTATATGCAACTAAAGCATCTCGGTGCGAAAGA
>NATV01000032.1 GCA_003094535.1 gamma proteobacterium symbiont of Ctena orbiculata | reverse complement strand
CCATGTCACCGGCACGCGCGGCCTCGATTGCCGCGTTTAATGCCAGTAGATTCGTCTGCTCTGATATACCTTGGATGATACTGACAAAATTACTGATGTTGCCTGCTATGGTTGCCAATTTATCTACACTTTCCGAACTCTCCTTAGAGATCTCCCCTACACTCTCTATTTCGTCATTCATGACCTCGACACTGGCAATTGCCTGAGTTGAAATCTCGGAGCTACGGATCGCATTGGTCTTTTCCTCTCGCATGTTTGAAGCGGCGTGCATCATCGAGTGCTGAAGTTCGCTGAAAGAGTCACTGAGCGTGTTGAAATTTACAAGCAATTGTTGCTGAAGCCTAAGCTCTCTCAAAGCATCTTCAGCTTTTTGTGACAATTCATTATTGGTTTCCTGGAGCGTTCTGATCTGCTCTGTTTTCGCTTCCAACTCGGTTTTCGTTTCTGATAACTCTTGTTTGAGAGCTGATAGTTGTTTTTGGTTAAATAGTTTCAACATGAGATTCCACGCTATAAGTCACGCCAATTTCTGGTCGGTTTTACGACCTTTCACGCAGATAATGTAGGGTTTTATGCCTTATGTATTTGTTAAGAATTGTGAAAACTTTACGAATGTATCTTGTTTTTTGACAGAAGATGACATTTTGTCAGGTCAGAAGGGTCGCTCCCTGTTCAACCATTACAAACTGCATCCGCAATTTGGATAATTGATAAATAAAGAGCGAACATAGAGGGGCTGTTCAAATCTGTGCGGTTTTGCGGCTACCGGACGAGTTCGGTCTGCTTTTCTATCTCATAGATCGATTACTTCTTCTCCTCGAGCATGGCCGCCAGGTCCGCGAATGGATTGTAGGTGGTGGTCTTTGTCTGCTTGCTGTCGGAGGCATCGCCGTATTCGGAATCCTTGTAGCGGGAGTGCTCATTGTCGTGACAGTAGATACACAGCAGCTCCCAGTTGCTGCCGTCCGGCGGGTTGTTGTCGTGATTGTGATCACGGTGATGCACCGTCAGCTCACGCAGGTTTTCGCGGGTGAACTCCCGCGCACAGCGCCCACAGACCCAAGGATACATTTTCAGGGCCTGCTCGCGGTATCCCTTCTCCCGCTGTTCCCGGTTGCGCTGCGCCTCCGCTACAACCCGATCGAGTTTGTCTGAAGAGCTTTCCGAGGGCATGGCAATAATCCCTTAATGATTGAGTTAAGGCATTATGACTAATTGCAAATGCTACGTTAGTTAATCCTAGCCCATCTTAGGTTACACAGAAAGGCGATAAATAAACGTTCATCTCAAGAGTAACAAAGACATCCTTAATTCATTCATCATACAGATCTGAAGTGTCGGCAAATATCAGGTATTCGCGGATATTTCGCCCCGCCATCTTGAATACATTGGCAAAGGGAACCCGTAACTCGCTTCCACTTCGGCGCGTGTATGTAACAAGACCGTGACAAACAATCACCCCATCGGCGCTCCATACATCTTCGATTTTGTGTTCAATTCCAAGGATCGAATCGAAGAATGCCGCCACATACTGTTCAACTTTGTCTTTCCCAACAACCGGCTGCTGGTTTCCGAATCGAAAAGTGCAGTCATCTGTCAGATACCCGGCAAATGCGTTGGCATTCTTTTTATCTATCGCCCCAAAGAGTTCTTCAATCATTTTTCCGACTCCAATATACCGTTCTCATTGTTATCAATGAGCCCCCTGTCTCTTTATCAATTTGCAACCTATTATTTCTCAAATTCTTGATCAACGGCCACTATTTGTGGATTCTTTCAGTAATCGATCGATCAGTTGTTCGCCGATTATCGGTTCAAATCCGCCAAATCTCTGAAACCGCACAATACCCTTACGGTCGATGATGGCCATTTCGGGCGTGCCCCGCGTGCGATAACGGCGCATGGTCTCCGGAATCTCCTCGCCAGGGAGATGAAGATCGATCCCCACTTGGTGTGTGATGCCCTTTTTCCTGACATAGTCGCGCAGGCGCTCGGGGGTCTGATAGTTGTGCCCTTCGAAGACAGTATGGATGCTCAGGAAAACGATATCGCCGGTAGCAGCCTGATCCGCATATTTTGCCTCCCATTTGGCCATCAGCGGTACCGAAAAGCTGTTGCATCCCGGACACCAGAGCTGAAAGAAGTCGACCACCACAACCTTGCCGCGCAGCGCTTTCACCGTGGTGCCCTCGCCATTGAGCCACTCGGATATGCGCCATTCCGGTGCGGCCCGCCCTTCCACCGCATAAACCTGCCCAGTCACCAGGAAAAAAAGAAAAACCAGCTGATAAATCCGGAATCGATCCATGATCAGCACCTAATCGTTTAACTTGGACGTGTTGTTGCCTGGGCAGGTCGAGCAACGCTTACCTGTTACCAAGCAGTTTTTGGGAAATGAACCAATCTAGGAAAGTGGGACTGTTAGAAATGAGAATTGTTCTCTGACCCAGTTTACTGATCATCACGTCGGCTCTGTAGAACGCCATGTAGCCGTGATCCGGGTGCCGTGGGTGCAGGTATTTCCTACAACCATTTAATTAGCGAGTCACGGCCCTGTAACCGTCTGATCATAGAATGTAAATTGGCTGGGTGAGGAGGACGTCATGGCAACAAAGATCCGATTCGGTGCCTTCGTAAGAGAGATAACAATCCACCAGGACCGAATCCCCTACAGTAACCTGACGCCCAAGATGCTCAGGGACGCCGAGGGTAATGAACTGCCCTACCGCGCGCCGAAGATCCAATTGCGTCTTATCGATATCTACCGCCTGATCAGGCCCTATCTCAATGTGCGCCTGATGGAACAGATCCGCGCGGTGATACCGCTGGCGGCCTATCTGGTCCTGTTTCAGCTGTTCATCCTGCGCCAGGACGTGGCCGACGCCGGGCTGATCACCGGCGGACTGGTTGCGGTGATCATCGGCCTGATGTTCTTCATGGAGGGGCTGAAGGTCGGTCTGATGCCCTTCGGCGAGGCCCTTGGGACCACCCTGCCGGCGAAGGCCCACCTCAACCTGGTGCTGGTGATCGCCTTCCTCCTGGGGATCGGCGTAACTTTTGCGGAGCCGGCGATCGGGGCGTTGAAGGCCGCCGGGGCGATCGTGCGTGTCGAGTCCGCTCCCTACCTCTATGCGCTGCTCAACGAATGGGCCGAGGTGCTGGTGCTCGGGGTCGGCATCGGTGTCGGTGCCGCGGCGGTGCTGGGCACATTGCGCTTCCTCTACGGCTGGAGTCTCAAACCGCTGATCTATCTTACCCTGTTGCCCACCATCGGTCTCACCGGCTACATCCTCATGGATCCGGAGTTAAGCAAGACACTCGGACTGGCCTGGGACTGCGGCGCGGTCACCACCGGCCCGGTCACCGTGCCGCTGGTCCTCTCGCTGGGTATCGGCATCGCCGCCTCGGCCGGTAAGGGGCAGTCGTCTCTCTCCGGTTTCGGCATCGTCACCCTGGCCTCGCTGTTCCCCATCATCGGCGTGGAGCTGTTGGCGGTCTATGTCTCCCTGGTGACCAGCCCGCAGGAGATCATCGCCGCCGCCAACAGCGCGGCCGCGGTCAGCACCGACCCGGCCTGGCATCAACAGACCCCCTGGGTGGAGATTCTAGGCGGTCTGCGCGCCATCGTACCGCTGGTGATCTTTCTCTACCTGGTGATGAAACTGGTGCTCAACGAACGCTTGGCCCAGCCCGGAAATATCGCCTATGGCATCACCCTGTCGGTGCTCGGCATGATCATCTTCAACCTTGGCCTGACCTATGGCCTGGCGAAGCTGGGCGGCCAGTCCGGCGGCCTGGTGCCTGCGTCGTTCACCGATATTGCCGCGGTTGACGGGGATCCGCTGTACGGGCTTGCGCTCGGTCTGAGCATCGCCTTCATCTTTGCCTGGCTGCTGGGCTTCGGCGCCACCCTGGCCGAGCCCGCGCTCAACGCCCTGGGGCTGACCGTCGAGAACCTCACCAACGGCGCGTTCCGCAAGCAGGTGCTGATGTACGCGGTCTCCTTGGGCGTCGCCTTCGGTATCGCGCTTGGCGTGGCCAAGATCGTCTACGGCTTCTCCATCGCCTGGCTGCTGATCCCGGGTTACCTGCTGGCGATTGCCATGACCCATTTCTCCACCGAAGAGTTCGTCAATATCGCCTGGGACAGCGCGGGCGTGACTACCGGCCCCGTCACGGTGCCGCTGGTGCTGGCGATGGGCCTGGGCTTCGGTAACGCGATGAACGCGATCGAGGGCTTCGGCATTCTTTCGATGGCCTCGATCTGCCCGATCCTCTCGGTGCTTGGTACCGGCCTGTGGATTCGCTGGAAGGTCCGGAACAAGCATCGTCGTTACGACCGGGAGATGCAACTGCAAGAGCCGCAGGAGGCAAACGCATGAGTACCAGAGAGATCGTAGTCCTCACCGACGTGGCCCTGATTACCGCCAGCGTGCAGCGTGGCATGGCGGACGCCATCGTCAAGGCGGCGCAGGAAGCGGGCGCCCAGGGTGCCAGCATCCACTACGCACACGGTCGCGGGGTGCGCGAACGCCTCGGTATCTGGGGTCTGGCGTTGGAGGCGGAGAAGGAGGTGATCAATATCGTGGTCTCGTCCGACCAGGTCGACCGGGTGTTCGAGAAGATGTATCTCGCCGGGAAGATGGATACCCCGGGAATGGGGTTCATGTGGGTAACCCCGCTGGAAAAGGCCGCCACCTTCGTGCCGCCGGAAATCGTCGATCGGCTCACTGCCCACAAGGCCACCAACCGGTCCTGATCAATCGGAGGCGGCGCAGATGTTGTCAGCGATGCAACAGCAGAAAGTCATCACATGTGTCCTGCCGAAGGGCAAGGCGGGCTCGGTGCTCGAAGTACTGGCCAGAGAACGCAAGCTTACCGCGGTGGACATCCATTTCGCACGGGGTATCGGGCGTATCACCCCGCTACGCCACCGCGGAATCGGCGAGACTTCGGAACGCGAAGTGCTCACAGTCGCGGTTGCCGCCGCCGAGGCGGACGAGATGTTCGAGTATATCCACGGACTCGCGGAGATCGACCGTCCCCATGGCGGCCTGATGTACATGCATGATCTGCAGATCTCCACCGGATTCAGCCTGCCGACCGACTTGAACGAGGAGGAGTAGGTGGAACACGAGGCCTTTGTCACCACCGTGATGGCGGTAGTGGCGCTGCTGTTTCTGGCTGCCGTATCCGCTGTCATCACCCGCCGCATTCATTTTCCCTACACCATTGGTCTGGTGGTGATCGGCGTCGCCGTCGCCTTTATCGCCGATGACTACCCGATGCTATCGCACGCCCTCGATGCCTTCAAACTCGAGCCGGTGATGATCATGTTCCTGTTCATCCCGATTTTGATCTTCGAGTCGGCGTTCAACATGGATGTGCCATTGCTGATGCGCAATCTGGTACCCTCGTTGACCCTGGCCGGTCCGGGGTTGCTGATTTCCACGGCCTTGATCGGCACCCTGATTCACCTGCTGACGCCACTGCCTATTGAGTCGGCGCTGATCTTCGGCTGTCTGATCTCGGCCACCGATCCCGTTGCGGTGATCGCCCTCTTCAAGGAGGTCGGCGCGCCCAAACGGCTGACAATTCTCATGGAGGGCGAGAGCGTGTTCAATGACGCCACCGCGATCGTCACTTTCCAGATTATCCTCGCCGTGATCGCCAGCGGCATTCTCGATGTGGAGACGATCACCGGGGGCGTGGTCGATTTCTTCATGGTGTTCTTTGGCGGACTGTTGGTTGGCCTGCTGTTCGGCTGGCTGCTGGTGCAGGCCATTCCGTTGATCGGAAACCAGCCGCTGGTGCATATCACCCTTACGCTGGTGACCGCCTATGCGGCATTTATCGTCGCGGATCACTATCTCCACACCTCCGGCATCATGGCGGTGCTGAGTGCGGGCCTGACCATTGGCTACTACACCCCGACGCTCTATAAGCAGAAGGTGCACGACTACCTGGAGATGTTCTGGGAGGATGCGGCATTCGTTGCCAATTCGCTGATCTTTCTCATGCTTGGTCTGTCGGAGAAGGTCTTTATCGCGCACACCCACAGCAATCCCGAGGGACTGCTCTACCCGGTGCTGATCGCCATTGCGGTGGTCCTGTTTGTGCGCTTCCTCGTGGTCAACAGCCTGGTGCCCTTGCTCAACCGTGTTCCCGGGACCAAGCCAATCGGATACCCGTACCGCATGGTGCTCTCCTGGGGCGGATTGCGTGGCGCGGTGGCAATCGCCCTGGCCATGAGTCTGCCCAAGCACTTTCCCTATCGCTGGCAGATTATCGACTTCACCTTCGGCGTCACACTCTTCACCCTGTTGGTCAACGGTACCACCATGAGTCTGCTGATCCGTCGCTTGGAGTTGCACAAGCCCTCACCGCTGCTTGCCTACCTGTCCGCCTATGGGCGTGTGGAAGCGGCTCGCAACGTGCTGGCGCGTCTCAAAGCCTTCAAGCCGGTCATGCCGCTGAATGATGAACTGCGAGCGCATGTCACCGGGAATCATCAGCGCGAACTCGAAAACAGCGAGGCGCAGCTGGAGGCACTACGCGCCGATCTCGCCGGCAACCGGATCAAACGTCGCAAGCTGCTTTGGCTGCAGACATTCGCGGTGCAGAGGCGCACCTGTCTGCGACGCTTCGAGGACGGTCTGCTGTCGCGGCGCGGTCAGCAGGCACTCGAGACCGATCTAAAGAACAAGCATGTCGGGATAGACAGCGAGACCGGACCAATGGTTGAGGATCAGCGTCTTCCATCCGACCGCCGGCTCGGCCTCGGGTTGATACAGAATCTGCAAAGGGTACTGCCCGGCATCCCCTACTTCGCCCGCTTCCAGACCCGACGTAACGATGCGCTGACCGAGGAGTCCCTGGCGGTGGTGGCGGGTTCCGCGGCGGTGATCACGGAGATGGCGCATCTTGCGGAGTTTTCCGGGGCAGATGACGAGGATGTCGAGGAGTGCCGACGCTACTACACCCACCTGGAACAGATGGGACGAAGTCGCCTTGATCAACTGGGCGATGCCTACAACGGTTCTGGTGTGGGAATCAGTGAACGCATGTTGCAGCGCCTGGTGCAGGATGCGCGAAAAGACGTGGTGGCAAACCTGGAGCATACGGGCGAGCTCCCCCCCGAGGTGGCGCATGAACTCCGCAACGATTTCGAAGAGGCTAGAGTAGAGGCGAAAGGGTCATGAATTGGATAGTGGCGAGCGCCAAATGGCTGGGCGGATTGTCTATGCTGGCCATCCTGTCGATTGGGCTGAAGGGGTGTCTCGGTAAGCACATCGAGGTGCACGGTGCCGGCGCCTCTTTTCCCGCTCCCATCTACGCGCGCTGGCGGGCGCTCTATCACCGTGAACACCCGGATATCTCCATCCATTACAGGGCGGTCGGTTCCGGCCGGGGGATCAAGGCGATTACCGCCGGAGAGGTCGATTTCGGCGCTTCCGATGCGCTGTTGAAGAAGAGCGAGGAGCGTGCACTGCGCCAGCCCCTGCTCTCCATCCCCACCGTGATGGGGCCGGTGGTGCTGGCCTATAACCTGCCGCGCCTGGAGGGGGAATTGACCCTGTCGGGCGACTTGATCGCGGGAATATACCTCGGTGAGATCACCCACTGGAACGATGAGCACATTGCGCTGCTCAACCCGGGCATCAATCTGCCTGCTCTGCCGATCAGGGTGGCGCACCGCAGCGACTCATCGGGCACCACCCACATTTTCACCGACTACCTCAGCGAAGTCAGCGAGGAGTGGCGCAACGATGTTGGCCGGGGCAAGCGTGTTTTCTGGCCTACAGGCAATGAGTGGGCAGGCGACGGTAACGATGGGGTTGCCCACCGCATTCTCCTGGAGCCTGGCGGGATCGGCTACCTGGAGCTCAAGTACGCGCAGAATGCGGGATTGAATTATGCCGCGTTGATCAATCGCGCCGGCAAGCGGGTCCGGCCCACGGCCAAGGCGGTACAGGAAGCGGAACAGAACACCCCGGCATCGCCGGAAAGCTATTTGAAACAATCGATCGTCAACGCACCCGGTGAGGGCTCATACCCGATCAGCGCTTTCACTTACCTGCTGGTATATCGTGATATCAGCGATATGGAATCCCACAGGGCGCATGCCCTGATTGACTTCCTCAAATGGGTATTAAACGAGGGGCAGCCGGAGGCGCGTAAGCTGCACTATGTACCCTTGCCCGAAGAACTGCGACTGCAGGTGCTCGAGGATGTGGCGAGTATCAAGCTGCCACCGTTACCAACTGTCCACTAAACGCTAGCCTCCGGTCGTTTGGCTTCGACTCTAGCGCTTATCATCAGGTCTGAATGATGGCGTTACATCTGTTTTTTCTAAACCGAACCATGGACTCCTCTCAACTCATAACTCCTGAAGCATAAAAAAACACCGGACGGGTTGATGTCATCTCACCGTCCGGTCAGGGGGGTTGCTCTCGGTTGGTCGTATTCGTTAGCCGGCCGCGGCCTCCACCGCACCGCGCTCCTCACCCTGGGGCTCCATCGCCGGCATCTCCGCCGCCGTCTTCTC
>NATV01000031.1 GCA_003094535.1 gamma proteobacterium symbiont of Ctena orbiculata | reverse complement strand
TCCGATCGTGACCGGCCGGGTCTACAATGCGGATCAGATGCCGCCTTACGGGCTGCCCGCCAACATGACCCAGAGCGGCATCAAGAGCCGCAGCACCAAAGGCGGGTCCGGCGACAATTTCAACGAGATCCGCTTCGAGGATAAGAAAGGTAACGAGCAACTCTATGTCCATGCCGAAAAGAACCAGGACAACATTGTCAAAAACATCGAAACGACCAGTGTCGGGAACGATCGAACGGAAAATGTAGGGCATGATGAAACCATTACAATTGCTAATGACCGCACAGAGTCGGTAGGCAACAACGAATCAATTACCATCGGCGTGAATCGCACAGAGACAGTTGGCAGTAACGAGAGCGTCTCTATCGGCAGCAACAGATCGGTGAATATCGGCAGTAATAAGTCGGAGACCGTCGGGGTGAACAAGGCCGAGACCATAGGTGCGGCAAAGGCGTTGACTATCGGCGCCGGCTATCAGGTGAGTGTCGGTGCCGGGATGAACGAAACCGTGGGTGCATCCAAATCGATGCAGATTGCCTCCAGCTTGAGTGAAACGGTTGGATCCGACCGCGCAGTCAGCGTCGGCAAGAATCAAGCCACTACAATCGGAGACAGCGACACCCTCACCGTGGGCAAGAATCTGGTTATCGAGGCGGGGGACTCGGTGACCATCAAGACCGGCAAGGCCTCGATCACCATGAAGAAGGACGGAACCATCGCAATCCAAGGCAAGGATATCACCGTCAAAGGTTCCGGTGGCGTCGATGTGAAAGCGAGCAAGAACGTGGTGATAAAGGGCAAGAAAGTCCTACAGAACTGAATATCGTTTCACTTCCGACAATCAACAGTCGACGACTCAGTCGTAGTGAAAGTGATCAGAGCTTGTTTGTCTACAAGCATAAGATTTGAGAGGAGGGTGCTGGTATGAGCGATTTGATTGCAGAGAATCAATCGCAGCGAAAGACCGATCGGACAAGGGCTCGATTGGATGGTGTTGTAATTGGTGTACTGGTTGGACTGAATGAGCAGCACCAACCCCTGGTCGCCTTTCCGGGCAATCCGAGAACCGACAGTGCGGTTGCCAAGTCGACCATTCAGTTCAGTGCGGAGGATATCGGGTTTGAAGTGGCCCTGCTGTTCGAGAATGGGGATCCGCTGCTGCCAATGGTGATCGGTCGTATTCAGAATCCCGAGCGTGCAGCTGAAGAGACAGCAAAGGCCAGCGCGGATGTGGATGGCGAGCGACTTACCCTTACAGCCGATAGAGAGATTGTACTGAAGTGCGGCAAGGCAAGCATCACCCTTACCCGCTCAGGAAAGATAATCCTGCGGGGCAACTATCTGCTGAGTCGTTCATCAGGGGTCAATCGCATCAAGGGCGGTTCAGTACAGATTAACTGATATGGATCTACTCAATGCCACACCTATGCAGGCAGGTTACACCATGGGCTTGCAGCCCGATGGACGCGAGCTGCTTGTAGTGGTTGCCAAGGGTACCTTCAAGATTCCGCAAAGAGGCGAAGAACCCGACTATACGGAACAGCAAAAACCACTGGTGGAAGCCGATGTGTACACCGCTGAGCCCGGCTTTTCCGCACCGCTCTATGAGGTCGATTATGCACCCTTCAAGCGCTACTGCGATGTGCTCCTGGTCGGTAGCGCATATGCCCCCCGAGGGAAGCCGGTAACCCGCGTTGAAGTAACCCTGAGATTGGGGCCGCTGTTGAAATCCTTTGCCGTTACCGGCGATCGCTATTGGGAATCGGGTAATATCGCCATACGCCCCGGTTATCCCGGACTCTTTGACAGAGTTCCGATCAGCTACGATCGGGCCTTTGGTGGGATCGACGATTTCCATGAAAATGAGAAAAAACACAGCGCCTATATGAGCAACCCCGTGGGCAAGGGTTACCACCTCGAATTGAGCCGGTCTTTCGTGGATGGCTCGCCCATGCCAAACACGGAAGAGCTGAAGCGGCCGGTGACTATGCCTAATGGAAACTACTCACCCATGGCATTCGGCCCCCTGGGCAGGGGTTGGAATCCGCGCCTGCAGCTGGCCGGCACTTACGATCAGGATTGGATTGACAATACCTTTCCCTTTCTGCCCTCGGACTTCAACGTTGCCTACTACCAGGCGGCACCCGCGGATCAGCAGATGCCATACCCCAAAGGTGGAGAGCGCGTGTTTCTGGAAAACCTGACGGCGCAAGGACAGACCGCATTCACCCTGCCGGAGATCGATGTACCGATCGTCTTCTTCTATAAAAACGGCGAGAATCTAAAACAGAGGGCGGTGATCGACACGATCGTGCTGGAACCGGACGAAGGCCTGTTTACCCTGACCTGGCGCGCCACCATCCCGCTGAAGAAAAATATCTTCGAGTTATCCCAGGTATTGGTTGGCAGAAAGTCACGTGGTTGGTGGCGTGCCCGCGAACTGGGAAAGACCTATTACCCGACACTGGGGCATCTGGTGCGGGATAAGAAGACTGAATCAGCCGAGGAGGATTGATGGGATTGCCGTTGGCAATAACAGCTACAGGCATGGTAACCGGTGTAGGATTGAGTGCCCCCGCAACCTGCGCAGCCATCCGCTGCGCCATCGACAACTTCCAGGAGACCCGTTTCATGGACAGCGGCGGAGAGTGGATCCTGGGCTGTGAGGTGCCGCTGGAAAAGCCATGGCGGGGAAAGACCAAGCTGATCAAGATGGCATCAGCAGCTATTAAGGAAGTTCTACAGGAGAATACGGATATCAATCCTGCGCAGACACCGCTGCTACTGTGCCTCGCTGAACACAGTCGCCCTGGGCGGATAATCGATGATGATGCCCAACTGTTTCTCGATTTGCAGGATGAGTTGGGGTTCGAATTCAGCGATCAATCCCTGGTCATAGCCGGCGGTCATGTAGCTGTTGCAATTGCGTTGAAGCATGCTCGCGAGCTGATCCACCAACAGGGCGCAAGACATGTGCTTGTGGCGGCCAGCGATACGATGCTGATCGCGCCGACCTTGGCGCATTACGAAGAGCAGGAACGATTGCTTACAAGTGATAATTCCAATGGATTCATTCCAGGAGAAGCGGGTGCTGCACTGCTGGTGGAATCCGCATCCGGAAAAAGTGAAAACCTGCTCTGTTGCGAAGGCCTTGGTTTTGCTGTTGAGGGCGCACATATAGAATCCGAAGAGCCTTTGAGAGCAGAAGGATTAACTGCGGCAATCAAGGAATCATTGACTGATGCGGGTTGTGAGACGGGAGATCTCGATTTTCGCATCACCGATATATCCGGAGAGCAATACCATTTCAAGGAAGCGAGCCTTGCACTTAGCCGTACGCTTCGCGAACGTAAAGCAGAGTTCGATATTTGGCACCCGGCCGATTGTGTGGGAGAGGTTGGTTCAGCTCAGGGTTTGATCATGTTATCCGTGTTGAAGGCAGCATGTGAAAAAGAGTACTCGAAGGGGGCACGCATGTTTGCCCATATGGGTAACGACGATGGGAAAAGGTCTTGCATCATATTGACCTGGGGTAGAGGAGGTGGCAACTGATGGCGAATGAAGTTTTTGCCAACGGTCGGGAGATATCCTGTAAAAAGGCTGACGGTAAATCGATTTGTGCCTTTCCGGATGTCTGTTTCACGCCACCAGAGAATCCAGCGACACCGCCGGGTGTTCCAGTACCCTATCCAAATACAGGCATGGCAAAGGATACGACATCGGGAACAAAAAAAGTCAAGATAACAGACAAAGAGGTAATATTAAAAAACAAGTCGCATTTCAAGAAATCGTATGGAGACGAGGCGGGTTCCGCAACGAAAAAAGGCATAGTAACCAGCACCAATCGAGGTAAGATTTACTTTACGACCTGGTCCATGGATGTCAAATTCGAAGGGTTAAACGTGGTTAGACATTTGGATCTTACCACTCATAATCATAGATCGCTGCCTAGTAATACACTCCCATGGACATACAACGACAGAATTGCCATGGCAAAGGGATTGAAAAGTTGCGACAAGGAAATGGCTGAAGTAGAAAAACATTGCCCCAAGGACAAAAACAAACAAGTCAAATGTCCTGGCCATAAAAAGGTTTTTGTGGGTCCAACGACAAGAATGAAAGATCGCAGCCTAAAAGGTTTGGAAGACTATACAGTTAGAATCCGTAAAGGAGAAAGTAAGGTTACAAAATGTCATCGAGCATTAAGATGCGTTCTTGTTCCGTATGAAAAAAATGGTAAAAGGATGTGCTGCCCACCCCAAACGCCAGAACACCTGGTTCCAAAGGCATGCATGAAAGGGGTTCCTGGATATATCAGTGATGATGCACCTTGTATTTGTGCAGAGGGTGGTAAAAGCGATGCCACGCACGGCCTGATTGGTGATGAAAGGAATAAACTACTGGATAAAAAAGGGATAAAACTAAACGATCCATGTGAATTCGCTACGCTGCTGGATGTGGGGGCGCAAGCGGCGCACAATATTTTCAGCCATTGCAGCAAAAAGTGCATTCGGGCCCAACTGAAAAGAGGTGCGCACAAGGGGATTTCGCCAACCCAGCCAGTGGTCAATAAACAGGAGAATGTCCGAAAGGATAATTCTGCATTACGTGCCAGGCTACAGCGGGCGAGCAGATAGAATACAGATTGAAGGTCGACTTATGGAAAAAATATCCGATATTGTTAGTTTTCGAAATTGCTTGTTATTAAGTGACGAGCGCATCGTAGTGTTGGCGGGATACGACGAAGCTGACGAAGAGGATGCACCGCACACTGTATTGATTTCGGCGCAAGGATTGAACCCGGATTTTGATGTCCAAGAGATTGACTTTACTGCTCCTCACATTGCAAGTCTGAATACAGAGAGCGATTGTTATATCGTTATGGATAAATACGGAAGATATTACGTCAATGAAAATGGCGGCAACCACGAGGGTAATATTTTCAAGGAGTTTACTTTACCAGGCGAGGGTCGGCCAATCAGACGTCTCAGGCGCATATTTGATCACCTGTACTGTGTGGGAATGTCTGATTTTATATATAAGGGAACTATGGACCTGAATTGGACGGAAATAGGTAGTGGGATTAAAGGCGATGGATCAATAGAGGCAGTGGATGGATTTAGTGAAGACGAGTTGTATGCGGTGGGATGGGATGGTGTGATATGGTGCTATGATGGTTCTACATGGAAAAAAGTAGCTAGCCCAACTAATGTCATTTTGACGGATATAAAATGCGCATCAGATGGCTATGCCTATTGTACAGGGAGATCGGGTTTAGTAATTAAAGGCAGATATGATGAATGGGAAGTGGTAATCGATTTGGAAGAGATGGAAGACTTGTGGAGCTTGCAAGAATTCGATAATAGTATTTATTTGTCAGGTATCTCCGGCGTTTTTCGATTTAAAGAAGAAACGTTAGAAGAGCTGGATATAGATTCGACTTTAAGTGAAGGGATTACAAGTTATATACTTTTACGGTCAAGTGATTCATTAATCTCAATGGGGAATAAAGATATCCTGCAGTTTGATGGCCATGCTTGGGTGCGTCTGTTTTAAAGAGTCGCGACTGCTATGCAATCCAGTATAGAGCATATAGTCGCACAACATGCAGAAGAGTCATCGTTTCTTTGGTTATTACGTGACTATGTGGTCAGAGAGCCAAATTACAATCTCGCTGATCTTAAAGCGCTCGAGGAACGCATCGAAGCGCACTTGGATGGATTGCTAGTGGCTGACGATGCGGCATGGCAGTTTTGCGAATCGGGGTTACAACAAAAGGAATCCGGTGAGGTCTTTACTGCCACATACGTGGCCATCGATAATGCAAATCAGGACCAGCTGGATCGAGTTCTTGAGACAGTAGCCGAATCACCAGAGTGCATGAGAGGCATGGTCTCCGCCCTGGGTTGGCTGCAAAAGGATAAATTACAGGGATATGTAGTGAATTGGTTGAAATCAAACGAACCACTTCTTCGTCAGATTGGCCTGAGCACCTGTGCAATACAACGTGTTGATTGTGGAAGTTACCTCAGCCTAGGTCTAACAGACGCCAACGACTCTGTCCGTGCCAGAGCCCTGCGTAGTGTTGGCGAACTGCGGCGACAGGATCTGTTAGCCGATGTTTCCGAACACTTGAATTCAGAAGATTTATCGTGCCGATTTTGGGCGGCCTGGTCGGCTACATTACTGGGCGACATCGGTGGATTGTCGACGCTCAGGGCATTTTTCGAAATGGCTGGTGATTTCCAGCAGGATGCACTCTCACTCGGTCTGCGCGCTATGGACAAGGCGTCTGCGGTTGACTGGGTAAGAAAGCACACCAACAGATCAGGCTACGAAAGGGCGATCATCGAAGCAACAGGTATTGTTGGCGACCCTGTAACAATTCCCTGGTTGATCCCACTATTTCAAAAATCGGAATATGCCCGGGTGGCGGGAGAAGCTTTTACCATGATCACCGGAGTCGATCTTGCTTACGAGGATTTGGATAGCGATCAACCAATAGGCTTCGAAGCCGGACCGTCTGGAAGGCCTGAGGACGAGGATGTGGCGATGGACCCGGATGAAGAGCTGCCATGGCCGGATTATCAGCGAGTATCGGAATGGTGGAGTAGGAACGAAGCAAAATTTACCGAGGGAGAACGTTATCTCTGCGGTTATCCGATAACACGTGATAGTTGTTTACATGTGCTCAAGAACGGCTATCAGCGGCAGCGACGCGCCGCTGCGATCGAGTTGGCATTGATCGATCAGAGCGAACCCCTGTTTAACTGTTCTGCCAAAGCGAGGGATCAGATGCGCTTACTGGGGTCTGCATGATGTCGGTACAGACCTGGATGCCATTTCTTTTTCTGGTCATTGGGGTATTTCATGCCGTAACGGCTTGGCGAGAATACCAGCGAACAGGGGCTACAGATACCCCGGTTTTCAAGGCAAAATCCAGGGTTGCCGGAATCTTCATCGTCGTCTCGCTCTTTTTATTCATTTATCTTTGAAAAAAACAAGATAAAGCGATAACCGCTGCGATCTGGCTGCAGAGTATCGTATTAAGGCTTTGTCAGAATTCGATATAAGTACAACATTTCAAGTGAGTGGACTGGTTGTCACTCCTTCAAGGCCAAAGTCGATCTGTAGAGGCCCGGGTCCGAATCGGGTATCTCAATCGCGCCGGCAACCTTGCGATAGAATTCGCTATTGGATGCCATACCCACAATCGCATAACCATAACCTTTAAGGCGCATATCCAATAGGCAGGCACGGGTTAATGATCGGCCTATACCGGATCCGCGGGCCGGCTCTACAACGCCGAGCGGACCAAAATAGCCGAGTGCCGTTGCGTCGTAACAGGCTATGCCAAGCAGTGATGATTGCCGTTGCGCTATAAAACAGGAGCAGGGTACATTGTCGAGTGCCCGCTGAATCTCACCTAACCAGGTTTGAGGAAAGTGCCGTTCCGCCCAGCTGGTTATGGCTACTCTGTCTGGACCGATAGGCTTGCGTATGATCACTTTTTGCTCCGCCTGCTCCGAAATGAAGCCGCAGTCAAGATCCATATCATAGAGCTTGATAAGCATGTCATTATTTGCCATCTTTACTATCCTATCGCCGCATATCCATCGATCATAGACATTGACAGCACAAGAACCACAAACTGAGACGCTAGAGACAGAGATCCGTATCGGCAATCATAGCATTCGTTTCTCCGCTCAATTCAGCAGCGAGGAAGTTGGACTTCATGAGTTGCTGCCGTTGTTCCAGAATATCACCGATAAAGTAGTCGATATAGCGGCTGCAGAGGCCTCTGAGCAGGGGGAGCGCATATCCTGTCGAAGTGGCTGCAGCGCTTGTTGTTCTCAGCTGGTGCCCATCAGTAAAGCGGAAGCCGTCTCGCTGCTGAAGCTAATAGAGTCGTTGCCAGGAGCAAGACAGTCTGAGATCAAGTCGCGATTTGAATACAACATGGCCGTTTTGGAGGAGGCGGGACTGCTCGATGAGCTGGAACAGACCGCTTCGGATCACGATAAGGAGCGGCTCAGGTCAATCGGGCTGAAATATTTCAGACTCGATCTGCCGTGCCCTTTTTTACGGGACCAATCCTGCTCGATTCATCCATATCGGCCCTTGAGTTGCCGGGAATTCCTTGTGGTTTCCGACCCGGGCTATTGTGCCGACCCCGATCCCGAGCATGTCAAGAATGTTGCTTTACCCAAAACCGTGTCACCCATCATCTATGAGATGTGCAGCCGGGATCAGTCCCGTGACCGGGGATTCATCCCCTTGGTTCGACTCCTGGCGGATGCGGAGTCGTTGCTGGCCGGCCAGCCGGACCCCGCACCCGCGGTGGCGTGGGTGCAGCGCTTTTTCAAGCGCCTTTGCGGCTAAAACTCCATCCGCAGCCCGGCGCTGATGGTGTGCGCGCTCCACTCGCTGTGGGCGAGGATG
>NATV01000030.1 GCA_003094535.1 gamma proteobacterium symbiont of Ctena orbiculata | reverse complement strand
GTGGAGCTGATGCTGCTGGCGGTAAACATCAACTTCGTCGCTTTCTCCCATTTCCTGGGTGACAACGCCGGGCAGGTCTTTGTCTTCTTTATCCTCACCGTGGCCGCGGCGGAGGCCGCCATCGGCCTGGCCATCCTGGTGGTGCTGTTCCGCAGCAAGCGCAGCATCAACGTCGAGGATATGGATGTATTGAAAGGCTAGGATTTGGAAGTCCGCAAATGAACGCAAATAAACGCAAATGCTTTTTTATATCAGTTCATTTTCGGGGCTTGGGGTTAACAGAGAAACAGCTTGAATATTGGGTAAAGCGGGTCGGTGGATGATATGTCGGATGCATTAAAACTATTTGCGTTCATTTGCGGACTTTTTAAAAAGAAACGGTTATGGAAAATATCTATCTGACAATCGTGCTTGCGCCCTTGGTAGGCGCTATCATAGCCGGCTTTTTCGGTGGTTCCATCGGCCGCAGCTGGTCTCACTGGGTGACGAGCACGGGGGTGGGCATCTCGACCCTGCTCTCGCTCTATGTGCTCAAGGGCTTCATGTTCGACGATGCGGAGGTCTTCAACGGCGCGGTCTATACCTGGATGGTGAGCGACGGCATCAACATGGAGGTGGGCTTCCTGGTGGATCAACTCACCGCGGTGATGATCAGCGTGGTGAGCTTCGTCTCCTTCTGCGTCCATATCTACACCATCGGCTACATGGCCGATGACGAGCACAATTGGCCCAAGACCAGCCTGGCGGGGCGCAACAGCTATCAGCGCTTCTTCAGCTACATCTCGCTCTTCACCTTCTCCATGCTGATGCTGGTGATGTCCAACAACTTCCTCCAGCTCTTCTTCGGCTGGGAGGCGGTGGGCCTGGTCTCCTACCTGCTGATCGGCTTCTGGTCGGTGCGGCCGACGGCGATCTTCGCCAACCTGAAGGCCTTCATCGTCAACCGCGTGGGTGACTTCGGTTTCATCCTCGGCATCGCCGCCATCGCCATGTACACCAACAGCCTCGACTACGCTGAGGTCTTCGCCAAGGCGCCGGGACTGGCCGATACCCAGATCCAGATCTGGGGCGACAGCAGCTGGTCGCTGATGACGGTGGTCGGTATCCTGCTCTTCGTCGGCGCCATGGGCAAATCGGCCCAGGTGCCGCTGCATGTCTGGCTGCCCGACTCGATGGAGGGTCCGACCCCCATCTCCGCGCTGATCCACGCCGCCACCATGGTCACCGCCGGCATCTTCATGGTGGCGCGCATGTCGCCCCTGTATGAACTCTCGGAGACCGCGCTCAGCTTCGTCCTGGTGATCGGCGCCACCACCGCCTTCTTCACCGGGCTGATCGGCATCGTGCAGAACGACATCAAGCGAGTGGTGGCCTACTCGACCCTGTCGCAGTTGGGTTACATGATGGTGGCCCTGGGTGCCTCCGCTTATGCCGCCGGCATCTTCCACTTGATGACCCACGCCTTCTTCAAGGCGCTGCTGTTCCTTGCTGCAGGCTCGGTGATTATCGGCATGCATCACGACCAGGACATCCGTAACATGGGCGGCGTGCGCAAGTATATGCCGATCACCTACTGGACCTCGTTGCTGGGCTCCCTGGCGTTGATCGGTTTTCCTTTCTTTTCCGGTTTCTTCTCCAAGGATGCGATCATCGAGGCGGTGCACCACTCAAGCATCGCCGGTTCCGGTTATGCCTATTGGCTGGTGCTGGCCGGTGTCTTCGTTACCGCGCTTTACAGCTTCCGCATGTTCTTCCTGGTCTTCCATGGTGAGGGTCCCCGGGACGAGCACGCCAAGGAGCATATCCACGAATCGCCCAAGGTGGTGACCGTGCCGCTGATCCTGCTCGCCATCCCCTCGGTGATCCTCGGCTATTTCACCATCGATCCGATGCTCTTTGGCGACTGGTTCAAGGGTGTGCTCCATGTCCTGCCGGAGCATGATACCCTCGCGGCGGTGGAGGCGGTGGTCCATAGCGGCAACGGCATGCTGGCGCATACCTATGCGAGTCCGGCGTTCTATCTGGCCATGGCCGGCCTGGGTCTGGCCTTCTACATCTACATGTTGAACCCGGCCCTGGCTGACAAGATCAAGTCGACCCTATCCCCGCTGCATACCCTGTTGGACAAAAAGTACTGGTTCGACGAGGCTTACCAGGCGGTCTTCGCCGCCGGCAGCCGGGGCCTGGGCAAATTTCTCTGGTTGGCGGGTGATCGTGGCTTGATCGACGGTCTCGCGATCAACGGTTCCGCCTACTCGGTGGGTTGGTTTGCATCGGTGGTGCGCCATCTGCAGAGCGGCTACCTCTACCACTACGCCATTGCCATGATTCTGGGTCTGCTCCTGCTGCTGACCTGGTTTGTGTTTTTCTAAAGGTACACTAGCATGATTGCCGAATGGCCCATCTTAAGTCTAACGGTCTGGATTCCGATCATCGGTGGTTTCATGGTGCTCGCCAGCGGCGACCGTGAGTCCAATGCAACCAAGTGGACCGCCCTGATCATCGCCGTCCTGACCTTCATCGTCAGTCTGCCGCTCTGGTTCGCCTTCGACAGCTCCACCTCGGCGATGCAGTTCGTCGAGCGGGTGCCCTGGATTCCCTCCTTCGATGTGGAGTACTACATGGGTGTGGACGGCATCTCCATGCCGTTGATCATTCTCACCACCTTTATCACTCCCCTGGTGGTTATCGCCGGTTGGGAGGTGATTAAGTACCGTCCTTCGCAATACATGGCCGCCTTTCTCATCATGGAGGGGGTGATGGTGGGTGTCTTCTCGGCCCTGGACGCGATGCTCTTCTATGTCTACTGGGAGGCGATGTTGATCCCGATGTTTCTCATCATCGGTGTCTGGGGCGGACCGAACCGGGTCTACGCCACCATCAAGTTCTTCCTCTATACCTTCTTCGGCTCGGTCTTCATGCTGGTCGCGCTGATCTACATGTACTTTCAGGCGGGCAGCTTCGACATCCTCGGTTACCATACCCTGAAGCTGGACCTCACCGAACAGATCCTGATCTTCATCGCCTTCCTCCTCGCCTTCGCGGTGAAGGTGCCGATGTGGCCGGTGCACACCTGGCTGCCCGACGCCCATGTGGAGGCGCCCACCGGAGGCTCGGTGATCCTGGCGGCGATCATGTTGAAGATCGGCGGTTACGGCTTCCTCCGCTTCAGCCTGCCGATCACGCCTGACGCCAGCCATACCCTGGACTGGCTGATCATCGGCATGTCGCTGATCGCGGTGGTCTACATCGGTTTTGTGGCCCTGATCCAGCAGGACATGAAGAAGCTGATCGCCTACTCGTCGATTGCCCACATGGGCTTCGTCACCCTGGGCTTTTTCATCGTCTTCATCATCAGCCAGAACAACGCCGGTAGCGGCGCCGCCCTGGGTGTGGAGGGCGGCATGGTGCAGATGGTCTCCCATGGCTTTATCTCGGCGGCACTCTTCCTCTGCGTCGGCGTGCTCTACGACCGGCTGCACAGCCGCGAGATCAAGGATTACGGTGGCGTGATCAACACCATGCCGGTGTTCGGCGCCTTCATGGTCTTCTTTGCCATGGCCAACGCGGGCCTGCCGGGCACCTCCGGTTTTGTCGGCGAGTTCATGGTGATTCTCGCCAGTTTCAGGGCCGATTTCTGGTATGCCTTCCTCGCCGCCACCACCCTGATCATCGGCGCCGCCTACACCCTGTGGATGGTCAAGCGGGTGGTATTCGGCGATGTCACCAACGAAGGCGTGGCGGCATTGCAGGACATGAATCAGCGTGAGTATATCGTGCTCGGCACCCTGGCGGCGGCGGTGCTGCTGCTGGGCCTCTGGCCGGCACCCCTGGTTGAGGTAATGGATGCCTCCGTCAACAATCTGCTGCAGCATATTGCTGTGTCGAAACTTTAACTGACGGAGCCCGACTCGGTAGTTTTCAAATGCAATTCGATACAACACAACTGATCCCGGTGCTACCGGAAATCACCCTGCTGACCCTGGCCTGCCTGGTGCTGGTGGTCGATCTGTTCATCCGTGAGTCGCAGCGTATCGTCAGTTACGGTATCACCCAGGTTGGGCTGATCCTCACGGCTGCCGTCACCCTGGCTGTATCCCAACCGGGCGCTCAGATCCTCTTCGACGGCAGCTATATCCGCGATCCGATGAGCGATCTGTTGAAACTGGGTATCCTGGTGATCAGCTTTCTCGCCTTTCTCTACGCCAAGGACTATTTGCGCGATCGGGGACTCTTCAAGGGCGAGTTCTACACCCTGGGCCTGTTTGCGGTGCTGGGGATGATGATCATGACCTCCGCCAACAGCTTCCTCACCATCTACCTGGGGCTGGAGCTGCTGGCACTCTGTCTCTATGCCCTGGTGGCTTTCAACAGGGATTCACCCCAGGGCGCCGAGGCGGCGATGAAGTATTTTGTCCTCGGAGCGCTCGCCTCGGGTATGCTGCTCTACGGCATCTCCATGATCTATGGGGTCACCGGTACCCTGCGCTTCGACGAACTGGCACAAGTAGTGGACAAGGGCGACATGAACCAGCTGGTGATGGTGTTCGGCATCGTCTTCCTGGTGATCGGTCTGGCCTTCAAGCTGGGTGCGGTTCCCTTCCACATGTGGGTGCCCGATGTCTATCACGGCGCACCCACCGCAGTTACCCTGTTTCTTGGCAGCGCGCCGAAGATCGCGGCGTTCGCCCTGGCGATGCGCCTGCTGGTGGATGGATTGGGCGACCTGCATGGCGGTTGGGAGGGTTGGCAGGGGATGCTGATCATTCTCGCGGTCCTCTCCATGGCCATCGGCAACCTGATCGCCATTGCCCAGACCAATATCAAACGCATGCTGGCCTACTCCACCATCTCCCATGTGGGCTTCATCCTGCTCGGTATCCTGGCGGGCACCAAGGAGGGCTATACCGCGGCGATGTTCTATGCCCTGGTCTACGCGCTGATGTCGGCGGGGGGTTTCGGTGTGGTGATCGCGTTGAGCCGCAAGGGCTTCGAGGCGGAGAACCTGGATGACTTAAAGGGACTCAACCAGCGCAATCCCTGGTTTGCCGGCATGATGTTGCTGTTGATGTTCTCCATGGCCGGGGTGCCCCCCACGGTCGGTTTCTTCGCCAAGCTGTTCGTGCTCGATGCAGTGGTCTCGGTCAGCCTGACCTGGTTGGCGGTTGTCGGTGTCTTCTTCTCCATCATCGGCGCCTTCTATTATATCCGTGTCGTCAAGCTGATGTATTTCGATGAACCCGTTGACGAGACACCGTTGACCATGGGTGTGGATACCCAGGTCGCGCTCTCCCTGAATGGTCTTGCCATGTTGGTGCTCGGGCTCTTCCCCGCAGGTCTGTTTTCGCTCTGCCAGCGTGCCATAGGCGGTTGAAGGGGGCACTGAACCGGCGGGCTGCGGAATCGTTGCCCCAGGCGTTGACTGAAGTGGGAATTTTTTAATTCCGCGCTTGCCTAATCTACTGGATTGATCAATGAATAGATGGGTTTAACCTTCCCCCACTTGGATAAAGGGTTTTTCGTTTCCTAATCGTAAATCGAGGGTTGCCATCTGGCTGTAACACGGGTAGTATGCCCCCTCCTTGATGCGGGGTGGAGCAGTCTGGTAGCTCGTCGGGCTCATAACCCGAAGGTCGTTGGTTCAAATCCAGCCCCCGCTACCAATTAAATCTTGGAAAAACCAGATACTTGCGGGTGTCTGGTTTTTTTGTCTCCCAATCCTCGCTTCACGCGGCACGTACCGCGCGGATGCATCGCGCTGATCACAATATCAATCAATAAGAACTTTGCATTCGGGTATCGTAAACCTGAAGCCTATAAACCCTGATCTCAGCATATATATTCCCGCTTAAACCATGCGGCGTGTTATCTAAAGTTATGACTGCCAGGTGACGATATAGTAATTACTGTAAGCCTGCTTTTTTTTCCTCATGATTCGGGGGTAAGCCGGTTTATACATGTGATTGCGGAAAAGGGAAGTCTACCGCTTGGGATGTCCTGACGGTGTTAAGGAGTTCAATCTCCATGCCCACTAACAAGTCGCATCACCAACCCCAAAACAGCATTCGAGTATTGTTGGTTGACGATGATCCAGACGCGGCGGAAGTAACTGCTGAGTTGCTGTGCCGCATGTATATTCAACACCAGATTGAATACAAGATCGTGGAGCTGTTGGCGGAGGCCCTCGCTGAGATCAGACAGACCCACTACGATATCATTCTGCTGGACACAGGTCTGGCGGATATGCCGACACCGTCCGCCATCCGTTCCCTGCGCGATGCCTTCGCCTATGCGCCGATCATCGCCACCTCGAAATATGAAGACCCGGAATTGGCCGCTATGTGGGTGGGCGAGGGCGCCGACGATTGTCTGTTTATGGGCGTGGTGACCGAGGGGGTGCTGAGTCGGGTCGTGAATTATGCGATTAAGCGCTCCCACACCTACGCCAAACTGCATCAGCGCAGTCGAACCCACCATATCCTCAACACCCTGTTGAGCCTCTCATTGAAGGAGAAGCCTTTCGATCAGTTGCTCAATGAGTGCCTGGAGGTGGTGCTCTCCGCGCCGTTCACCGAGATGCTGCACAAGGGCGGTATCTTTGTCGCGGAAAATAGCAGCAAGCAGCTGGTGCTTAGGGCTCATTCGAATCTTGATCACCGGGTTGTCGAACTTTGCGAAAGGGTCCCCTTCGGTCGCTGCCTCTGCGGTCAGGCCGCGTTGAGTGGCGAGTTGCAACATACTGACTGTATAGACCAGCGGCATGAGAACCGGGTGCCGGGAATGGAGCCCCATGGACACTACTGTGTACCGATTATCTCTCAGAATGAAACGCTGGGCGTGCTCGTGCTCTATCTCAAGGAGGGTCATCAGCGCCGTGAAGATGAAGAGCTATTTCTTCGAGGTGTGGCAGACACCCTCGCCGGCATCATCGAGCGCGCGCGAACGAGTGACCAGTTGGTCTTGGCCCATGAACAGAACAGTCGTCTTCTCTCTTCCATAACCTCCAGCATCATCGGTGTCGATGAGCAGGATCGCGTTAGCCACTGGAATGAGGAGGCGGCAAAGTTATTTGATATGGCGGCGGAAGCGGTGCTTGGCAAGCCGATAACATCATGTCAACTTTGCTGGGATTGGGATATGGTTTCCCGTCACATACTCGAGCTTCGGAATGAGAGTAACCAAAACAGCCGCTTCGAGGTGCGTTTCAAGCCGAAGAGCGGGATGAATCGACTGCTCTCAATCTGCGCAACCCCCTTTATTGGCGACAGCGGCGACAAAGATGGCTATCTTTTGATCATTGATGATGTCACTGAACAGAAACAGCAAGATTCAGAGATGCAGCAGCTGCAGAAGCTGCAGTCGATCGGTCAGCTTGCGGCAGGTATAGCTCATGAGATCAATACGCCGATCCAGTATGTCAGTGACAATGTGCGCTTTCTCAGAGATGCATACGAGGATTTTAATGACATTATCAGCAACCAACATGAAGTGGTAGATGCTGCACGCAGCGGCACTGTGTCAGAGCAAAGTTACGCGCGGCTGGATGATAAGCTCGAAGAGCTCGATCTGGAGTATCTGCAAGAAGAGGTTCCCACCGCGATCAAGCAGACCCTGGATGGCGTGGATCGTGTCGCCACCATCGTGAGGGCGATGAAGGAGTTTTCACATCCGGGTTCGGATGAAAAGACCTTGATCGATCTCAACAAGGCAGTGAACAGTACGACAACCGTGGCCAGAAATGTCTGGAAATATCATGCCGAACTGGAGCTGGATCTGGATCAGACCATGCCCCAGGTCCACTGCCTGCCGGGTCCGATCAATGAGGTTATACTGAATATTATCGTCAATGCCGCACACGCGATCGCGGATAGAGTGGGCGACAGCGGTGACAAGGGGCTTATTTGCGTCAGCACAGCACGTGAGGGCAGCTGGGGGGTTATCCGAGTCACCGATAACGGTACCGGTATCCCCGAAGGTGTGCGGGAGCATGTATTTGATCCCTTCTTTACCACCAAGGATGTCGGTCAGGGTACCGGGCAGGGACTCTCGCTGAGTCATAAGATAATCGTCGATCAGCACGATGGAGAGTTGAGCTTTGAGACGGAGTTGGGCGTGGGCACAACGTTTATCATCAAGCTGCCCCTGCAGGAGGAGCTGGTTTGAGCGCATCCACGGGAAAAAAAA
>NATV01000029.1 GCA_003094535.1 gamma proteobacterium symbiont of Ctena orbiculata | reverse complement strand
GGAGAAAGAGATCGACCAGGCGGAAGTCGACCCCGCATTACCTGTCCTGTTCAAACCCATGGGCAGCCCCCTTCCCGACTCCACCTATATCGCCTCCGATGCCGACTACGTCGATTACATCACTGAATTGATGGGCGGTTTCGCCATACCGACGTTCCTGAAATCTTATCGTAAGGGTAAACAATACCTTTTTCTCGGCCTCAGGATGAATCGGGATACGGAACGCATGGTGCTGTCTGATATCATCTATGCGGCGGGCGGTGGTCCGGCGGGTTGGGCGTTGATTCCAAACCCCAATGACAAGGAGCGCCGCTTTTGCAAAAAGATGAATATTGAGATTATCGAAGCCGACATCGAGGATCTCCTCAATGAAACCGACAGCCCACCGCAGGCGCCAGACAGCGATGCGATTGCCTCTGTGGAAGATGTAGGCTGCTGAAGATACGGGAAGCACAGATTAACCATGGCCAGTTTCACACCCTGCCAAGGCAAGAGTGCATGCCGGGATGACGGCGAAACCTGTCATACCTGTGGTCGCACGCTGAAAGAGATCGCCGAACTGCGGGAGCTGATGCAGAAACTCTCGACGCTCGCCATCACCTATGACTACGAAAACGTCGATGACTTCGCCCAATATGTCGCCCGCAAAACCGCCAAGATGATCGACTATCAAAGGCTGGAGCAGGATGGTTGAACCATGGGGGCGCTGATTGAAAACTTTGAACAACGTTATCTGCTGGGTGTTGACGATATGGATAACACCCATCGCGCTTTCGTAGCCTTGGTAAACCGATTGGGAGAGGCCGGTAGACAGGAGTTCATAACGCTCTTTGCAGATCTGGTAACTCATACCAGGGAACACTTCGCACAGGAAAACCGATGGATGGAAACATCAGACTTTCCCGCAATCCTCGAGCATACGGATGAGCATCAACGTATCCTGGGCGAACTGGACCGGTTTGCACAGCGGGTTGCTTCAGGCTCTATCCTGATAGCAAGATCCTATATAACCCAGCAGTTGCCCCTATGGTTTGATCTTCATGCGAAAACAATGGACAGTGCGCTTGCTTCACATTTGAAAAAGTAGTTATCGACTCACCTCCAACACGGGTCACCAACACACCCCATTTTCCTGGATCCCGGCATACGCCGGAATGACGAAAAGAGAATTGATCAGCGGTTGCTTAGAAATAGAATTTAGCTCCGATTGACACGGTTTCATATTCACCGCCCATGTCGAGCTCGATGCCGGCGGAGATGTTCGGCATAATGTAGTAGTCGCCACCTAGGGTGAAGTAGGTGTCGCTGTCTTCGATATCCAAATAGTTCAATGACGCTCGCACCTCTATCTGCGGCTCGACCATGCCGCGAACGCCGCCGCTGAGTTCAAATCCGCTTTCATCCTCTTCGCCGCCGGGACCATCGGCCTCGGCATCTGCATAGGCGAGCGATACATTGGCATCCCAGCTGGCGTCGAGGGGATGAATATAGCCTGCGCCGATTCTCAACAACGAAAAATCCACGTCACTGTCATCGAGTTCCACGTCATCGTATTTTGCAAAGGCATAGATTTCGTTGCTAACCTGAAATGAGCCGGCAAAGCGAAAACCGTCACCATCGACATCGTCGAATTCCGCATCGAGAAGATACCGGCCTTCTAGGAAGGAATAGTCGACGGCATAGAGTGAAGTTGAAAACCCGGTGAAGGCTGATGCAAGCAGAACTGCGGCAGATAATATGTATTTACGCGTATCCATGACTTAAAGACTCCATTTTTATTTCGTCGAAAAACGCGGGGGGATTGTAACTGGATCGTTATGGGAATGCCATTCCTGAAACTTTCAATTGTGTATCGGGTAAAAAAACAGCGAGGCAACCACTGCCACCCGGATCAAGCACCGAAAAAAATGTGATGAGTTTCTCTATTTTTTAATTATTGAGCATGCAAATTAACAGCGTCTTGGACTACTCGCTGTATGTCCCGTCCAAGCCGGATATTCCCGGCTTTTTCAATCTTGCCTTGTCACCCCAGATCTGTTTCAAACGCTGGTCTCGACCACAATTCCAGCGATAATACTTATATCGAACGGGGTATTTTTTATAGTAATCCTGATGATAGCTTTCCTCACCCTGGATGGGATAAAAGGTCGATACAGGCAATATCTTTGTTGCAACCACTTTGTCCGGAAACTGTTCCTCTACGGTTTTCTTCAACTTTTCGGCTATCACCCGTTCTTTCTCATTTGCCACGAAAATGGCGCTTAGGTAACTATGGCCTTTGTCACAGAACTGCCCCCGATCATCAAAGGGATCGATATTCACCCAGTAGTAATCGAGCAGTTTTTCATAGCTGACCTTGTTTGGATCATAGGTAATCTCCACGGCTTCATAATGACCCGAATGATTACCGTTGTAAGTAGGATTTTTCAGGATACCGCCGGTAAAACCTGAAATGACTTCGCTGACACCGACCAGTTTTTCGAAATCGGATTCCATACACCAGAAGCAGCCGCCGGCCAATATGGCTTTTGCCGCCATGACATTTGACGTAACGCAAACCAGGCTGAGCATGAATAGACCCATGGCTTTAAATTTCACCAGCACCCTCCGATCATGGTCACATGACAACCTGCAATAACGTGTTGCCCAGATTGTCCAACACTACTTCTATGAGACCATGTTTACTAGCCGTTTGCTTCAAACGTTATTGTTTTGTTATAAATTTCCGGCCGAATCTCACTGTCAGGGGGAATGGCGGATCTGGCGGAACTATTGTGGATTCCGTCTCGACCAATACCCCGCCAGCATCGAGCCGGTAAGATTGTGCCAAATGGAAAACAGCGCACCGGGCAGGGCTGCCGCGGCTGAGAAATATTTCACCGCAAGGGCCACACCCAATCCGGAGTTCTGCATGCCAATCTCGATGGCCAGGGTGCGGCAGATTGGCTCTTCCCATCCCAGGGCACGTGGCAGCCAGTAGCCGCCCGCAAGACCAAGCAGATTGTGCAGGACCACCGCCAACGCCACGCTCATCCCCATGGTGGTCAGATTTTCTCGGTTTAGCGCCACGATAATCGCGATGATTACCACGATTGCCAGTACGGACACCAAGGGAAAGAGATGCTTTAATCCGTATAGCCTGCGACCGAAGAACGTGTTTACCAAAACGCCCAGCGCCACCGGCATCAATACAATCTTGAAGATCGACCAGAGCATGCTGATTACAGGAACGGGCACCTTCTGCCCCACGTAGAGCCAGGTAAGCAAGGGTGTTGCAACGATCGCCAGCAATGTCGACGCGGTGGTGAGGGTTATGGAGAGCGCCACATCCCCCCGCGCCAGGTAACAGACCACATTGGACGCGGTGCCGCCGGGACAGGCCCCCACCAATACCAGTCCCGCCATCAGGTAGGGCGGCAACTCCAGGAGCATGGCGATCAGCCATGCCGCCATCGGCATCACCAGGTATTGCATCAAAACACCCAAGCCGATGATCCCAGGCCTCTTCAGTACCGCGGTGAAATTGTGCCAGGTCAGGGTCATCCCCATGCCGAACATCACTATACCCAGCAGAGGTACGATTGCCGGTTTCAAATCGACGAACAGTTCGGGAATGCCGTACGCGATCAGGGAAAACAGGATTGCCCAGAGAGGAAATAGACGTGTGATCAGGTTAATCATCGATCAACCCGGGTGTCTCTATTTCGGGCCTGACGCTTCATGGGGTTGCCAGCGGCTGAAATCCCCTCTGCTCAATCGCTTAGGTTCATGATCCATGAGGCTCGTGAAGGCTTCTGCACTGAGTGGCGGGCTGATGATGAATCCCTGAAAAAAATCGCAACCCTGTTGTTGCAGGAACTGATACTGCGCATCGGTCTCAACGCCTTCTGCGAGTACGATCAAGCCGAGATTCTTCGCCATCGCAATGATTGTGGAAGTAATCTCCATGTCTGCCCGTTTGTGTGGGATTTCGTCAATGAAGGTCTTATCGATCTTCAGCTCGTCCAAAGGCATGCGTTGCAGATGGGCAAGGGAGGAGTAGCCGGTGCCGAAGTCATCGATGGATAGATGCAGCCCCATCCTGCGCAGCTGATTCAACACCCCAAGCGCCTCGGTCTCCCGCTCCATCAAGGCGCTCTCAGTCACTTCGAATGAGAGTTGACCGGCGGGATAGTGCGACTCTTCAACGATCTGCTGAATCTTTTCCACGAAATCTCCCTGGCGCAACTGGTGAACGGAGAGATTTACCGCCAGCGACAGCGGTGGACGGCCTTGTTCCATCCACTCTTTTCCCTGTTTGCAAACTTCGCGCATGACCCACTCGCCCATGCGGCTGATCAAGCCGGTCTCCTCCGCCACCGGGATGAACAGATCGGGAGAGATGTGTCCCAACTCGGGATCGCGCCAGCGCAACAGCGCCTCGGCGCCGACGATGCGATTGCTCTCGAATTCGATCTGGGGCTGGTAAAAGACAGTGAGTCTCTGTTCCGCGAGGGCGTGTCTCAGGTTATTGTGAATCTCGATGCGCTGGCGGGCGGCCTGGGTCATCTCTTCGGAGAAATAGCAGAAGCGTCCGCGGCCTTCCTTTTTCGCCTGATAGAGCGCTGAATCCGCATGCTGCAGCAGGGTTTCCGCAGTCGTGCCGTGTTCGGGATAGAGGCTGATACCGATACTTGTACCCACCGACAGCTCAAGCCCGCCCTGGAGTTGGCAGGGTTCGTTCAAGGTTTGGATGATATCACTGGCAAGGAGCGCCGCATCCTCCGGATGACCCAGTCCCTGCATTAAAACCGCGAATTCATCTCCGCCCAGGCGGGTCACCAGATCGCTTTCGCGCAAGCGGTGATTGAGTCGACCGGCAACCAGTTGCAGCAGCTCGTCGCCGATCAGGTGTCCGTAGCTGTCATTGATATCCTTGAATCGGTCCAGATCCATGACCAGCAGCGCCACCCGCTCCTTCTTGCGATGCGCCGCCTTGAGTCCATACTCGAGTTGCGACATGAGGAGGCGGCGATTAGCCAGCCTGGTCAATGGATCGTGGTGGGCCAGGTAATCCAGTTTGGCCTCAGTCTGCTTTAATTGGCTGATGTCGGAGAAGACACCCACATAGTATTTCAGCCTCTCCTGATCGTCATAGACACTGCTGATACTCAGCAACTCGGGATAGATCTCGCCGTTCTTGCGTCGATTCCAGATTTCTCCCTGCCAGTGGCCGTCAGCGAGAAGACCGCCCCACAGCTGCTGATAAAAGATCAGGTCGTGTTTGCCCGATTTGAGGATATTGGGCCGTTGGCCAAGCGCTTCAGATTCATCATATCCGGTCAATTTGGAGAACGCCTGATTCACCATGCGGATAACACCCCCTCCATCGGTCACCATCACCCCCTCGCGGGTATTCTCGAACAGGGTCGCGTAGAGACGCAGTCGGGTCATCTGTTTATGGCGTTCGGTGATATCCTCGGTTACCGCTATGTAATGGGTCACCTCCTCGTTGTCGTCCACCACCGGCGTCATGGTGAATGCAGCTTGATAGTGACTGCCGTCCTTTCTGACATTTGTTATCTCACCCCGCCAGCTGTGTTTCGACACGATAGCATGCCAAAGGTCGCTCAGAATCGATATATTTTGCTGGTTGGTGTCAATTATTTCGTCAAAAGTGAGCCCGCCGACCTCCTCCTGGGTATACCCGGTAAGCTGATTGAAGGCCGGATTGGCCCACAGCACCGATCCGTTGATATCGGCAATCGCAATCGCATTGGGGGTAGCCTCCAGCGCCTCCCTCAACAACAGCAGCTTCGACTCCTGGCGCTTTACATGGGTCAGGTCCCTGGCAACCGCAAGGGAGTAGTCATTCTCCTCGTGGCGCAGGTATTTCGAGCTAACCTCCACCGGGATGTACCTTCCGTCGTCTCTGCGGTGGAGGGTGGGTTTGGTCGTACTGCCTTGAATCTTCAAGTTTGCCTGGGTCCGCCTCCAGTGACTCTCGTTTTCGAGCGCGGTGTCTATTTCCCACACCATCATGGTGCAGAGCTGATCCCTGGTGTATCCCAGCATATTGCAGGCCTTTTCATTGACCTCGAGGATACTTCCGCTCTCCGCTTCGATGATATAGATGGCATCGTCGATCTGTTCGATCAGGTTCAACAGAAAGACCTTCTGCTCGGCTTCACGCAGGTTGCTCAGGGTGTTCTCAAGATCCCGGTTGGTACGGAGCAGGGTCTCGTGCAGATATTCGACGTAGCGACCCTGGAGGGCTTTGACGATGTCATGCCGGGTGATGATACCGCACAGCGTGCCATCGGTTCGGGTTACGGCGAGACGGCGGATGCGTTCTCTCTCCATAATCCGCGCGGCTTCCTGCATCGGCATATCCGCATAGCAGGAGATCACCGGGGTATGCATCACTTGTTCAACGCATACCTCGTCGGCTTGATCCAGCGTCTGGGCAAGGTGGACGATATCCCGCTCGGTCAATACCCCTGCCGGTTTTCCATGCGTGCAGATCATCACGCAGCTGATATGGTGTTGAGACATGAGCCGCACCGCCTTGACCAGTGTCTCGGCGGGATCCAGGGTCACCACGTGGCGCGTCATGGCCGACTCCACGGTCTTCAGCTCGACCAGATACTCCATACCCATGTGGTGGAGGAAATCGGCCTCGCTGACCAGACCGGTCAGCTTGCCATCCTTAGCGATCACCAGAAGATGCCGAAAGGATTTTTCGGTCATGACGCGGTAGGCGTCATGGAAATCCATACTCTCTTCAGCGGTCAGGGGAGACCTGCTCATCACCTCGCCCATAGTGAGGTTATGGATAGGCTTTTTTTCCGCCATCAACCTGATTGCATCCTGCTCGGTGAATATACCTATGGGGCGTCGCTGCTGGTCGACGGCGACCAGACAGCTGATATGGCGCAGCTCCATTGTGGACAGGACTTGGTCAACAGAAGTGTCCGGTGAAACCGTCTCGACTTCGGCGGTCAAGATATGTTTCAACGTGAGTGCGGACATCATTTTTGGTCATTCACCCTAGTGAGATGATGCAATGGTCCAGGGGACCAAAGAGCCATATTTCTCGATTCTTCAACTATTTGAAATTCTGGTAACGGCCGCTACAAAGATAACTTAAATGAATCAGGATGTTACTTAACTTTTTCTATTTCGTCCCTTAAGATTAATCCACAAAAACTATAACCAGCCGGGCGGTGCAATCGGGTACAGCGGCTAAAGAAAAGACTGCATCAACCGCTCCATTGTATGACAGGCGGATAGTAGCTTGCCAGACCAGAGAAGCCATAGGATTTTAGTTCCGAATAAGGAACAAAACAAAGGGAGGAACCAGAATCCCGGCTAGAGATGGATTTCCAACCTACAGGTGCAGTTCCATGGATAGACCTACAGCTTCCAATACATGCCGTGCTCTATGCCTAAAGCTGGCCATGGGTTTCAGCCTCATGTTGTTGGCCGGTTGCGGTGGAGGCGGAGGCGGTGGTGGTGGTGG
>NATV01000028.1 GCA_003094535.1 gamma proteobacterium symbiont of Ctena orbiculata | reverse complement strand
GGGGGGGCATCGGGGCATACCGTCACCGGCGCCGCCGGCGGTGAAACCTCGGAAGGCGCCAACAGCGCACTCGAGAGCTGCGATGAGACCCTCGGCACATTGGCAGTTGTAGAAGACCAATCCGCGCCCTGGTGGGCCACCTACCGGCACCGCTACCCGACCCTGGGCACCACTGTCCCGGTGCTGCGCACCATGATCCAGCAATCCAACTGCTTCGTCGTCGTCGAACGTGGCAGAGCGATGAACAACATGATGCAGGAGCGGGCCCTGATGCAGTCCGGTGAGATGCGGCAAGGCAGTAATTTCGGCAAGGGCCAGATGGTCGCTGCCGACTACACCATGAATCCAAGCATCCAGTTCTCCGAAAAGGGAACCAGTGGGGTGAAAGGCATAGTGGGAGGCCTCTTCGGTTCCGTGGCCGGCGCCCTGGCGGGTGGCCTGAAGGCCAACGAAGCCGCCACGACCCTGCTGCTGGTGGACAACCGATCGGGTGTCCAGATCTCTTCCTCGGTGGGCAATGCAAAGAATTTTGACTATAACCTGTTTGGCGGCCTCTTCGGTGGCGGCGCCTTTGGCGGCGCCGGCGCATACACCAACACACCGGAAGGCAAGGTGATCACCGCCGCTTTCGCTGACTCCTTCAACCAGATGGTCAAGGCGCTGAGAAACTACAAGGCGCAGAAGGTCAAGGGCGGCCTGGGTAAGGGCGGGCGCCTCAAAGTCGGCGAATAAACCGAATACACCTCATTAATTTGGGGTTTTATCCTATAAGGCGGCCCGCTTAGCGGCCGCCTTTTTTCTTTCCGCCCCCCTGGGATTAAGGCCCTGTCAGCAGATCTCGCAGCGTCCGCTTTTCGAGGTCCCCAGACCATCAGGCGCCCTTCCATCCACTGAGATCCAATCCGTTCGCCGCTATTTTTGCCAGCTGCATTTGGATAGTGTATTTTCCGCCAATGCCGACACCACTCCTCTTGATTCTCTGCACCGCACCTAACAGGGAGAGCGCGCTTAAACTCGCCAACTCCTTGGTGGAGCGGGATTTGGCAGCATGCGTCAACCTCGTCTCGCCCGTCACTTCCGTCTACCGATGGCAGGGCGAACTGGAACAGTCCGAGGAGATTCAGCTGCTGATCAAGACCACAGAAAAAAAATATCGTGATGTGGAGGCTGCGCTCCGGGCACAACATCCCTATGAACTTCCGGAAATCATCGCAGTCCCTGTAGAGCAGGGGCTGGATGACTACCTCGACTGGGTGGAGAGATGCACAAAATAATAGACTTGATGGTGATGTTCCTGATCCTGCTGGCTATCTCCAGCCCAAGCCAGGCAGTCTGGAACGAGGAAGAGCTGTTGGTGCCCGACCAGGCCTTCCAGATATCCGGCCGCACCGATGGTGTCGAGAAACTGCGGGTTGAGTGGCGTATCGCGGATGGTTACTACATGTATCGCGACAAGATCCACTTCGACAGCGATACCATTGGCATTGAGATCGGAGAGCCGACGCTCTCGGAAGCGAAGATAAAAAACGACGAGTTCTTCGGCGAGGTCGCCGTCTACCGTAATAAGGCCATCGCGGAAATCCCTATCCGCCGCATGCAGGGATCCCAGGAGACCCTGTTGCTCAAGGCGCGCTCACAGGGCTGTGCCGATCTGGGGATCTGTTTTCCACCCCACATTCAGGAGATACGGCTGGCGCTGGAACCCGTGCCGGCTGAGGCGCGCACCCAAGCGATCATGGAGCCCCTGCTCGCAGTCACGGATAGAGCGCCTGATCCGCTCTTCGACAACAATGTCGAAGATGAACTGCTGGATCCGGAGGAGGCTTACAAGCTCTCGGTCAGCGTCGAGGATGGCACCCATATCCGGCTCTACTGGAGCATCGCCGACGGGACCTATCTCTATCAGGACAATGTAGCACTCTCCATACCCGAGAGTGAGACCGTTGCCCTGGGAGAGATATCCCTGCCCGAAGCGGAGATCAAGCAGGACTCAGTGAAACCCGACGGCACTATTGGTGATATCGCCGTCTACCACAATGAGATCGATCTCATTGTCCCCCTGGTACGAAGCAACACGGAGGCGGACGAATTCACCCTGGAGGCACGCTACCAGGGGTGCGCGGAGATCGGCGTATGCTATCCCCCCATAACCAAACAGTTCACCCTCGCGCTGCCTGCCATATCGGCGGCGCAGGCCAGTGAAATACCTGACACCACGGTTGCAGCTCCAGCATCACCCGCAAGTGAGCCCGTATCGGAACTGGACCAGATCACCAATACTCTCAAAGGCGGCTCCACCCTGCTGATCATTGGCGCCTTCTTTCTCCTCGGACTGGGTTTATCGTTCACCCCCTGTATCTTTCCGATGATTCCCATCCTCTCCGGCATCATTGCGGGACATGGGGATAAGATCACCACGCAAAAGGCCTTCACCCTCTCTCTGGTCTATGTGTTGGCGATGGCGATTACCTATACCGTCGCCGGGGTCTTGGCCGGCCTGTTTGGCGGCAATCTGCAGGCCTATTTCCAGGATCCATGGATCCTCAGTGCCTTCGCCCTGGTGTTCGTACTTCTGGCCCTGTCGATGTTCGGTTTTTATGACCTGCAGCTTCCCAGCAGCCTACAGAGCCGGCTCAGTGAAGCCAGCAACAAACAGCAGGGTGGTACACTCAGCGGTGTCGCCATCATGGGTTTTCTCTCCGCCCTGATCGTCGGTCCCTGTGTCGCACCACCCCTGGCTGGCGCGCTCATCTATATCGGTCAGACCGGTGACGCTATGCTCGGTGGTCTGGCGCTGTTTGCCCTCAGCATGGGCATGGGCGCCCCCCTGATTGCGATCGGCACCTCCGCCGGCAAGCTCCTGCCCCGTGCCGGCAGCTGGATGGATGCGGTTAAAGCGGTGTTCGGTGTCGCCCTCCTGGGTGTTGCCATCATCATGCTCGAGCGTATCATCCCGGCCGAACTCGCCATGCTCTTATGGGGCATTCTCTTCATCGTATCCGCGATCTACATGGGCGCCTTGCGCAACCTTGAGATAGAGGCCAGCGGCTGGCAGAAATTATGGAAGGGGCTTGGTTTCGTGTTTCTGGTCTATGGCACGCTGATGCTGGTGGGCGCGGCCTCCGGAGGCAAAGACACCCTGCAGCCTCTCCGTGGCATTGCGATCGTTGGTGGATCCGGCGCTACAGCGGGTCATCAGGAACTGCAGTTCAAGCGCATTAAGAGTATCGACGACCTGCAGCGTGAGGTCGCTTTCGCCAGCAGTCAGGGGAGACCGGTGATGCTCGACTTCTACGCAGACTGGTGCGTCTCCTGTAAAGAGATGGAGAAATACACCTTCTCCGATACCCAGGTCATCGACACCCTCTCCAACACCCACCTTCTGCAGGCCGATGTCACCGCCAACGACGATGTCGACCAGGCCCTGTTGCAGGGCCATTTCGGACTACCCGGTCCACCGGCCATCATCTTCTACGGCAGCGATGGGCAGGAACGCAGGAACTATCGCCTGGTGGGATTCATGCCCGCTGCGGAATTCAGCCAACATGCAGCCAGAGCCATTCAGTAATTTGCGACGATCTTGGCATGTACTGCATTGAAACTGGACAAAATCGCGCTGATCTTGCAGAATCTAACGATTCTTACAAAACCCCTGCAAATCCCTTTTAAGGGGACGCAATCCGTGACGGGAGCATGGGGGTATTTATGCTTATTTAAGCCCTGGAATATCACGAATGGCTAGCATCCTGGTACTGAACGGCCCTAACCTGAATCTGCTAGGCAGCCGTGAACCCAATCACTATGGTCGGGAGACCCTTGACGCCATTTGCCAGCGCATGGAAAGCAGTGCCAAGGGGTTGGGCTATGAGATCGACTTCCGCCAGAGCAATGCGGAGCACGAACTGCTGGAGTGGATTCACCAAGCCGGGAAATCGGAGGTCGGTTTCATCATTATCAACCCTGCCGCCTTTACCCATACCAGTGTAGCGCTGAGAGATGCATTACTGGGATCAGGGATACCCTACATTGAGGTCCATCTCTCAAATGTGCATGCCCGAGAGGAGTTCCGCAAACACTCCTACTTTTCGGATAAAGCCGAGGGTGTCATCACCGGCCTGGGAGCATTGGGCTACGAACTCGCCTTGCAAGCCGCCGTCACACGGCTAAACAAATAATTTTTTTGAGACAGGTCAACATGGATATTCGCAAAGTAAAAAAACTGATTGAACTGCTGGAGGAGTCTGACGTCGCGGAGATCGAAATTCACGAGGGTGAGGAATCGGTCAGAATCAGCCGCCAAAGCTCGATGTCGGCGACGGTCGCCATTCCCAGCATGCCTCCCCAGGCAGCCGTTGCCCCGGTGCCAGTTGCCGCTGCCGCCGCCCCCGCGGCCACACCGGAACCGCAAGCCGCCGCGGATGAGATCCAGGGGCACAGCGTTAACTCCCCAATGGTTGGAACCTTCTACCGTTCCCCCTCCCCGGGTAGCAAACCGTTTGTTGAAGAGGGTCAGACAGTCGCAGTGGGCGATACCCTGTGCATCATTGAAGCCATGAAGATTCTAAATCAGATTGAGTCGGACAAAGCGGGAACCGTGAAGAAGATAATGGTTGAGAATGGTCAACCCGTGGAATACAACGAACCGCTATTCATCATTGATTGAGTGAGCCCATGATAGACAAGATTGTTATCGCCAATCGTGGTGAGATCGCACTGCGTATCCTGCGCGCCTGTAAAGAGCTCGGCATCAAAACCGTTGCCGTTCACTCCGAAGCCGATCGAGACCTGAAACACGTACTGCTTGCGGATGAATCTGTCTGCATAGGACCCGCACCCTCCAGCGAGAGCTACCTCAACATTCCAGCCATCATCAGCGCGGCGGAAGTTACCGACTCGGTTGCCATCCATCCCGGTTACGGCTTTCTTTCAGAGAATGCCGACTTCGCGGAACGGGTGGAAAACAGCGGATTCATCTTCATCGGCCCAAAGGCGGATACGATTCGCATCATGGGCGACAAAGTGGCTGCCATTGACGCCATGCGCAAGGCAAACGTGCCGACGGTACCTGGCTCGAACGGCCCGCTGGACAACAATGCCAAGCGAACCCGAGAGCTGGCGAACGAGATCGGTTATCCGGTGATCATAAAAGCGGCCGGCGGTGGCGGCGGAAGAGGTATGCGGGTGGTGCATACCGAAGCCACACTGCTCAACGCAGTGGCAATGACCAAGGCCGAAGCCGAAGCCGCTTTCGGTAACGGCACTGTATACATGGAAAAGTTTCTCGGTAATCCTCGCCATGTCGAGTTTCAGGTACTCTCCGATACTCACGGCAATGCGATTCACCTGGGTGAGCGCGACTGTTCAATGCAACGTCGCCATCAGAAAGTAGTGGAAGAGGCACCTGCCCCGGGGATTACCGAACAGCAGCGCCAGGATGTCGGAGAGCGCTGTGCCGAGGCCTGCCGGCAGATCGGCTATCGTGGCGCGGGCACCTTCGAGTTTCTTTACGAGGACGGCGAGTTCTACTTCATCGAGATGAACACCCGGGTGCAAGTGGAGCATCCGGTAACCGAACTGATCACCGGTGTCGACATCGTTAAACAACAGATCCTGATCGCCGCGGGCGAACCGCTGAGTTACAGCCAGGACGATATCAAGCTCGAGGGGCACGCGGTGGAGTGCAGGATCAATGCCGAGGATCCGGTAAAATTTCTCCCCAGCCCGGGGACCATCAGCCAACTTCATACCCCCGGCGGCCCCGGGGTCCGTGTCGATACCCATATCTACAACGGCTATAGGGTACCGCCCTATTACGATTCCATGATCGGCAAACTGGTCACTCATGGCGAGACCCGCAAATCGGCCATCGCGCGGATGCGCATCGCCCTGCAGGAGATGGTGATCACCGGGATCAAAACCAACATCCCGCTGCATCTGGACATTATGCGCGACAGCGCCTTCAATGCGGGGGGCGCCAACATCCACTACCTGGAAAAGAAACTGGGACTTTGACTGAAGAGTTTTGAGTTGTGAGTTTTGAGTTATAAGTTAAGTGAGTGGCGCCTTCTCAACTCAAAACTCAAAACTTAAAACTCGTAGCTATGTGGTTGCAGCTTTCCATCGACTGTAGCGAGACCGAGGCCCCCTTGCTGGAGCTGGTCTTCGAAAACCTCGGGGCGGGCTCCGTCACCCTGGGCGATGCCGGTAACCAGCCACTGCTCGAAACACCGCCGGATTCCAAGCAACTGTGGCAACAGACCCAGGTCAGTGCCCTGTTTGAGGGTGACCGGGACCCACAGATGCTGCGCGACTCCCTCAGCGCTTTTCTCGACCCCGAACTGATTGCGAGGCTCCGCTGGGAACGTATCGAGGATAAGATCTGGGAGCGTGTCTGGCTGGATCACTTCAAACCCATGGCATTCGGACGGCGCCTGTGGGTCTGTCCCGCAGGAGAAAGCATCGCGCAACAGGAGGCCGTGGTGATCCAGCTCGACCCTGGATTGGCCTTTGGTACAGGCACCCACCCCACCACCGCGCTCTGCCTGGAGTGGCTGGATGCCCAGGCGCTGGCGGGAAAGAGAATTCTCGACTATGGCTGCGGTTCCGGTATCCTCGCCATCGCCGCACTGAAACTCGGTGCCGCCTCCGCCGTCGCCGTAGACCATGACCGGCAGGCCTTGATCGCGAGTAGGGACAATGCGCGAAAGAACGAGGTCTCAGACCGCCTCGTCACCTGTCTGCCCGGTGAACTCACCGATACAGAGTTCGATCTGTTGGTCGCGAACATACTCGCGGCTCCGCTGATTGAGCTGGCTCCCGATTTCGCCCTGCGCATCAGGCCTGGAGGCCATTTCGCACTCTCCGGCATACTCGAGGAGCAGCAGTCGGACGTGGCGTCCCACTACCTGCCGTTCGCAACCCTGGCAGCAGCCAAACAGCGTCAGGAGTGGATGCTGATCAGTGGTATTATCAAGTAACCGCCAACAGCAAGCTCCCTTCTACAGCCAGATCGAACCGGCCCGTCACCAATTCATCATAAAGGGCTTGCCTGCCGTTTCTCTTCGGTCTAACGTAATGCAGTAAGTGAAGCATTGATAGATTGAATTCTGATACATGTTTACCCAGTGCCAACACTGTCTAACCATATTCCGCATCACCCCGGAACAACTCAAGGCTGCAGATGGAAAAGTACGCTGCTGCCAATGCAACAATGTGTTCAACGCACTCCTCAGCCTCATGGAGGCTCCAACTCCATTTACCAACAACGACACGATTCAGGGTGAGTCACATCCAGCCCTGCAAAATGAGACCCCCGTCGGCACGGACTCGGCACCAGCAAGCGAGGAGACCTCCTCGGACGAATTCGTCGTAGAATCGGGTTTGGTCAGCGACAGCGAGGTGGAGAAGTCCCTCGATGCCTTGGCGGAC
>NATV01000027.1 GCA_003094535.1 gamma proteobacterium symbiont of Ctena orbiculata | reverse complement strand
GTATCCACTTAAATGGATTACTGGAACCGAATCGCCAATTGACACAATAAAAATGGGGGGTTTATCTCAAGAGCGATACTCATTTGGAAAGCGGCTTTACACCAACCCCGGGGAAACCTATAAATGAAGCCGGATAGGACAGAGAACTATCAGATGGTGCAAAATGATCCATCCAGCGAATACAGTTAGTCAGATGTCAACTGCCTCCCTTGCCACATTTGTCATGTTATAGAGAGAACAATATGCCGATCGTCACCTGGAGCGATGAATTCAATATCAATGTCAAAGAGATTGATGAGCAACATCAGAAAATGCTCGATATTGTCAACAATCTGCATACCGCCGTGGAGGAGCGCAGAGAGAATGAGATCCTCAATGACCTGCTGATTGCGCTGTATCAACACACACAGCTTCACTTCACCACGGAAGAAGAGCTGATGAAAGAGCATGACTATCCGGACTATGAGCAACACCTGCATGAGCACAAGGTACTGCTGCAGCACCTCGGCAATCTGGTAGAAGGCGTCTCCAGCGGGAAAAATCCCAGCTTCCGCTCAGACTATGATGTCTCCTCCGATTGGGTGCTTATCCATATCTTCAAAAGCGACAAAGATCTCGGCCTATTCCTCAATGATCACGGCGTCTTCTGAAGCATTCGTTCAGGATCTTCTCAAGCCTGCCGAGGGATCCGGGGCGACTGCGATCCGTTCGCCGTAATAAAAAAGACGGGGGAGCAAAGCTCCCCCGCCCCATCTTCTACGCAGGACCGAAGTTACCGTACCTTTATATACAGATTGATCTCAAAACCATAACGCAGGTCCTGATACCTCGGTTTCGACCATTTTTGCATCGAGTATCTCTCTCCTATTCTGTTCATAAGGTTAGTAAAAAGAGTCGCCTCTACTACTGCCAGAGGTAACACAGATCACCTTTCAAGATATATACCAACAGCATGACCTGAATACCCTGCGGTCAACATCAGAGCAAGAATTAATAACTGTCTGGAAATTAATAAGATTATCTGACTTATTCTGAGTTGCCATTGAGACCGGCGAACCGACGCTGCCGGTGGTGTGCAGTTTCTGAACACAAATCCGTGAAAATTTTGCGCAGGGTGATTCAGTATCAAATCTATAGCAAATCCGTCCGTGTCACTTGGACGATGATCTTACTCCGGCCGGCGGATCCATGCGCACAGGCACCCCCTTGGTGTCCAGCGACATGACCCAGTTGACCAGTTCGACAGCGTCCTCCCTTTTCAGCGCAACATTGGGCGGCATGAACTGCATATTGACGTTCTGCCAAACTTTCTGATTACCCTGGGTTCCCTGAAGGATCGATTCCAGCAGCCTCTCCCTGCTTTCGGGTCTATCCTTGTAGTGGGCAGCCACCTCTCTGAATGAGGGAGCGAGCGGAATAACCCGGGACTCCTTGACCGGATCGATTCGATGGCAGATGGAACATCCGCTCACCGTGGAGAGCGCCAGCATCCTGTCATGCAGTATGAGCTTCTCCGCCAAGACCGGGTCGATCTCAAGTTCAAGTATCCAGTGGACCAGGGCGGACGCATCTTCACGAGAGATGTTTACATTCGGCGGCATAAACCGCATTCCAATCTCACCGCCCCATGCCTGATCCTGATAGACCGTGCCATGCAGCACCCGATCAAGCAGACGAGTGAAAGCACTGCTGTCGTCTTTGTAGCGCAGTGCTATCTCCTGGTAGCTCGGTGCCAGGGGGAGATCATCGCTTTTGGAATCAGGCGCAACCTTGTGGCATATGAAACAGCCGGATGCGTTCGCCAGGGCCAACATCTGCTGATCCTTTGCCACTGCGGCCGGAATCAATAAGATTGCCACCGCTGCAATTATGCTGGTGAAAGTCGACTTCAGCCTGACCATTGTTTCTATCTCCCCTGGTTGGAATAACGCTGAGATTATCGGCTTGGTTAAATGCCATAATTTAAAAGCAACAACTGTGCCTGCATGCAGCCGACAGATCCTCGATCCCGCTTCCCCATCGATGAGGTCGGACCGATATCCGACAGGTTATTGTGATACGACCCGGTCAATATTCGGTTAACCCTGATTTTACTGGGGTCGGCATTGTTCAAAAACGGCAGAGAATGCTCCATTTATGAACATTTAAATCGGAAACCAATTGTATCCTGTTGAGCCCCGGCAAGACCGCTGAACCATACTGGCGCATGGCACGGACCATGCTATTCACAGAACAGAAAGGATCAATTCGAACAATAGAGAGAATGGTGAAGTGCGACAGGCCGAATCGACCTATACCCTTTTTCTTCAATGGCTGCTGCTGTTAGGAATCATGCTCTTTATCAGCTGGCTGTTCTGGGACCAGGGGCTGCTGCAAGCTGCCGTATTGTCAGATCCCACGCGCATCACCCTGATCATTCTGCTGCTGTTCAGCATCGCCACCGCCCACTGCGCGGCAAGGACGCTGTTTTTGTCTCAACAGCAGAATGCCCTCGATAGGATTATCCAGTTCATTACCACCAGCCCTCCAGCTCCGGGCAGCAACCGCTGGTGGGTGGCAAACAGACTGCCTGAAAAAGAGTCCCTCGCCGGCCAGATGATTGCCGGGCTGGTCGCCGGCAGCGGCATCGCCAAGAAACAATCCAACATGGATAGCCACCTGCTGGCCCAGGTGATGGCGGAGCAGGCAAGGGGCCAACATGAGATAGGATGGTTCACCTGCGGACTGCTGGTCAAACTCGGCCTGCTCGGCACGGTGGTCGGATTCGTACTGATGCTGGCGCCGGTGGCGGAGCTGGAGTCTTTCGACCTTTCCGATATTCAGGGTCTGTTGCAACGGATGACAACGGGCATGGGAGTAGCGCTCAATACCACCCTGATGGGACTCAGCTGCAGCATGTTGCTCGGAATGCAGTATCTGATGCTGGACCGCGCTGCGGATCGACTGGTGGCTGAAGCCGTTCAGTTCAGCGAGACCCGCCTGTTCAGGACGGCGCAGAGGCAGGCATAGTACCATGGCGATGTTTCGCAGCAGCCGTCGCTTCGATACCGATCCGTTCACCGACCTGCTGTTCAACGCATTGCTCGCATTCACCTTTCTTTTTCTCGTCGCCTTGATGTTTCTCAATCCGCCGGCGAAAAGCGGCACCATCAATCCCAAGGCGGACTTTATGATCTCGGTAACCTGGGCGGATAACAGTCCCGACGACATCGATACCTGGATCGAGGGGCCGAGCGGTGAACTGGTCTGGTTCAAGAATCCCCAGGCCAGCCTGATGCATCTCGACAGAGATGATCGCGGCATGACCAACGACACCCTGCTCATCGATGGCCGCACCATTATCAATCCCTTGAACCAGGAGATCGTTACCATACGTGGTCGTCCGCCGGGAGAGTACGTCGTCAACGTTCACTACTACAACAGCAAGACCCTGCAGCCGGTACCGGTAACCGTCTATCTAGCCGAGGTCAATCCCGCCTTGAAGGTGCTTCACTACGCTACTCTCAGCCTCGATCGACTCGGCGAAGAGAAGACGGCGGTACGCTTCACCATCGGCACCGATGGCAAGGTCAGCAACATCAACACCCTCGAAAAATCGATTGTCCAAGTAGGAAAGCTATGAGTGAGTCTGTACTTCTGCTGCTGCTTGCCTATGTCGCCTTGGCCGCATTGGTGGCGGCGGCATTGATTGCAAGCCGTTTCCACATCCTGATAAAGGCGGTTATTATTGTCCTCACCACAGCTCTCTATTTCATCACCTATCAGGGCTGGCAGACTCTCCAAGGCTGGCCCGCTAGGGTAGAAATGCCGCAGCGGTTTCTGCTCCATGCATCGGTGGTCGACGAACCCGACAAGCACAGCGGATCTCCTGGTTCGATCACCCTATGGGCCACTGACCTCGGCAGCGGGGGACCGGCGGAGAAACCGCGGGCCTATCTTCTCGAATACAGCAAGGAACTTCACGCCGCGCTTGATGATGCGCTGCGTAACATGCGCAACGGCATCGTTCAGCTCGGCAGAAAGCGCGCACTTGCCGAGCGGCTCGAGCAACCCCTCGACTTCACCCGCATTGGCGAAAAGCGGGAGAAGATCGAGATCTATTCGCTTCCCGACCCTGCACTCCCAGAAAAATGAAGATCTTCCCGGTCGCAATCCCCCTTGTTCTGCTGCTTGCATCCTGCTCCAAGCCTTCAATAGACAGCTCGAGCTACTTTCCACTGGCGCAGGGACTGCGATGGGACTATCTCGTCACCAGCCGCGTTGGTGATTCCATTCAACTCTCCGATTTTTCGATTCATGCGGGAAGCGAGGAGTCGATAAATGACGCACCCCATTCGGTACGCATAACCAGTGACGGCACCCGTTACTACATTGCCGAGAACAGCAGCGGCATCTACCGTAAGGCAAAGCGCACCCTGATCGAAAACAGACCCAGCATCGACGATCCGCCCCACTGGATACTCAAATACCCGTTACGCAAGGGCACCCATTGGAGCAATCCGACATACCCTTTCGTGCTGCGCCGTGTCTATCCTTATGAAGAGCGGTTGACCCGGGGTATGAATCTTAAGATGACCTATCAGATTGCATCCGAGAATGACACCGTGGTCGTTCCCGCCGGCCGTTTCGACAACTGCTTGCGTGTCGAGGGCGAAGCAAATCTCACCCTCTATGCGGATGCCAAGAGCGGCTATGAAGAGATATTGATCAATACAACTGAATGGTATGCCCCCGGTGTCGGCCTAGTGAAGCTGTTACGGGAAGAGCCCTTGGCGAATGAAGTATTTGCAGGCGGCAATCTGGTCTATGAATTGAAATCACTACACCGCTGATTCGGGTTTGTTGCGAAACAGTAATATGGCCCTGGACAGCGGTAGAATTCATGTGCCCCGCATCGGATACACTACTGATGAAGTATCGAGGCTGACTCTGCTTGCGACATTTTGCTATCCGAGATGTTGCCACGATGCCGGAGAAGGATGGAGGGTGGAAAATCCGCTCCTTCACACATCAGAAAAGCGACGGGCTGAAACGTTTTGCCAGGCTGTGGCGGGTACTGTGCCTTGTAGATTGTTGTGACCCTCGGCTGATGGTTGTTCACAACAATTGGCTGAAGTTCTCCCTCACCCGTCAAGATGACAAATCGTCCTCGTGGAAGATAGATGAACGGCGATGTCATGTGACGTAGAATTCATCGCTGGTGAAGACCGATAAACAGCACCGCTTTAAACGGAATCCCGGATCGGTGGGAAAACACAATGCCATGCGTTACCGATATACGCAAAGTCAATGCTGACCAGCCGCGGGAATCGCGCTCAAAATTTCTCGGAATCGAGCGCTACAGGATGCCCCGGGACCAGCTCCAATCCCGCATCCTGCCAACCGTCGCTGCCTTCAGGGTACCAGTAGAGGTTACGGTACCCCATGGCATCCGCCCGCTTGACCGCATTCCAGGACATCCAGCAGTCGACCACGCAATAGAAGACCAGCGCCCGATCCCTGTCACCTTGAGTCAGGCGGGCAAGATTCTCCTTCAGATAGGAAAGGATGCGCGGCTCGAGCCGACCATAACCCACATTCGGTAGCCAAACGCTTCCCGGAATATGCCATCTTTGCCCACTCGGCAGCCAGGTAATGCCGAACTCCTCAGTCTCCGGGCGAAGGGTGATGGCCTGGACATCCAGTAGCAGCGGGTTCTCACCGCTCATCAGTTCGGCGAGTTGAGTGGTATCCAGGCGTTTTCCCGCCGGGGGTTCAGCGGGAAGTGGAGCACGATAACGTGCGATACGGTAACCATCCGACGAGAAGAGCGGGCTATCCGAGGCAGTTGCGAGGATCGGGAACGACAACAAAAGCGTGCAGAGGATAGTCTCGGCAGTTCCGCGGACCCGCATACCAATTCACTCTTGCTCAACCCTGCCCAGGCGTAATGCCTTCGCCTCGATCGCCGGATAGAGATGGGTGACAGAGCGTTGATACTCCTCCTTGAACACCGCCAATCCTGTGATCGAGGGGGGCGCATCCGGTTGCAACACTTCGGCCATGGTCATGCCCTGCTCTGCCGCCTCATTGAGATAGGATCTCAGCCATCGCAGATAGTCACGGGTCTGCTCAATCGAACGGGTGCCCTCGACCACGCTGCCGTGCCCCGGTACCAGCAGCTTGAAATCGAGTTTGGAGAGCGTATCCAGTGCATCCAGCCACTGTCCCAGGTCGGCATGGGGTGTGGTTGGGGTGCGTCCGTGGAAGACCATATCCGCCGCAAACAAGACCCCCGTCGTCTGGTCGAGAATCATCAGGTCGGCATGGGAGTGTCCCTTCATCTCTATCAATTGAAGGCGGTGACCGCCAATCTCAAGGCTACCGGGCTGTACCGTCTCCGTGGGCACCACCACACGGGTACCGGCCATCCAGGCGCCGGCAAGACGGTACATGCTGTCGTTGAAGAGCTCTCCCTGCTCCCGTATTCCATCGATGGTTGTCGCCAGTGCGGCAATGGGAAACTCCTCGAAGGCCTGGTTGCCGAGGATGTGGTCGGGATGGAGATGGGTGTTAAAGAGCTTCAAAATCGGCCGCTTTGTAATCCTGCCGATGGCGGCGCGCAGCTGTTCGCCATAGAGCCGGGAGGGCCCGCTGTCGATGACTATCACGCCCTCGTCGGTGACAATGAAACCGGTATTGACGATATTGCCCCCGTTACGGAAGTTGAAATGTTCATTCTTTCCGAGCAGTACATAAGTGTCGGTTGCGATCTGCAGCGGTTTCAAGCCGTAATCCTTCGCCCCCCAGGCTGAGGTGACGATGAAAAACCAGAAAGCGACGAAACTAATCCGCTGCAATGGCGTCATATCTCAGCCTCCCGCAATTCATCGGTGATTTTCGCCTCAATCGGATTGCCATTGTTGTCCGCACCCACGACAGTCACGGAGTCATGTCGCGGCAGATCGAGGGTGAGAACAGGATTTTCGGCGACCGGTTCATAGAGAAAGAGACGGGAGAGTCGTTCCCCCGAAGCATCGAGAAAATCGAGATGGTCTATATAGAATGCCGGAATCCCCGGTACAAGGCCGGTATCCATGGGATGCATGATACGCAACCTCAGGCGGGTAGCCCCCTTGCCGGTCCAGAGCCTGCCGATCACCTCGCCCATGCGGCTTGCCCAGTCATTGTTTCCGCTGCCGAGGCTGGGTACCGTGCATCCGCCCCC
>NATV01000026.1 GCA_003094535.1 gamma proteobacterium symbiont of Ctena orbiculata | reverse complement strand
GTCCACTATCTTCAGGTAGCCCTGCCAGTTCACCGGGTAGAAGGACAACCAGAGGCCGAAGCGGTCTGACAGCGCCAGCTTCTCCTCGGTAGTATCAGCCAGATGAAGATCGTCGCCTACCACTCTCGCCTCGCGGTTTTCATCCATATACTCCGGCAGGAGGTGGCGGCGGTTGGATGTGGCATAGATCAGCACGTTGCTGGGCGGCGCCTCTATTGAACCGTCCAATACGCTCTTCAAGGCACGGTAGGAGGCCTCACCAATATCGAAAGTGAGATCATCGCAAAATACGATAAAGCGCTGCGCCAGTTCTCTGATCTCATCCACGATCTCAGGCAGTTCGATCAAGTCGTTTCTGTCAACTTGAATCAGGCGCAATCCCCGCTCTTGATAATTATTCAGTACCGCCTTGATAAGGGAGGATTTCCCTGTACCCCTGCTTCCCCATAGCAGTGCGTTATTGGCGCCTTGCGCGGAGAGAAAGCGTTCCGTGTTCCGGGACAGCTGCTGCTTTTGCTCATCGATGCCAATCAGTTGATCCAGCCCGATCCGGTCCATATTCTCGATTGCTCTGAGATAGCCTTTGCGTGGACGCCAGATTGCGGCAATTGTCTTGTTCCAATCGATCGACATGCGATCACCCCCCATTCTCGATAGCGGTCCATACAAGTTGCATGGGGAATTTATTACTGCCGGTTAAACCCCCGTTCACAGTGACCCGACCACAATGGTCACCGAGGTTCAATTACCACCACGCAATTGCGTCCTTCTGCCTTTGCAGCATAGAGCGCATCATCGGTGCGCTTCAGGCAGGCCGCCAGATTTTCACCCGGCTGATAACGCGTCAAGCCGAAACTCGCGGTGACGGATATTTCTTGCCGCTGCAGGACAATGGAGGCTGCAGCCAGCTCCCTGCACAAGCGTTGCGCCAGATTATCCGCTTCGACGAGCTCTGTTTCCGGTGCCAGTATCAGGAACTCCTCCCCACCCCAGCGGCCCAGCTCATCCGCTTCCCTGATGCAGCCTTTCAGTTTTTCGACACTATGCTTCAAAACCTGATCACCGACATCATGACCATACTTGTCGTTTATAATCTTGAAGTGATCGATATCCAGGAGGATCGTACAGAAACTCTTCGAACCTCTAGCCGTTTGCGATAAAACCTGTTCCAGCCGATCGGTCATAGCCCTGCGGTTCAGCACACCGGTAAGATAATCGGTACGAGAGGTTTCCTCCAGAATACGCTCGACATTTTTACGTTCCGCTATCTCCTGCAGCAGTTTTTCATTGGTCAGCACCAGTTCGGCGGTGCGCGATTCAACCCGCTGCTCCAAATCGCCATGCGCCTTGCGCAGTTCAATCTCATTGGCATCAATCTGCTGCTGCTTGATACTCAACCGTTTCGACATCAGATCGAATGAGCGTGACAGCTGATCCAGTTCGTCACCCCGCATATCGACGGCGACATCATCATCGATAGGCGCTATCGAGGCAAAGCGGGTCGTCAGACTGCTGATGCGCCGGGTGAAACTGATGGTTAAAAGACGGCTGAAAATCGTCGCTAAAATTATGGAAAATGCGAGTGAAAGAAAACCGGCAAGGCGTATCTTTTCAAACTTGCTCTGTACTTCGTCCGCCCGCATGTCTATGCCCACCATGTAATCATCCTTGCCCCCGTCAAGGGGAGAGTACCCGGAGAGGAAAAAACCCCACTTGTCCTCAGTGATATATTCATCCACCGAGGGGCGTAGAAAACCCTCCATCAGCTCCGGTATATCGTGTTCATACTCCTCTCCGGGAAGGGCGGGATCTTGCATATCTGAATCGATTACAAAAAAGACCTTGTCATCCAGTTTGCGCATAATGTAGACAAAGGCGATATCGGGATTGGCCTTGATGAACTCGCGCAGCGCAACGACGTTTTTTTTATAGACCGGATCGCTGATATCCGATTCGTCACGAATCCTATCCAGATTGTCTATACTCAACCCCTGACTGATCAGCGCTGCACTGTTCTTCAGCCGTGACTGCAGTGCGTTCATCAGATTCTCGGTGGCGCTCTGGTAGAAATAGGTACCGACGCTGCCGGAGACGAGAATGATGGCAGTAAAATGGCTTAAGAACAGCTTGGTTTGTATCGTTAATCGCATGACGGGCAGAGTTGGCCCAAGCAGGCACCTCTGATGGGCAGAGCTTGTTTACAACTGTTGGGCAACGGTCAAATACAAATATAGGATCTGTTAGCGCGAATCCGTGACTGACCAGATTCTCTACTATTTTTCCATCGACGGCAAACAACTACATCGAGGCTAGCGCCGGGTGAACAACCTGCAACGCACCCGGTGCGATTCAGTGATCCGGACCTCCTCAGGATAGGCCGTTTCACAGCCTGCCTCGACCCGCGGGCAGCGCGGGTGGAAATGACATCCACTCGGGGGTGCGACCGGCGACGGCATCTCCCCGGTCAGCCGTATCACCTGCCTTGTGCTCTCGGGATCGGCGATCGGAACAGATCCCAACAGTGCCCGTGTATAGGGGTGCATCGGGTTGTCCATCACTTCATGGGTCAGTCCCCTCTCCACAATTCTGCCAAGGTACATGACAGCGATCGCATCGGCCATGTAGGCGACAACGGAGATATCGTGCGAGATAAAGAGATAGGAGAGCTGGAATTGGTGCTGCAATCCCTTGAGGAGATTGAGTATCTGCGCCTGTACTGAGAGATCCAGCGCACTGGTCGGCTCATCGCAGACAATCAACCGCGGCTCCACCGCCAGCGCCCGCGCCACACAGATACGCTGCCGTTGACCACCGGAGAACTCATGGGGATATCGCTCTGCGGCCGACGCCGGCAATCCGACCTGCCGCAGCAGTGACTCGATCCGCCTGCCCAGCTCCTTTCCACTATCGTTGCGTTGCGCGCGCAAGCCCTCCGCTACGATATCGGCCACCCGCATCCTCGGATTCATGGACGAGACCGGATCCTGGAAGATGATCTGGAGATCACCGCGCATCCGGCGCAGCTCCCTCCCTTTCATCCCGGTCAGCTCCCTGCCATCGAAAGTGACCCCTCCCCGGGTTATATCGATAAGCTGCAGTATCGCCTTGCCCAAGGTCGATTTTCCACAGCCCGACTCGCCCACCAAGGCCACCACGGAGCCCCTGGCGATCTGCAGATCGACCCCGTCCACCGCCTTGAGCTGGGCACGCGCTCCCTGTAGCAGGCCCCTGCTGACGGGGAAATGGACCTGTAGATTCTCTACCGACAACAGCGGTTCGCCGCCACGCCCCGAAGCAGGAAGGGGAATCGCCCGAACTCCATCACGCGAACCTGGCCGCAGACCATTCTCGGCATAAAGCAGACAACGCACGCCTGATCGGTTCTCGCCGGACAGCCACGGCGGGATTTTCTGCTCGCAGATCGGCCGGCCCTGATCACAACGTCCCGCAAAGCGACAGCCCCTGAATTCACTGCCCAAGGGAGGGACAGCGCCTTCGATTGCAGCCAATTTCTCACCACGACGCCTGCGCTCGGGCAGGGATGCGAAAAGCATTCGGCTGTAGGGATGTCGAGGGACGCGAAAAAACGGCGCGACGGCGGCGCCTTCAACGATCTCACCCGCATACATGACGGCAACCCGATCCGCCATCTCCGCCACCACACCCAGATCGTGGGTGATCAGCAGGATCGACATGCCCCGCTCCCGCTGCAGCCGCTTCAACAGACCCAGGATCTGTGCCTGCATGGTGACATCGAGGGCGGTGGTCGGCTCGTCGGCGATCAGCAGTTTGGGATCTCCCGCCAGCGCCATGGCGATCATCACCCGCTGCTTCATGCCGCCGGAGAGCTGATGGGGATATTGCGCCATGCAGCGCCGCGGATCGGGAATCGCAACCGCCTGCAGCAGCTCGACAATGCGTCGATTGGCACCGCTTCCGCGCAATTCGCTATGCAGCTGCACCGCCTCGCCAATCTGGCGGCCGATCTTCATCAGCGGATTCAACGAACTCATCGGCTCCTGGAACACCATAGCCAGCTGGCCACCGCGCAGCTGCCGCATCGAACGCTGATCGAGATCGAGAATATCGATGCCGTTGAATACGATCTCGCCCTGATCGACAGTGACGGAGGAGGGCAACAGCCGCATCAGGGAGAGAGCGGTCATCGACTTGCCGCATCCCGACTCCCCTACCAGGGCGAAGGTCTCCCCCTGGTCGATCTCCAGATCGAGGCCATCCACGACGGAATACCTGTTGGCGCCACTTCTCAAGGCAAGCTGCAGACCGCTGATCCTCAACAGAAGTTCGGTCATAGGGGATCAGACCGGAACCCTCGGCACCGCGGCGATCAACTGCTGGGTGTAACGATTCTGCGGCCGATTGACAATATCCTCCGTTCTACCCTGTTCGACGATCCTGCCCTGATACATCACCGCGGTGCGGTCGCTGACATACTCCACCACGCCGATGTTGTGGGTGATGAAGAGCAGGGTGAGTCCCCGCTTGGCGCGAAGATCCAACAGCATGCGCAGGATCTCCGCCTGCACGGAGACGTCCAGGGCGCTGGTTATCTCGTCGCAGACGATGAAGGATGGATTCAGCGAGAGGGCTCTGGCGATGCCGATGCGCTGCCGTTGACCGCCGGAAAACTCATGGGGATAGCGCCACAGGGCATCCTCCTCCATCTGCACCTGGCGCAGTAGATCCCTGGCGATCTCGAGCCGTTCCTCCTGGTTCTCTCCGATCGCGTGCACCTTCATCGGTTCGGTGAGAATGCCGGCGATGCTGAGGCGCGGATTGAGGGATGAGATCGGGTCCTGGAAAATGATCTGCATGTTGCGGCGAAATCGCCTCAGTTGGGACCGGCTCATCTCGGTGATATCGTTGTCATCGAACGCCACCCGGCCGGCGGTCGGCTCGGTGAGGCGCAGAATTCCCCGTCCCAGGGTGGTCTTGCCGCTGCCCGACTCCCCGACCAGGGCCAGAATCTCACCGCGGGGTATCTCGAGATCGACACCGTCCACCGCCCGCACCTGGTCGACGACCCGGCGTAGAAGCCCTTTGCGCACCGGAAAATGGATCTCCAGCCGGGAGAGCCTGATCAACGGATTCTGCTGATCATGCAGCTCATGCTTCTGCGTCAGGGCCAGATTTTCCGGCAGTGCGGCGATCAGCGCCTGGGTGTAACTGTGGCCGGGGTGATGGATAATCTGATCGGTGGCACCGGTCTCGACCAGTTTGCCGCGCTGCATGACGCCGACGCGATCGGCAATCTGCGACACCACGCCGAAGTCGTGGGTGATAAAGAGGATCGCCATTTGCGTGCGCTGCTGCAGCTCCTTCATCAAGCGCAGGATCTCCCGCTGCACCGTGACATCAAGGGCGGTGGTGGGTTCATCGGCAATCAACAGGTCGGGTTCGCAGGCCATGGCCATGGCGATCATCACCCGCTGCCGCTGTCCCCCCGAGAGCTGATGGGGGTAGCTATGGACCCGGGTCTCCGGATCGGGCAACTGCACCGCCTCCAGGGCGTCCATCACCCGCTGCCAGGCCTCTCCCTCGGAGAGCTCCGCAAAGTGGAGCCTCACCGCCTCGAGGATCTGTTCGCCAATGGTGAAGACGGGATTCAGGGAGCTCATCGGCTCCTGGAAGATCATCGCGATCCTCCCTCCCCGCACCTGCTGCATCCTTGTCTCGCCCAGCGCCGCCAAATCCACACACTCCCCTCCCTGGGCGTGAAACAGGATCTCCCCGGAATGACGCTGCAGGTTGGATTGGGGGAGCAGCTGCATGATCGAGAGCGCGGTGATCGATTTGCCGCTGCCCGACTCCCCGACCAGACAGAAGGTCTCGCCCCGGGCGATGTCGAAGCTGACCTCGTCCACCGCCTTGATGGTCCTGCCCTGGTGCTGAAACCAGGTATGGAGCTGTTTTACCGAGAGCAGCATCAGCCCGACTTGCTCAGATAGGGATCGATGGCGTCACGCAGGGATTCGCCGATCAGGTTGTAGGCAAACACGGTAAGAAAGATGGCACCGCCGGGGAAGGCCGCCATCCACCAGTTGAAGCGGGATGACTGTACCGCCTGATTGAGCATCTCGCCCCAGGAGGGATCATCCACCAGGCCGAGCCCGAGGAAGCTCAGGGTCGCCTCGGCGAGGATCGCGGAGGCCACACCGAAGCTGGCCGCCACCAGCACCGGCCCCATGCCGTTGGGCAGCATGTGACGAAACAGGATCGAGGGCAGTGGCAGACCCGCCGCCTCGGCGGCCTGGACGAAATCCTGCTTGCGCAGGCGCAGGAACTCGGCCCGTACATAGCGGGCATAGCCGGGCCAGCTGGTGATGCCGATGATCACCATCATGATATAGAGGCTGCGGCCGAAGAAGGCGACAAAGGTCAGCAGCAGAAACAGCGTCGGCACGGCCTCGAAAATCTCCACCAGGCGCATCCCCAGGATGTCCACCACGCCGGAAAAGTAGCCCATCAGGCCACCGATGATGACCCCCAGCAGCATGGCGATGCCGGTGGCGACAAAACCGATGCCGAGGGCGATCCGGGAGGCGTGGACCATGCGGCTGAGCACATCGGCGCCGTTCTGTTCGGTGCCGAACCAGTGGGCACGGGAGCCTTGCGAAAGGGGTGCCTCCAATCCGGTATCGCCGCGGTCCCGCTGATAATCCTTCGGCGAGTAGGGAATCGGCGCATAGACCACCCAGTCATACTCTCCGGCGGCCTCCGCCACCCGGTACTGTTCATAGATCACCAACTGCTGGGGTTTGACCCAGAGGTAGGCGAAGAGCGCTGAGAGCCCCAGCACGCCGAGCATGACCAGAGACTTGCGCAGCAGGGTGATGCGCCAGGGATAGAGCAGCAGGAGGGTGATGAAGCCGACCAGAAAGACCACGTCGACCGGCTGCAGATAGCTCAGCACCGGACTGGCGATCTCACCCTGGCGGCTGAGCAGCAGCGGAAAACTGCTGGCCAGGAAGGG
>NATV01000025.1 GCA_003094535.1 gamma proteobacterium symbiont of Ctena orbiculata | reverse complement strand
ATGGATGAAAACCGCGAGGCGAGAGTGGTAGGCGACGATCTTCATCTGGCTGATACTACCGAGGAGAAGCTGGCGCTGTCAGACCGCTTCGGCCTCTGGTTGTCCTTCTACCCGGTGAACTGGCAGGGCTACCTGAAGATAGTGGACAGCTACTTTCCGAACTATGCGGGGGATCGCAAGGCGCTGCATGAAGCGGCAAAGCAGTTTGCCATGGCCCGGGGCGGGACCAAAAGCGGTCGCGCGGCTAAACAGTTTTTCAAGGCCTATTCCTAAGTGACGAGGGTGGTTTCGATATCGCTATGAAAAAACCCATTGCAGGAGGCCTGGCAAGCTGGTCGATACGACATCCGATCGGCGTGGTGATGATAACACTCGCATTCATGGTGCTGGGTGTGTTGGCGCTTGCCGGTCTTAGGGTGGATCTTCTGCCGCAGGTTGTCTATCCGACTGTTGCGGTCCGGGTTTTTGACCAGGGTGTGCCCGCCAAGATCATGGAGGATCAGGTTACCCGTCATTTGGAAGAGCAGCTGTCGATAGTAGAGGATGCAATTCATATCGGGTCGCAGACATTCGAGGGGCGCAGTCAGGTCAATCTCTCCTTTGCCTACGGTACCGATATAGATCAGGCTCTGCAGGATGCAAGCACCCGCCTCGATCGAGCCAAACGTTTTTTGCCTGACACCATCGATCCGCCGAGTATCTACAAACGCGATCCATCCCAGCTTCCCGTCGCCGAATTCATCGTAAGTTCGTCGCTGCGTGATCCCGTATCCCTGCGCAGTTGGGTGGACTATGTGTTCAGCAAGCTATTCCTCAATCTGCCTGGTGTCGCATCATTGGAGGTCGGTGGCGGATTGGTGCGCGAGATCAATATCTTCGCGGACCAGCAGCGGCTTACAGGCCTGGGTATGCAGCTGTCAGATCTGACTGAGGCATTGAGATCCTCTAACGTGGAGACCTCGGGGGGGCGGCTCGTCACAGAGCAGGGGGTGATCAGCGGGCGCACTGCGGGACGCTTTGACTCTGTTGAGGAGATTCTGCAGTTACCGTTGAGGCGGGTTGGTGATGACGATACTACGACACTGATTCGATTATCGGAAGTTGCCCAGGTGATTGATGGTGCGGAGGATGAGCGCATGCGCATCCGCCTCAATGGCCTGCCGGGGATTAAGTTCTCGATCCAGAAACAGCCGACTGCAAACACGGTTGACGTGGTTGATCACGTGCTCGACAGGCTGGAGGAGCTTAAGCAGCAGGGAGTAATCCCCAAGGATATTCAGATTCATCCCATCGATGACCAGGCAAGATTTGTGCGGCGGGCATTAAACAACGCGGCTAACTCGGCTTTGCTGGGTACGCTGCTGGCGATGACGATCGTCTATCTGTTCCTGGGTAGTATACGCCGCACATTGATAATCGGCTGTGCCATTCCGATCGCGATTCTGGTCACGTTTATATTGATGTCCGGGGCAGGATTGACACTCAATATTATGAGCCTGGGCGGCCTGGCGCTGGGTGTCGGCATGTTGGTGGATAGCACCATAGTGATGCTGGAGAATATCTATCGTCACCAGAAAGAGCGGCAGCATGTAGACAAGGCGGCACAGGTCTCCAGCAGGGCGGCAGCCGAAGTCAACAGTGCGATCGTTGCCTCGACCTCGACGAACCTCGCTGCCGTTTTGCCTTTTTTGTTTATCGGGGGCCTGGTCGGGCTGCTGTTTCGGGAACTGATCTTCACCATCTCCGCGGCAATATTGGCCTCAATGATTGTCGCCTTGACCCTGGTGCCGGCACTCGCCGGCAGGCTGAGCATAAATTTGAAAGACCAACTGAGACAGGTGATCGATCGTCTTATGTTGCGTTTGCAAAACGCTTATTCAAGCCTGGTCGAACTGCTGCTGAAGCAGCCATGGATACCGCTTGCCGTTTTTGTCTCGCTGCTGCTGTTCGCCTTTTTTAAACTGGTGCCTGAGAAACAGATATTTTTACCGCAGATCGATGAGGGGCGGATTACCATACGGTTGGTTGCTGACAGGGGTATCAACCTGAACGGCATGGACGAGGTGGTAAATCGACTTGAAGAGATTATCAGGCGTCAGCCGGAGACAGAGACCATATACTCTCAGATCGGGGGGTTTGTGTTTGGCCGTTCCCTCTATGAGTCAGTTAACAGAGCCAGCATCAAGATTATCCTCAAGCCCGCGAAGCAACGGAACATCAGCAGTAATGAATGGGTTGATCGGGTCAATCAAGAGATCAAGCGGGCAAAGCTGCCCGGATTATGGGTGGGAATGAGGGTGCAGGGTGTGCGTGGCATCCGTCTCAACTGGGGCGATGACGATCTCAGTATTCGTATCAAAGGACCGGACCTGGATGTTCTGGGTCGGATCGCGGAGGAGATGAAAGACAGACTTGCTGATATAGAAGGTCTGCGAAATATAAAAACCAGCACAGACGACATCCTGCAGGAGATAAGGGTGTCGGTGGACAGGCAGCGTGCTGCCCACTTTGGTGTGGATGTCGACGAGCTTGGAGAAATCGTCAACATGGCGGTCAGTGGTGAGGTGGTCACAGACTACCTGGAGGGCGATCGCAGCATAAATGTGAGGGTGAGGCTGTCGCGATCGGATATGGCCACGCCGGGAGACCTGGAATCGATCGTCATCTTCAGCCAAACCGATCCACCCGTGCCGATTCGATTGGGAGAGCTGGCGAAGATAGAACTGTCGCCCACGTTCGCATCGATCAAGCGTGAACAACAGCAGCGAATGTCTGAGGTGAGCGCCTCCCTGGGCACGCAGATAACTTTACGGGAGGCGGTGACGGAAGCGAGGAATATCATCGAATCCATGGATCTGCCGGCAGGCTACAGCGTAAATTACGGCGGTGGCCTGGAGGCGATCAGAAAAGGCCAGGAGAATGGAATACTCCTGCTCTGTGTTGCGCTTTTTCTCGTGCTCGTGGTGATGTCGGTTCAGTACGAGTCGCTGCGAAATCCCCTGGTCATCATGTTCTGTGTGCCTTTCGGCCTGATCGGTGTTGGCCTGGGGCTGTATTGGACTGGACTGCCGATCTCCATGCCGGTTTGGCTAGGTTTGATCATGCTGGCAGGGATCGTGGTGAACAATGCAATCGTGATGGTTGAATATATCTCTCTGCGCAGAGATGCCGGGCTGGAGAAGCGTGTCGCGATCAGGGAAGCCGCACAGCTTAGGTTGCGGCCGATACTGATGACAACGCTGACAACCGTTGCCGGAATGCTGCCGCTGGCAATGGCGTTGGGAGAGGGCTCGGAAATGTTGCAGCCCCTGGCAGTGACATTGATCTCGGGGCTGACTTTCTCGACATTTGTCACGCTGTTGTTGATACCTTCTGTCTACCGATTGATCGGGCGGTGAAACGGAGCAACCCGGTGCGTGTTGTCAACGTCAACCGCTGCCGGGCGGCTATTGACAGCTGATCCTGTTTCTACCCTGTTGCTTCGATTTATACAGCGCAAAGCTGTTCCTCGGAGACTGTATCTTCAACAGCTTGTACCACTCATATCTCCAACAAACTGATCCCTGGCATATGCGACATGATAGTTCGTCGCTTTGATTCTTGAACAGCCTTTCAGCATGATCATTGTGGCTCAAGAGTCTCTATTTCGATGCCTCTGTGTCAGCGGTATTGACGTAAATACCACCACTCGAAGAGTCTTTTCATCCAGTGGAAGATGACCATGTTCGGCATTACGATGTTTCTGTTTTCGGTACGCGCCACCAGCATGCCGCTTGTTTGGCTGTCGACGATACATACGAGTTCCACTTTAAAGGTCTCGCCAGGTGCTTCACCGCTGAATTCAGCGGCCAGGTTTTTTGCCGCGGCCGCGGCCTGGAGGTCGGCCATATGGGCCTGTTTCGGCATCCAATCCGGCCCGGGAAAGCTGCCGGAGTCGCCCGCCACATAGACTCTTTCCATCCCTTCCACCCGGCAGTTGACGTCTGCCTTGATCAGGCCGCCGGGCGAGCGGGGCAGCTTGGTATCGTCGAACCATTGGTTGCCTGTCATGCCCGGCATGAAGAGAATCAGGTCGGCGTCGAAACTGCCGCCTTCGGTGACCGCGCCGGTCTCGGTGAACTTCACCATCTTGTGTCCAAGATGGGTTTCGATGTCGCGCTTCGCCATCTCTTGCACCAATCCCGAAACCGCCTTTGGACCCAGCCTCTGCCCGGGTTTTTCGGCCGGGGTGAAGAAAATCAGCTTGAATTTGTCGCGGCGCCTTTCGAGTCTCAATTGACGATCGATGCCGAAAAGAAACTCAAACATCGGGCCACCACGCATCGCGCTCGGCTCTTTTGGATTACCGGAAAAGCCGATGGCGATTGTGCCGCCTTCCAATTGTCTGAGCCGATCACGGATCCTCACCGTTGCCGCAATGCCTTCACAGGGGGTGATGGCATGCTCGATTCCCGGTAGCTTTTTTATGAATCGGCCGCCGGAAGCAATGATCAGGCCATCGTTTTCGATCTCGCCGTCGCTGCTCAGCAGGACCCTGCCATCGTCGCTGAGTCCCTCAGCCTGCGCGGTCCTATGCTCAACCCCCATGCGTCGGAAAAATGGGTCCAGGGGAATAATAAGGTCCTGGGGTTGGCGTATCCCGGATGGGATCCAGATCGAACCGGGCAGATAGTGGAATTCCGCTTTCGGGCTGACGACGGTAATTTCGATCGATTTATCCTTGGATCGAAGGGTCTTGATGGCGGTCAGCGCTGCGAAGCCGCTGCCTACAATGGTAACTCTGTGCATTCCTCAAACTCCGGGGGGGTATTTGACCCGGCATCTCTGCGGCGGGCGCTGGTTGTGCCTAATATCTTTGCCTCGAGGTCAGAATATACGTGATTCCGTACTCAGCAGGAATCCATCGACCCCCGCAAATTGGGAGATTATAGATATGAATTCGTCGAACAGGCGGTAAGGAGGCTTAACCGTCCCTCGATAGGGGGCATCAAGCAGGATGAGATTGGCACAGCCTCTGACAGATGGCGCGTCGGCAGGGTTGATAACACCCTCTGCCGTGTGAAGCAGCACAGCTTGGGTCGAAATCCCTGGCCTCTGTCAGAGGCCGATCAGTTCTGCGTGCAATCCCTGAAAGTGGGTAATCGCCAGCAGATCCTGGCTGTTAACCCGCTCGGGATTGTATTCGATCACAAACAGATGGGGGCGCTTGGGATCGACATGAACCGAGACCACGCCATCACGAAGGCGAAATGCATCTTCCAGCTGAGCCAAGCCGTCGGCATCCAGGGTTTCATCGACATGTAGAGTGATATCCGCGAGATCGATGTTCATGGGTCCTCCCTCTCGATTCCTGAATCTGGTTATTGGATCTTGGCCGAGTTGCACCTCGGCGTGCTGCCGCTTCAGACAAATTATAACTCAAGCCTTTGATTTGTATTCTCCTCTACCAGGCTTGTCTCGTGGACGGCACCTGGAGCAACGATTCCCTCATGCTTAAGTATAGGAAATGTTTTGTTTGGAGTGTTTTTCGCTGCGAAGAGGGGGAATCCCCGGTTCCGGGTCAATTGACCGGCTCTACCTTGGTCCCGGGCTCGAGATCGATAAAGCCCTTGGTAACAATCCGATCCCCAGTCTCCAGGCCCTGCAGGATCTCAACTCGCTCGTCGATGCGCATGCCGCTATCAACGGAGATCCGTTCTGCCTGTTGCTGGCGATCGAGCCGATAGACAAACTCGCCCTCGGCATCGCGTTGCAGCGCGTTGAACGGGACCGTAATCCTGTGCTGCCTGGCTGTCTGCAGCATCACCCTGCAAAGTTGACCTGAACGGGCGCCCTTGGGTATCGGATCGAGGATTACCTCGACCGTTCCCATGCGGGTCTTCTCGTCAAGCTGCGGATGGATGCGGAGAATCCTGCCGGCGAATGGTTCCTCGCCGAGACCGTCTATCCGTACCGTCACCGGATCCCCGGTGTTCAACTGCGGTAACAGCAGATCGGAAACCAGGATACTGGTAACCAGGCTCTGGGGGTTAATGATTGTCATCAAGTGGGTGTGGCGGGGTACGACATCACCGGGTTCCACAAGGCGCTCGCTTATAAGACCTGAAAAGGGTGCCCGGATACGGGTATAACCCAAGCGGGTCTGCAGTACCCGCCGCTCCGCTTCAGCTACTCTGAGGTCGGTCCTCGCCTGGGCCAAATCGTCCTGGGAAACGGCCAGCCGTTTTGCCAGCTCCTCCTGGCGCTTGAGGTTCAACTGCATCTGCTTGGCGGTGGCCAAGGCCTTTTCCAGTTCCGCTTTCAGCAGCTCTTCATCCAGGATCACGATGGCTACACCCTTTGCCACCTCGTCACCTTCAAAAAATGGGAGTTCGGTAACTCTTCCCTCCTCTTGGTTGAAGATGCGGACACTCTGGCGTGGCTTCAGGGTGCCGTCGCGTTCGTGGACGATGACAGAGGCTTGTGATTCGATAGTCTCCACCGCCACCAAATGCGCCCTCTCGGTATCTTTGCCCCGATTGTCGCTGTCCGATGCCGATTGGGAACAGCCTGAAGAGAGCAGCAGGAGGATCAGAAAGGATGCGGGGATCAAGGGTAGTGCTGCGTTGATCATCAGGTCGCTATTCAAGCCAGGCCGATCGGTTTTGGGGGTGTGCCGTTGGGCACATAGGGATGGTAGTGTTTTATCTTCCGCCCCAGGTTACGCTGCACGACCACGCCGATGATCTTGAATTCACCTTCGTTCAGGGGGATGTCGGGATAACCCGTCTTTAGCGCCACCAAGCGTTTTTGGGACTCCCCCTCGGATATATATTGACGGAACCAGCGTTCCCCCTGCGCCTCGGCCACGACGTAGGCACCGGTGGCGCAGACATCGGAGGGTTCGATAACTATAATACACTTCTCGGGGAACTCCGGCTCCATGCTGTCATCCAGTACCTGGAGAGG
>NATV01000024.1 GCA_003094535.1 gamma proteobacterium symbiont of Ctena orbiculata | reverse complement strand
TGCAGCGGAGATACGTGTCGATACAGAGAGACTAGAGCAGGTATCAGAACCTATTGAAAATTCCTCTGTCGATGAATCGGAAATAGATGTTGCCACATCGGAAGTTCTCGATGTAACCCGCCCTGTAGCGCCTGAAGCCGCCAAGACCAGCATCCGCTTGTTCAACCGCATCCCCGTACTTACTTCGGTCAGCATCTTCCTCTTCAACCACCCCCGCGAGTTCGCTTTGGCCAACCCCCTCTTCTTCGGCCATTTCCGCGAGCTCGTTTTGATCGGCATTCTCTTCTAGGTCCTCTACCGCGAATTCGTTTAGACCAACCTCCTCATCGACGTCCCGATCTGCAAGTTTGCTTCGATCTACCTCCTCCTCTTCGATCCATTCCCTGTGTTCACTTTGAGCAACACCTTTATCTGCAGTCACTTTTGCGGAGTCGCCACTCTCACCATTCGCCTCAATGTCGGCTGACAGCCCCGCTTGCTCGTTTACCTGATCATAGTTTTCCTTGAATTCTGCAAAGGTCTCTCCGTCCTTTATGGACAAACGTTCCTCATCGAAGAGCTCCTTCGCCACAATCCATACATCCTCTTCAGTGAACTCATGCTTAGCCTCCAATGCGCCGTAGAGAAGCAGTCGACTTACAACATGGTTGATCTTTCTTGGGATGCCTTCTGTCAAGTAGTGAATGAGCGGATAAATCACCTCATCAAGTTCAGGGTCGTGGTCCCAGCCGACAATACCCAATCTGTGCTCGATGTAGCCTTGTGTCTGTTCAAGGTTCATCGACTCAATCTTGCAGCTGGCGATCAGCCGCTGGCGGATCTGCTCCATCCCCGGACTCAATATCAGCGAACGGAGCTCATCCTGACCGACAAGGAAGATCTGAAAAAGCGGGTGACTGCCACTCTGCAGGTTGGAGAGTAGACGCAGCTCTTCCAGACCATTCAAGGTCAGGTTCTGCGCTTCGTCGATAACAATGACGGCCCGCCTACCCGCGTTATACTCTTTGGTGACGAAATCTTCGATATGTGTGAGCAGTGTGGCCTTGTTGTAGCTCTCGGCAGGCAAGCCGAACTCCAGGGCCACCTTGCGCAGCAGTTCTTCCGCTTGCAGCTGGTTGGTTACCAGGTTTATGGCGAGGATTTCAGAACTATCTATTTCCGACACTATATCGCGTATCAGAGTCGTCTTGCCTGAACCTGGGCGCCCTGTAATCATGACGAAGCCTTCACCCTGCTGCAGGGCATATTTCAGATGAGACCACGCCTTGAGGTAGTTTTTGTGTGCAAACCTGAACTGTTCATCGGCGCTCAACCGGAAAGGGTTTGCATTTAATTTATAATAGGATTCAAACATTTATTGGCTGCGTATGTTGAATGTACGAACACTATGATCCTATAGGAGAATGCGCCTGATATACAGTCTTGCAGATAATTTCATTTTCGGCCCGATCCTTCAGTCGAAGCAAGAATTCTCACGGGCGGTTTGCTTCCGCTGAACATGCCGTGCAGCCTGGCCGCCGCCTTGTTACGCACACATAGCAGCCATTCTGCCATGGCGAACGGCTGTTGATTCGTGAAACCTTGAAAGACCATGAAATCGCATGAAGCAGGGTTGCGCGCCGCCAGTTTGAATATTCGTTTTTTAGAGGGATTTCAACTCCACCCTGGAGAGTCCGGGTGCGCTCCCCCGGCAGGCGATGTAGGAGTGGCAGCGATCTATATACGCCCTCGTACTTTTCGGCATCGAAACCCTCGCCCTCGCAATGTGAGTGATTAAATCTGCACCGTCCTTGATCAGTTGATGCCCTTCATCGGCTTCCCAACAGGCCAGGCAAGAGTCGTTGTTTTTCTCTAAGGGCCCGACCTGCCTAAGTTTTTCACAAGCCACTGCAAATTTTGGCCAGACATCGAAAATTACCGGATCTGTGCGCAGGGTTTCACACTTGAGCTTTGCCGCCCCTGCGAATTGCCGGATCAGTGCATCCACACCCTTGAAGAAATGGCTATCCTGAAACGCCTCGATCATTGCATCCGAAATGAGATCGATATCGTGCATGGTCTGGGCGATTTTTATATAGCGGCTCTCATAAAATGATTCTATGGGGATAGTGAATGCGCGGAAGGGCTCACCCCAAAGTTCATCGATACCCTCTTCACCGCTGCGGTGCTTCACAAGGCTACCAAGTTCAAGGGCCTCCAGCAGATACTGGCCACATTCATGTAGCATCTCCCTGCCTCTGCCACTCTTTATATCCTGATCCTCCAGTTTTACCAGCTCTCTGAAGATGTCAGTACCACGATTGAACAGGGCGCCGGCCAGCATCGCGCCCTTGACACGCTTCAGGTCCTCGTCACTCTCCTCCTCGTAGGCTTTTCTTGCCTCTTCCAACCTGTCACCCGGCATGTTGATGCCGTGTTCGACATGATTGAAGAGGCGACGGGTAAGCGCCTCAATCAGGTACTTTTTCGTCTCCAGACTATCCTCCATTGGCACATAGAACTTAATCCAATACCCATCATAGAAGATACAGGTCTTCCCATCGATATCCTTGATCGAACCGTTAGGTATATTGTCTGGGTTATGCATCGGTACTTCCTAACATCAGCTGCACTAAAACTTTGACCTTACATGCATAGGTTTGTCTCAAGAATTAAGCCCTGAGGCGATAAATATTTTCCTAGCAGTTATTTCAGAAAAGTCCAACTTTTTACCATTGAATCATTTCTGACCACTGTGAAACCGTGAATCCTGGTTCTCCCAAAAAATCAGACTGTGTTAGCAGCATTCCTTGCCAGCAGTGGCAACTCAGATAACTTCCAAGCGTCTGACAAGCGCCGAGAGCCGTTCATCCTCCTCCAGTGCGCCTTCCCAGAAGGTGTAGACTACCTGCTTCTCACCCTCGCCAACAACAAGTTTGGCCTGAAACGCCTGCCCTGTGCCTGGCTTGGGCTGCTCAGACATGTCACCCAGGGATTCGATCGCAGTTTGCAGTTCCGCTTCCTGTTCTCCGGTAAGCTTCCCGGTGCGGGGCTTTTGTGTCGTGTAAGTACCTGTGTGAACTGTATAATTTCCATTATTATCGATTTCAATATGAAACGAATACTCTTCTTCGCCCGTGACTTGGTAGTTGATGGGAATCATACTTATCTCCTGAAGGTGGCTTGTCAGCAAATACAAATTCTGCCCCTATAGGCTGCATTTTAAAAGTGGTTGGCAAGCACCGATTGGCTTCATATTGAGAACCTTCGACATATTGTATTCAACCTCTTGGAGAGACCATGTCAGATAAATCTGTTGCTATCGTAACCGGCGCCAATCGCGGACTCGGCTTGGAGACCAGTCGGCAACTGGCCAAGCTCGGCTACCACGTCCTGCTCACCAGTCGTAACGAGGAAAGTGGGCAGGCTGTCCGGCAGACGCTGCACAATGAGGGTCTGGATGTCTCCCACTGTCAGCTGGACGTCCGCAGCGACGCCTCCATTGAGGCGCTAGTAAATCATTTCAGGCAGCATCACCAACGCTTGCACATCCTGGTCAACAATGCGGGTATCTTCCCCGATCCGTCCCCTCAAAGCGAGGAAAGCTCTATCTTTCATGCCAATATCGAGACCATACTCGAGGGATTCGATACCAATACCCTCGGCCCGTTTCGGGTCTCCAGGGCGCTCATCCCGTTTATGGATGGAAGGGGTTGCGTGGTCAATGTCTCGTCCGGTATGGGGCAGCTCAGTGAAATGAATGGCTGCTGCCCAGCCTATCGCCTGTCGAAGACAGCCCTCAATGCTTTGACCCGGATATTCTCCGATGAATTGAAACAGACCGGGATAAAGATCAACTCCATCTGTCCAGGTTGGGTGCGTACCGATATGGGAGGTGAGGAGGCGACGCTTTCAATTCCTGACGGCGTGAAGGGGATCATCTGGGCGGCCACGCTCCAGGAGGATGGTCCGAGTGGCGGTTTTTTCCGCTTCGGAGAGCCCATAGCGTGGTAGCCGGCAAGCACGGACTGACTCAGTTGTGATCTGATTCCAACGCTTCGATCCTTGCCTTGAGGTCGGCAAGCTCGCTCGCCATCTCGGACAATAGCGACTCCAGCCTCTCTATCCTCGCTGACTGACCGGCTTGCTGTTGAGTGTCGATGCTCTCCACTGCGACAAAATCACTGTTTTCGTCAATATCGCCACAAAACAGGTGCGCATAACGGGCCTCTCGTCTTCCCGGTTCGCGGGCCAGGCGCATTACAAAAGGCCCATCCTCTCGCTGCATCAACCCGCGCAGCACAGCTTCCACCTCCTGTACATCCGAGAACTGGCAGAGGCGATTGCTGCGGCTGCGCAGTTCACCGGGTGTCTGAGGACCCCTGAGCAGCAGGACACAGAGCGTACCCAGTTCCTGCTGGGTAAATTCTAAGGCGCCAAACCCCGTGTTACAGAATCGATGTTGATATTTAGCCACCCGGCTGCCAAATCCGGTGCGATCACTGACAAGGTGCTTTTTCTTCAACTCGTCAAGCAGATCCTGTACCTCAGCCTCATCCAACTGCAACACCGGGTCACGGCTGCTCTTCTGGTTGCAGGCGTTTGTCAGTGCACTGAGTGAGAGCGGATACTGATCAGGGGTAGTGACCTCCTTCTCAAGCAGACAACCGATTACACGGGCTTCCAAGGGAGTGATTTCTATTTTCATGGTGAAACTCAATATAGGGCCTGTTAACACGAATTGGAACTGTCTTGCTCCGTATCATCGAAGGCATATATTCCTATTGTTAGAATTTACTCTGCGACCGATCATTTTCAATCAATCCGTATGAGTCAACTCAAACTTGCGATTTCCCGGCTGTTTCAACCAGCTACAGAACAGCGACTGATCAGCTGGCTGTTTCTACGCCTGCTGGCACTCATCTACCTAGCGGCATTTGCCTCACTCGCAGTCCAGATAACGGGATTGGTGGGTAACCAGGGCATACTGCCGCTGCATGAGCACCTTAACCTCGCCGAGGATCACTATGGACGGCGTGCCTGGCTTTGGTTCCCATCCATATTCTGGTTTACCGGGAGCAGTGACACCGCGCTTCAGGCCACAACCCTGCTGGGGATTCTCTTCTCCCTGTTACTGCTCTTCGCGCGTTGGCAACGGTTAAGCCTGATCCTGCTGTTTCTGCTCTACCTCTCGCTGTATCACGCTGGTCAGATCTTCACCAATTTCCAATGGGATACCCTATTGTTGGAAGCGGGATTTCTCGCCATCTTTCTACTGGGCGGTGGAAATCTCTTATTGATCTTCCTCTTCGATTGGCTGCTGTTTCGGCTGCGCTTTATGTCCGGTCTATTCAAGCTGGTCAGCGGCGATCCATCCTGGTCCGGTCTTACCGCGTTAAACCACTATTTTGAAACCCAGCCACTGCCACACATGGGCGCCTGGTATGCCCATCAGCTGCCGGAGATGCTGCTCAAGGCCGGGGTTGTCCTGACCCTATTCAGTGAGCTGCTGGTACCTTTTCTAATCTTCCTTCCCCGCCGTTTTCGCTACCTCGCGGCCGCTATCACCATCCTCATGCAATTGCTGATTATCGCCACCAGCAATCATAACTTCATCAACCTGCTGACCATCGCCCTCTGTCTGTTTCTACTGCATGATGACCTACTGAAGCGCACGCTTCCAGATTCATTCGTGCAACGGATTGAGGCGGTTGATCCATCACCCGGGCGCCTCCGTTCTGTGCTGACCCTCATCGCCCTACTGCTTATCCTTCCGGCCAGCCTGATCACTTTTACCAGCCGCGTCATCGGTCATCCGGCGCCAGCCATTCTCCAGGATTACAGTCAATCGGTGCAGCGCTTCGGGATCGGCCATATCTTCCATATCTTTCCCACCATGCAGACCCAGAGGCAGGAACTTGTAATCCAGGGATCGAATGATGGCAAGTCATGGCAAACCTATGATTTTAAATATAAACCGGGTGATCCATCCGTTGCACCGGCAGTCATCATCCCGCATCAGCCACGCCTTGATTGGATGGTTTGGTTCGTTCCCACACAACAGCCTCTGCAGCTGTACTGGTTTGGACGTTTAATGGAGCGACTGCACCAGGGATCCGAGAGTGTCACAGGACTGTTGGCGAACAATCCCTTTCCCGAGAGCCCGCCAAGATATCTGCGGGTGGACAGCTTCAGCTACAGCTTTGCCACGTCCCAGGAGTTGGAGCGGAGCGGTGACTGGTGGCGCATAGAGTACCTCGGGCAATTTCCGCGGGTAGCGCCGAGGATACCCTAGATCGGCCTGGTCGTTGATCCCTTCTATGGGATGAGCATCCACCTAGTGAAACGCGACGACCCACCTTTATTTGGCGTGGTATTCCTGCGCAGATAAGGCAATGCAACGTCACACTTCCACTTCATAACTTCTTATTTGCTTCGGAGAGAATCTCTTCAGCTTTTACGACCATATTTCGAATATCTCGGATGGTTGCCTCGATAGGAAAGTGTTTGATTCCATAGATCTCACATCCCTTGAATTCGGCTTCGAAACCGCAGCTGTGGCTAATCAACCGCTTTTTCGCATCGATTTTCCAACCGTCATTTCGATCAAACTGGATCATCGAAAAAAGTCCTTTTCAAAATAATACATCTACAAAAAGTAAGTTTATGGGATTTTAGCACCAAAAATAGCCGAGATGGCCAGCATTCACGGAAAATCTCCCCTAAACGGTAGGAAATAGTGGATAAGACCGACCTGTATTCCGCCCAAGTCGTTAACCAGCGCAGGATCTGTCGGCTTCGCTCGCCGCATCAGGCTCTTTATTTGGTGCATACCGAGGGTAGCCAAAAACCCTACCAGATTCCACTGGTTGATAGAGAAACTCTATTTTATACTGACGTACCGGTTAACT
>NATV01000023.1 GCA_003094535.1 gamma proteobacterium symbiont of Ctena orbiculata | reverse complement strand
CTTCGCCAAACCTGAAACCGAATCCGGTAAGCGGGTTGCGATAATCGGCGGCGGCCCCGCCGGTCTTGCCGCCGCGCTGTTTCTGCGTCGTCTTGGCCACCGCTCGACCATCTATGAAGCCCATAGCGCCCTGGGTGGTCAGATGGTATTCGGTATTCCCGGCTATCGTATTCCCCGGGATGTTCTCGAGCATGAGATCCAGCGCATTCTCGATGTAGGCGGTATCGATGTGCAACTCAACAGTCGCGTGGGCAGCGAGGTGACGGTCGAAGAGCTGGAGCAGGCGTACGATGCCATCTTCTGGAGCGTGGGCACCGTGGTGGGCAAACCGCTGCGCGTAACGGGCGGTGAGGCCCCGAACTGCGTGGACGGCATGACTTTCCTCAAGGCCTTCAATGAAGGATCCCTTAAATACCTCGATGGTCGCATCCTGGTCATCGGTGGTGGCGATACGGCGATGGATGTGGCTGCCGTGGCCAAACGAATCGGTGAGGTGGCCGGACTCGACGACGCCGAGCGCCCGGATGCGGTATTTGACGGCTCCGGCAGTCAACGGGACGAACAGGCCGCCAGGCGCACCGACTCCGACTGCTGGCTCGTCTATCGCCGGCCCATCGCCAAGGCGCCCTGTACCAAGCATGAACTGGAGGCCTGCATCACCGAGGGCGTGGAGGTCCACGACAGCCTGGCGCCACTCGAGGTTGTATTGGACGAGCGGGGCCGGGCCCGCGCCCTGAAGGTGCAACCGGTGGACTGGTCCAGCGGCAAGATGGAGGCGAACGGCGAACCCTTCGAGATCGAGTGTGCCCTGATCGTCGCCGCCACCGGCCAGACCGGCGATTACGATGGCATCGATGGCATCGCCAACGAGTGGAACCAAATCGATGCCGAGCGGAGCATGCAGGTCAAGGACAGGCAGGGCCACTTTGCGGGTGGCGACGCGGTGATTCCGCACCTGTTGACCACCGCCATCGGCCATGCCTCCATTGCGGTTGAGGGGATCGACAAATATCTGCGTGACCTGGAGTTCGATGATCGTCCCAAGGTGGAGGGCCACCACTTCGATCTGCTGCAGGAGCTCGCGGAGAAGGAACTATCGCCGGATGAGTACAATCACGGATCGACCTGGGGTACCAACAGTGCCAAGTGGTCCGTGCATAATTTTGAGAACCGCGCGGAGGCTGACGTGATCAAATCCCACGCCCTCTTCACCGGGCACTTTAACTACGAGCTGGTGCACGCCCGGGATGAGATGGACGTCAATGTCTCCAATGTGCTGGGAAGCATGATCGAGCGCTTCAGCTGCCTTAACGAGGAGACGGCCGTCACCGAGGCCAAGCGCTGCATGAGCTGTGGATTCTGCTTCGAGTGCGACAACTGTGTCATCTACTGTCCCCAGGATGCCGTTTTTCGCGTGAAAAAGGATGTACGCGCCATGGGGCGCTATGTGGAAACCGACTATTTCAAGTGTGTCGGCTGCCATATCTGCAAGGAGGTCTGTCCCACGGGCTACATCGAGATGGGGCTGGGACAGTACTGACTTAGAATGATTACCATGCCAGGTCCGGCCCGGTATAGTCCGGGCCGGACCTGTACAGCTACGGGTGATCGCCTCGTGTGCGGCGTTTCGGTTTCTCTATACCCAGGCGCTTCATACGCGAAGCCAGGGTGGTGGGTTTCAGGCCCAGCAATTCCGCCGCGCCACCTTCACCGAACACCTTGCCGCCGGACTGCTCCAGGGCCTGAATGATCATCATCCGGTCGCGCGCGACACGTTCACTCTCCGTGAGCAACATCCGGTTCTCATCGGCCGGCTGCATCAGGGGAGAGGAAGCCGCCGGTGGCGGGGTCGCCGGAGCCGGCAGGTCGAGGCGCAGGCGCCCTGTCTTGGTGACGATGACCGCCCGCTCGATGATGTTCTCCAGCTCGCGCACATTACCCGACCAGTGGTAGTTCATCAGTTGACGAATGTCGCTCTGACTGAGATGGATATCCCTTTTATTGAGTTTGCGGCACATGGTCTGCAGAAAATGGCTGGCCAGCAACGGGACATCCTCCGGCCGTTCACGCAGCGGGGGTAGGTGAATGGGGAATACCTGGAGGCGAAAGTAGAGATCCTCGCGAAAGTTTTTCGCCACCACCTCGGCCGCAAGATCCTTGTTGGTCGCGGCAATGATGCGCACGTCCACATCGCGGGTCTTCTCCTCGCCGATACGTTCGTACTGACCCTCTTGCAGCACCCGGAGTAACTTTCCCTGAAGTTCCAACGGAATTTCACCGACCTCGTCGAGAAACAGGGTACCGCCATTGGCCAGTTCGAAACGGCCTGCCCGATCCCGGGTAGCGCCGGTAAATGCGCCACGCACATGGCCAAAGAACTCGCTTTCGAAGAGGTCACGGGGGATGGCGGCGCAATTGACCCGGATAAGCGGCCGTTCGCTACGCTCGCTGCTCTGATGCATAGCCCTGGCGATGAGCTCCTTGCCGGTACCCGATTCGCCGGTGATCAGGGTGGTGGAGTTTGTCGGCGCCACCTGTTGTATCTTCTGGATTACCTGGCGAATGGCGGCGCTGCTGCCGATGATCTCACGGTAGTTGTGCTCGGTGCGGATCTCCTCTTGGAGGTAGGCGTTCTCCTCCTCCAGCCGGTGCTGCAGGGATTTGACCTGCTCCAGGGCGCGGCGCAGGTTGTCTTCGGCCTCCTTGCGATCGCTGATGTCGCGAAAGATGATCACCGCACCGATCAGCATGCCATGTTCCATGATGGGGGTGCTGGTGTACTCCACCGGAAACACCGAACCGTCCTTGCGCCAGAATACCTCGTCGTCCACGTGATGCACCGCACCGTCGTTGAAGGCGGCGTAGATGGGGCAATGGGTAACGGGATAGTGGCTGCCATCCGGGTGTCTGCCGTGCACCATCTCGTGCATGTTCTGTCCCACCAGCTCCTCGGCACTGTAGCCCAGCAGGCGCTCCGCGGCGGGGTTGACGAAAGTGGTGATGCCATCCGCGTTGACGCCGTAGATACCATCACCCGCCGCTTGCAACAGCAGCTGGTTGCCCCGTTCGATCTCCTGGAACAGCTGTTCGAACTTGCGCCATTCCGAGAGGCCGCGACGCACATAGTCGTTGGCCTCGGCCTGCTTGCGCAGCCCCTCCACGCTATCCCGGTCCTGGAGGGTAACGCTCAGTAGCACCCGGCCTTCCTGGGTCACCGCCCGGGCGTTACACTCCACCGGGATCTCCCTGCCCTTGCGGGTGCGGCAGCTGAGTTCATTGGTCCAGCAGGAGCCCTGCACCAGGACTGTCTGGGTGAATACGATCAAGGCACTCAGGCCGCCGTTGAAGATCCAGCTGGGTTTGCTCTGTAACAGTGTCTCCATTGAAAAACCCAGCAGGTCGATCGCTGCGCTGTTGGCATTGACCATCCGATTCTCAACCGGATCGAAGACCACCGTTGCCGTGGGGTGTTGGTCAAAGAAGGCGTGAAACATCGGCTCTCCGGCATCCAGGGTGCGGCCGGAAGTAAGCGCTGTCTCCGATAGGTTCATCATGAACGGGCCTCTATAGGGACGCTGCAATTACGATATCTCGCGTCTATCGAGTACGTGTTTTCGTAATTTACGCATTGTCGTAGTTTCGAAAATCACAGCCATGTCTGGCAATTGTTCAATATTAACAACAAGTTACATTAAATAATCGTGATTGGCACGTTAGCTGCACTTCCTCTGTCAAGACAGGTTGCGCTTTGGATTTGGGTCCGCAGCAGTCAGCCCGTCACTGATATGCACAATTTTTGTGCAGTTTTGGTAGAGGTTGTGCGTCCCTGCACCAGTATCGTCCCTGTGTTGCATTCAACTACGGGTTTGCATACCCGCACATCAATCTGAGCAGGAAACGTGCCACGCAGGTGGCTGACCGCATCGCCGACTTTTGACACGTAATAGGTACAAGGGGTTAAACATGGCAAACAAGAGTCTCGGCAATCCGTTCGATGCGGATACCGATCTTCAGCACGGTCCCGCGTGCAACTGCCCCATCTGTGTTTTCCAGAAGGAGCAGATCCAGAGTAACTACGAATGCAGCGAAATCGAGTTGACCGAACGTCTCGAGCGGGCGGTCTTCGAGGGTACCACCACACCGGAGATGAGTGAGCTGGTGGGTGCGGAACAGGCTGATTTCGTCAACCAAGCGCATCAGGCGGCTGCGGAGGATCCGAATCCCCTCGAGAATTCTGAAGATATCATGGACCGGGTCATCGAGAGTGCGGTGGTACGCGGTATCTTCGGTCACGACGATATGGGCCGCAGGGATTTCATGCGCCTGGTGGGCGGCGGTACCTTTGCCGCCATGCTCGGTACCATGCTGCCCATGGATGATCTGAAAGCGGCGATCAAGGAGAACCTGGGCAAGCCGGAGAAATCCAAACTCAAGGTGGGATTCGTACCGATCACCTGTGCCACACCGATCATCATGGCCCATCCCATGGGCTTCTATGCCAAGTATGGCCTGGACGTGGACGTGATCAAGACCGCCGGTTGGGCGGTGGCCCGGGACAAGTCCCTGGCCAAGGAGTACGACGCCAGTCACATGCTGACTCCGATGCCCCTGGCCATCACCATGGGTTCCGGTTCCACCGCGGTGCCCTTCCGCATGCCGGCGGTGGAGAACATCAACGGCCAGGCCATCGTGCTTCACGTCAAGCACAAGGACAAGCGCGATCCAAAGGATTGGAAGGGCTTTAAGTTCGGTGTCCCCTTCGACTACTCCATGCACAACTTCCTGTTGCGCTACTACGTGGCGGAACACGGTATCGATCCCGACAAGGATATCCAGATCCGGGTGGTGCCGCCGCCGGAGATGGTGGCCAACCTGCGCGCCGGCAACCTCGACGGTTATCTTTCGCCGGATCCGTTCAACCAGCGCGCGGTGTGGGAGAAGGTGGGCTTCATCCACACCCTGACCAAGGATATCTGGCCGGGCCATCCCTGTTGCGCCTTCGCCTGTTCCGAGGAGTTCGCCACCACCTTGCCGAACACCTATGCGGCGCTGCTGAAGTCGATCGTCGATGCTACCGCCTTCTCCTCCAAACACGAGAACCGCAAGGAGATCTCCAAGGCGATCGCGCCGAAGAACTATCTCAACCAGCCGGTGCCCGTGATCGAGCAGGTGCTGACCGGCAAGTATGCCGACGGCCTTGGCAAGGTGCACAACGTCCCCGACCGGATCGACTTCGATCCCTTCCCCTGGCACTCCATGGCGGTCTGGATCCTGACCCAGATGAAACGCTGGGGCTACGTCAAGGGCGACGTGGACTACAAGAAGATCGCCGAGGAGGTCTACCTGGCCTCCGACGCGGGACAGATGATGAAGGAGCTAGGCTATCCGGTACCGGATCACACCTATGAGTCCTACAGCATCATGGGCAAGGCCTTTGATCCCGCCAAGCCCGAAGAGTATGTCCAGAGCTTCGCCATCAAGCGTTAGCGCATCAACCGGGGCCGGGTGGTGAACACCCGGCCCCCCAAATGAGAGAGACGGAAACCGACGTTATGCTGCAGTCCCTTAACATGCGAGCCACTATCCTGGCGATCACCTTCCTCGCCGTGATCCTCGGCATCTGGGAGATGGCCAACCAGGCACCGACAGCGAAGAAGGCGTTGACCGAGTATGAGATCCTCATGGGCGGCGCCGATCAGGAGGCCCGAGTGCCGCCGCCCTCCAAGGTGATCGGCCTGGCGGTGGATGAGCTGTCTGATCCCTTCTACGACAAGGGTCCCAATGACAAGGGAATTGGCATCCAGCTCGGTTACTCGGTCTACCGGGTGCTCGCCGGTTACTTCATGGCGGCGGTGATCGCCATTCCCATAGGCTTTCTCATCGGTATGTCGCCACTGATGCAGAAGGCAATGAACCCCTTCATCCAGGTACTGCGGCCCATTTCGCCCCTGGCCTGGATGCCGCTGGCCCTGTTTATCATCAAGGATTCGGAGGCCAGTTCGATATTCGTGATTTTTATCTGTTCCATCTGGCCGATGCTGATCAACACCGCCTTCGGTGTGGCGAACGTGCGCAAGGACTGGCTCAACGTGGCGCGTACCCATGAACTGTCGCCCCTGCGCACCGCCTTTACGGTGATCCTGCCGGCTGCCGCGCCCACCATCCTTACCGGTATGCGTATCTCCATCGGTATCGCCTGGCTGGTGATCGTGGCCGCGGAGATGCTGGTGGGCGGTACCGGCATCGGCTACTACGTCTGGAATGAGTGGAACAACCTCGATCTCACCAGCGTAATCTTCTCCATCCTGATGATCGGTATCGTGGGCATGCTGCTGGACATGGCGTTGTCCGGTGCCACCCGGCTGGTCACCTATAAGGAATAGCGAACCCATGACAGTAGTACACTATTTCGTCGAGGCGGAAAACCTGACCAAGCGTTTCAAGACCAAGGATGGGGATCTGACGGTTTTCGAGAATACCAATTTCGGCATCCACAAGGGTGAGTTTGTCTGCATCATCGGCCACTCCGGCTGCGGCAAGTCCACCATTATGAATATCCTCGCCGGCCTGGACGGCGCCACCGAAGGCGCCCTCTTCATGGATATGAAGGAGGTGGCGGGGCCGGCACTGGAACGGGGTGTGGTATTTCAGAACTACAGTCTGCTGCCCTGGTTGAGTGCGCTGAAGAATGTCACCTTCGGGGTACGCGCCCGCTGGCCCCAGTGGAGTCGGGAACAGGTGCGCGAGCACGCCTACAAATACCTGAAGATGGTAGGCCTGGGGGACGGCGCGGAGGAGCGTAAACCCTTCGAGCTCTCCGGTGGTATGCGTCAGCGGGTCTCCATCGC
>NATV01000022.1 GCA_003094535.1 gamma proteobacterium symbiont of Ctena orbiculata | reverse complement strand
ATTTCCTCACCATTGACGGCCTGGACAGGGCGATCCTGACTGAAATCCTCGATACCGCGGAGGGCTTTACCGGGGTTTCGGAGAGAACCATCAAGAAGGTCCCCCTGTGTCGGGGCAAGGTGGTGGCCAACCTCTTCTTCGAAACCAGCACCCGCACAAGAACCACATTCGAGTTGGCGGCAAAACGTCTCTCGGCGGATGTCATCAACCTCAATATCAGCGCATCCGCCACCTCCAAGGGCGAGACCTTGCTCGACACCCTGCGCAATCTGGAAGCGATGCATGTGGACATGTTTATCGTCCGCCACGCCAGCAGCGGCACCGCCCATTTCATCGCCCAGCACGCCGATCGGGGGGTGGGGGTGATCAATGCCGGAGACGGCCGCCACGCCCACCCCACCCAGGCGATGCTGGATATGTTCACCATTCGCCGCCATAAGGGTGAATTCACCGGGCTCAGGGTGGCGATAGTCGGCGATGTGCTGCACTCCCGGGTGGCGCGGTCACAGATTCTCGCCCTCAACACCCTGGGAGCCTCGGAGGTACGCGTAGTGTCGCCTCGCACCCTGCTGCCTTCTGACGCACGCAGCCTCGGTGTCCATGTCTACCACAACATTGAGGAGGGAATACGGGATGTGGACGTGATTATCATGCTGCGTCTGCAGAAAGAGCGCATGCAGGGTGCGCTGCTCCCCTCCGAGCATGAGTACTTCAGCCTATACGGCCTCACGGAGAGGCGCCTGGCACTGGCCGATACGGATGCGATCGTAATGCACCCCGGACCGATCAACCGCGGCGTTGAGATGGATTCCCAGGTTGCCGACGGATCCAAATCGGTGATCCTGCAGCAGGTGAGTTACGGCATCGCGATTCGCATGGCAGTGATCTCAATGGTAATCGGCACCCAGAACCTACGCATGCAGGAGTTGGCGGGATGAAAAAGAAGAAAGACATCTCCATCCTCGGCGGACGGGTCATCGATCCGGCAAACGGTCTCGATGAGATCATCGATCTGCACATCTCCGGCGGCAAGATCCTCGCTCTCGGTGAACCCCCGGACGGCTTCCAGGCGAGTGTCACCATCGATGCCGGGGATCAGGTGGTCTGCCCCGGCCTGATCGACCTCAGTGCCAACCTGCGCGAACCAGGCGCCGAGCACAAGGCCACCATCGCCAGTGAAACCCTGGCAGCCGCCAGCAGCGGCATCACCACCATCTGCTGCACCCCCGACACCTACCCGGTGATCGATACACCCGCGGTGGTCGGACAGATTCGCCACAAGGCGCGCAAAGCGGGTTATTGCCGCCTGCTGCCGCAGGGGGCCCTGACCCAGGCCCTCAAAGGCGACCGCCTGAGCGAGATGGCGGCTCTCAAGGCGGCGGGCTGCATCGCGGTCACCAACACCTATACACCGCTGGCGAATACCCTGGTTCAACGCCGGGCCATGGAGTATGCCTCGACCTTCGATCTGCTGATTATCCTGCGTCCGGAGGACCATCATCTCAACAACAACGGTTGCGCCCATGAGGGTAAGGTTGCCGACCGACTGGGGCTGCCGGGGATTCCCGAGGCGGCGGAAACCGTCGCGGTTGCCCGCGATCTGGCCCTGGCGGAGACAACCGGTGCCGTGATCCACTTCCATGCCCTTTCCAGCGCCAGCGCGGCCCGCACCATGGCTTGGGCGAAACGCGAAGGGCGCCGGGTCAGCGCGGACGTCGCCATCCACCAACTCCATCTTGGCGAACTGGATATCGAAGGCTTCGACAGCAACCACCACGTCAGGCCTCCGCTACGCAGCGACGGCGATCGCGAGGGGCTGCGCGATGCGGTTGCCAAGGATGTCATTCAGGCAATCTGTTCCGATCATCAGCCCCATGAGGCGGATGCCAAGGCGTCGCCCTTTCCCGATACGGAACCGGGGATATCGGGTCTTGAAACCCTGCTGCCCCTGACCCTGAAGCTGGTCGACCAGGGGGTACTGGACCTGAGCAGCGCCATTGCCCGCCTGACCTCCGGTCCGGCAGACATCCTCGGCTTGCCACTTGGGCGCTTGACACCGAAGCACCCCGCGGATATCTGTATATTCGATCCCAACCAGCGCTGGGTTGTTGACAAGGAGCGTTTCCTCAGTGCAGGTAAAAACACACCCTTCTCGGGATGGGAAATGCCCGCCCGGGTCACCCATACCCTTTTGAAGGGACGCTTGGTCTACTCCCAGAACCGTTATGAAAAAGACGCATCGTGACACCATCTTCCTCGAGGACGCGGAGATCCTCTCTCACCAGGCATTTGCCGGTGAGCAGTTCATCATGCGCCTGCTTGCCCCCCACTGCGCCGCCAGGGCGCTGCCCGGAAGCTTCGTCCATATCACCTGCGATCCGCAACTCCCTTTGCGTCGACCCATCTCCATCATGCGCAGCGCCGACAAAGCGGGTTGGATCGAGCTGCTCTACAAAAGGGTGGGCCGGGGCACCGACTTGTTGTCGCAGCGTACACCCGGGGAGAAGATCAGTCTTTTGGGGCCGATCGGAACCCCGTTCAAACCCTCCCCAAAGCGCAGCAAACCGCTGTTGATCGGTGGTGGCGTCGGCATGCCTCCAATGGTGTTTCTGGCGGATGTGCTGCGCAGAGAGCAGGAGAGGCAGCCCTTTGTCATACTCGGCTCCGAGGTGCCCTTCCCATTCAAACCTACGCCCTCGCAAATCATCGTTCCCGGGCTGCCGGACGGAGTGATCGCCAGCATGCCGTTGCTGGACGACTGGGGAGTCGGTTGCCGGCTTGCCAGTCTGCAGGAATTTCCGGGCGTTTTCCGAGGTTACGTAACAGAACTCGCGGAACGATGGATCAGGTCCCTCAACCTCCAGGCATTGGCCGAGGTGGAGATCTTTGCCTGTGGACCCCACCCGATGTTGGAAGCGGTGGCGCAACTGGCCGCCGCCCACGACATCCCCTGCCAGGTCTCGCTCGAAGAGTTCATGGCCTGCGGCGTCGGCGGTTGCGCTGGCTGCGTTGTTGAGGTGCAGACCCCGCAGGGTACCGCGATGAAAAGGGTGTGTGTCGACGGACCGGTATTCGATGCCCAGACGGTATTCGCCTGATAGCGGTAGCTAACTGCTGAAACAGCCCAGAACGGTTTGAAGCACTGCCCTATCTTTCAAGAGCGGTGATCAGCTAAAAGCGATAGAGGAGACCGAGACTGGCCGACTCCAGGGTGTAGTCGACATTGCGGATGTCCCCGACGGCATGGCGCAGCCACTCCAGGGTCAGGGCGGTGTGTTCGTTGCCATAGAGTTCGATACCCACACCATATCCGATCGCCGTCTCATCCACATTGCGGAAACCGGGCACATTGCCGGAGAAATGGGTCAATCCACCCAGACCGTAGAGCCTGATTCGTTGACCTATCAGCGGTAGATTGCCCCTGGCGTAGATACTCGCCAGATACTCGATCTGGTAGCTGCCGTCATCAGTGACATCTTCGCCGAATATGCCGAAATGACCCTCCACTGCCAGCACTTCATTGAACTCGATGCCACCACGCACAAGCAGGCCGGCACTGCGAAAATCGACATTGGAGTCATCTTCCTTGTACTGTGGAGATGAGATCATCGCGCCTAAATAGCGATGGCCTTCAATACCGGCGCCCTGAACAGTCTCTTCGGCCTGAACCACTGCGGATAACAGCAGGCAGCCGACAGCAACAGATAGGTATTTCATTCATCCCCCTCCCTGAATTGTCTACAACGTACACGGATGGCCTGGGTGTAAGTCTAAACACCAGCTGACCAAAACACCATCCTCGCGACAATTTTACGCTCTGATCTCTAGCCGGCTCAGGTTGTGCCGTTGTCAAACGCGTGAAGGCAACAGTTTCAGCCACCCCACCCCTTGCTGCGAGCCTTGTTGGTCCATACCCATACATAGGCAATGCCGCTCACCAGGGTGGTAAAACCGGTGGCCCAGGTAAGCAGAAACAGCAGTTGGGAGGGAAGATCGAAGGGTCCTGCATCCGTTACCACCAGCAGCACCAGCATGATCTGTAACAAAGTATTCAGCTTGCTGATCAGACTCGGATCGGCATCGAGTTCCTCAACGCTGAAGTTATAATAGAGCGCCCCCCCCATGATGGTCAGATCGCGGAAAATCACCAGGATCACCAGCCAAACAGGAATCAATCCCAAACCCCCGAGCACCAGAAACGAACTCATCAGCAGGGCCTTGTCGGCCAAGGGATCGAGCAATCCGCCCAAGTGGCTTTGCCAGCCAAAGCGTTTGGCGAGAAATCCATCAAGACCGTCGGAAAATCCGGCCACGGCAAATAGGATCAAAGCATAGGAAAACTGATGTTCGAACAACAGCCAGACGATGGGAATGGTCAACAGGATCCGCAGCACACTGATCAGGTTCGGGATATCATTAGGCTGCATCAGAACGTTTACTCCCTACTCCGGCTAGCGCAAGCGGTAAACCAGGCTCTCGCCAACCGGTAACTCGGGCTGCTCGGCCCCGTCTGTCCCGGCATAGTCGTGCCACTCCGCCGGCTCGAGTACCGCACCCAGCTGTATACCACGCTCCAATGCCTCCCTGCCTCCATGGATACGGACCAGGAAATTTACCTTTTCGCTGTCAACCGAGAGCAGATCCAGGCTTTCGATCATTGCCAACGACTGCAGGTACTCCTTAACCAAAACATAGTCCTCGAGGCGTGAAAGTCCATGCACCCGAATCCTGATTTCAGCCACCCCCTGCGACACCTGCTGCGGGGCGAAGCGCAGCGCCAGGGCATCCGCGGCTTGATTCAGCCCTTCGCCAGCGAGCTCAGCCTTGCTTCCGGCACTGGTCTGCCAGCGGTTGACCTTGTCGGGCAGGTAGAGTAGCCACTCGCCACGCCAACTGCTTCTCCCCTGCTGGCTCATGCGGCCGACAAGGATAACGTCGGGCTGATAACGTGCTGAGGCACGGCGGATATTCTCTTCAAACCCTCCCCAAAGGTCACTGACCCGAATTCTGTTTCGGTCCTCAATATCCATGATCGGCCAAAGAAACGACAGCCCCCTTGAACGCCCCACCTGGTTCAGATAGCGCTTCAGCTGCCTTTCCCGCTCCAGGGAGAGCAAATCTCGCCTCGCACCCTGCTCCTGGCCAAGCCAAACCAGTACGGATGGACGCGTGCCTCCCCATACCGGCACCCCGCTCTCCCGCAGCAGGCGGTTGACCGCACGCTCGTCGAAACGTACCCAGAGCAGGCGATCCGGGGCATCCTCCGAGGTCTCCTTACCGCTGGTCTCCAGCGCCATATAGCGATACTGCTGGACATAGCCGGCTGCCTTATTGAGGATGCCGGGGACTCCAGCATGGTTTAACAAACCACGATCCCCACTCACCTTCACCATAACCCTGGCAAAGGCCTTGCGTATCCCCTCGGCCCTGGTTTGCGCGCTCTGGCCACTAACCGCTATTTTTGCTTCATAAAGGTTCCCGACCCTTTCGGCAGATACCCAGGGCGCGGTAAAAAGGGCCAGCAAGAGCATTAGCAAGCGGGAGGCCGGCTTCAGTCGGGTTTGCATCATTTCTCGTCACACATCGCTAGAGTTTGCAGATCATCAATATATCGCTTTTGGGCAATAGGTCATTTTCTGAACATCGAACAACGGGAAATCTTAACTCGCCAGCGTAAAAGATGAAAATCAGCTGCGCCACAACTCTCACTGAGTCGCACTAGTTCTGTTAGAATTCCGCTCTGAATCCACCCTTGTCTGAATCCGGAGTATCACCCCGTGGAGCATGAATCCAAACCCAGCAGCCCCGCATCACTCAGCTACCGGGATGCCGGTGTGGACATCGACACAGGCAATGCACTGGTCGAGCGTATCAAACCGATTGTAAAACAGACCTTTCGCTCCGGGGTGCTCGCCGGACTCGGCGGCTTCGGCGCTCTGTTCGAGCTGCCCCTGGATCGCTATCGGGAACCCGTGCTCGTCTCGGGAACCGATGGCGTAGGCACAAAACTGAAACTGGCACTGGAGTTAAAACGCCACGATTCGATCGGCATAGATCTGGTGGCGATGTGTGTAAACGACATTGTGGTTGCCGGTGCCGAACCCCTCTTCTTCCTCGACTACTACGCCACGGGTAAACTCGATCTCGATATCGCCACCGATGTGGTGCGGGGGATCGCAACGGGCTGCGAACAGGCCGGGGCCGCCCTGACCGGAGGCGAGACGGCGGAGATGCCGGGCATGTACGCGGCAGGGGACTACGATCTGGCCGGTTTCTGCGTTGGTATCGCGGAGAAGAGCCGCCTGATACTTCCGCAGCGGGTTCAGCAAGGTGACATCCTGATCGGCATGGCATCCTCTGGACCCCATTCGAATGGCTATTCGCTGGTACGCAAGATCCTCCAGGTGAGCGGCGCCGACCTGCAACAACCCTTCCAGGAGACCACACTGGGCGAGGCCCTCCTCACGCCGACCCGAATCTATGTCCGGCCCTTGCTGGCACTGATGGAGGAAGTGGAAATTCACGCCCTGGCCCACATTACCGGCGGCGGCCTGCCGGAAAATCTGCCCCGCGTGCTGCCCCGGGGATGCAAGGCAATTGTCGACAGCGACAGCTGGCGGCTTCCCGCCCTATTCAGTTGGCTGCAGACCCAGGGCAATCTTATCAACAGTGAAATGTTGCGGACCTTCAACTGCGGTGTCGGCATGGTTGTCTGTGTAGCGCCGGAGGAT
>NATV01000021.1 GCA_003094535.1 gamma proteobacterium symbiont of Ctena orbiculata | reverse complement strand
AGTTTTGAGTTGATGTGTTCGCTTCGCTCACCTCTCTTTTTATTTTAAAACCCTTTTGTTCTAGCCGCGTAAGGCGTGAGGAGTGAGCACAAAACACACCAGTCAATCCCAGACAACTCAAAACTAAAAACTCATAACTCAAAACTCTTCAGCGACCCGTTTGTGACTGCATCACGGAAGCCAATGCCGTATAAGTCGTTACCCATGCGTCCTTGACCTCCTCGGTAAAGGATTCGCCCAGGCCTTTTTCCAAAGTCCAGAGCAAGGCATCGGCCACCTTGTCGTAATCCTCGGCCTTTACCCCATAGCCCGCATGGCGCTTGCCGGAACTGCGGATCGCATCGAGCATGGGATCAAGATCATCGAGGTTGTTGACGGCGGTATCGATCATGTTCATCAGCTTCCTTCCCTGAGCCTGCATATCCCCTTTGAAATAGGGTTTCACTTCAGGATAGACATCGAACAGCCGTGCATAGAACAGCTCGGCAGCCTGATCGGAGATGGGGAGAACCTTGGCCCAGCTTGCTTTGACAACTTTTATCTCATCGGGGGACATCTTTAAACTCCAGCATTTACAATTTTCTCGGAGACAATGGCGATTATCTCAAATCAATCCGCTTCACGGTGCGGCAAGCCGCTCCCTACATTGTCGGCAGGCAGCAGTATCGGATCATCAACGTAGGGTGCGGTTTGCCGCACCGTACCTCTATCCTGTGTGTCAGAATCGGATATTTGCCCCGCTATCAGGGTCTTGATCTCGGAAAGGCAGGAACCGCAGTTGGTCCCGGCCTTGAGCCGTTCGCCAATGGCATCGGTGCTGGTCAGGCCATCCTCACGAATCCCCTGGATCAGGGTGTTGCGGCCAACGCCGAAACAGGCACAGACTGTCTTGCCCGCATCCTCCTGGGCATTGCCCGGCACCCCCGCCAACAGGCGCATGCGCTCTGCTCTCGTCAGTTGCGGTCTGGCGAAGAGCCGTACCAGCCAATCACGCTTCGGCAGCCGGTGATCGGGCCCGATAAAGAGACAGCTCTGCAGCATGCCATCCACCACACTGACACCTCGATAGTAGCCTGCGGCGCGATCCATCATCTCTCCCCACTGACTCTGGTCACTCGCCGACAAGAGCAGCTCCTTGGCCAGATCCGACCAGTTCTCAGCGACCTCTTCACCGGCGAGTTCATAGTGCCAGAGCCCCTCCCGCTTCGCTTTGGCCCAGTAGCTTGCATGTTCGAGGATGACACGCTCCCTGGTTAAAAGAAATCCGTGCCAGGCGGGACGATAGGGGTGGATGGTTACCGGGGTGTGCTTGAACTCAGGTTGACCGGAGATGGGATCGAGGGCTGGATTGACCAGGCTGTCAACGGTTGCCTTGCTGGCAAACTGATCATTCCAGTGCATGGGGACAAAAAGCGTTCCCCTCGATTGACCCTCGCTCAGCCGCGCCCTGACCACGACACGCCCCAATCGACTGCTGACCGTGACCAGTTCGCCATCATCGAGACCGTTGGCCTCCGCATCGTAAGGATGGATCTCTGCGAAGGGTTCACTGTCATGTCCGAACAGCCTTGCCGACCTTCCGGTACGGGTCATGGTATGCCACTGATCCCTGACACGACCGGTATTGAGCACCAAGGGATAGCTGACGCTCAGAGCCTCGCCCGGTGCTCTGGGTATCACAGGGATGAAGCGACCTCTTCCCGACGGGGTAAAGAAGCGGCCATCGCCAAACAGGCGCCGGGTTCCCTTTCCAGCCGTGGATGTGACAGGCCACTGAAGCGGTGCCAGGGAATCGTACTCCTGCTGACTCAAACCCGCCAGCCCGGAGATATCGAAATCCCGTTGACCGCCATTCTCAAAACCGGAGAGGCGTGCATATTCATTGAAGATCTCAGAGGGGGCACTGTAGTCGAATCCCGGATAACCCATGTGCTGGGCCACCCGGCTTAGGATCCACCAATCCGGGCGTGCATCTCCCCGGGTGGAGAGAAAACGGCGCTGCCTGGAGATGGTACGTTCTGAATTGGTTACCGTTCCATCCTTCTCACCCCAGCCCTGAGCGGGAAGAAACAGATCCGCGTAGCTTGAAGTGTCCGTCTCTCTTACACAGTCCGAGACCACTACAAACTCGCACTTAGCCAATGCCCGCCTGACCTGTTCTCCATCGGGGATGCTTACCGCCGGGTTGGTTGCCATGATCCAGAGCGCCTTCACCTCCCCCGCCTCGACGGCGCGGAACAGATCAACCGCCGTCAACCCTGGTTCCGCTGCCAGGTTCTGCGTGTTCCAGAAACGGCCCACAAGCTCACGATGTGATGAATTCTCTATATCCATGTGACAGGCAAGCTGGTTGCAGAGTGCACCCACCTCGCGACCGCCCATGGCATTGGGCTGCCCGGTAATGGAGAAGGGCCCCATGCCGGGCCGACCGATGCGTCCTGTCAAGAGGTGGCAATTGATGATGGCATTGACCTTATCGGTGCCGCTGGAACTCTGATTGATACCCTGGGAGTAGAGTGTCACCACCTGTTCCCTGGTCAGGTACCAACGGTAGAACCTCAGCAGGTCATCCTCGGCAAGGCCACAGAGTTCGGCGACGGCTCTCGCCGAGGGTGCATACCATTGGGCCTGCTGCAGGGACTCCTCCATACCTTCGGTGTGGGACTCGACGAAGGCGTGATTAATGGCCTGATTGCGCTCAAGATAGTTCAACAGACCGGAAAAGAGCAGGCTGTCGCTACCCGGCTTCAGTTGCAGATGGAGGTCGGCGATCTCGCAGGTTGCGGTCTGTCGTGGATCGATCACCACAACTTTAAGCGCCGGGTTGTTCTCTTTGGCCTGGGCAATGCGCCGGTAGAGTACCGGATGACACCAGGCGGTGTTTGAACCGGTGAGAACGATCAGCTCGGCCAGTTCGAAATCCTCGTAGCAACCCGGCACCGTGTCGGAGCCGAAGGCCCTTTTATGGCCCGCCACCGATGAGGACATGCAGAGACGGGAGTTGGTATCGATGTTGCCCGAACCGATAAAACCCTTCATCAGTTTATTGGCCACGTAGTAATCCTCCGTCAGCAGCTGACCGGAGACATAAAAGGCCACTGAATCGGGTCCGTGGCGATCGATGGTTTCCCTGAAGCGATGGGCAGCAAGATCCAGGGCCTGTTCCCAACCTATGGCTTTTCCATCGAGTGACGGCGACAGCGAACAACCGTCACCGGCAATGGTTTCTCCCAGGGCGGTGCCTTTGGAACAGAGTCGCCCGGTGTTGGAAGGGTGTACCGGATCGCCCTTGATAACCCAGGTTTCCGAACCCCCCTTCTCCACAACCAGACCACAGCCGACGCCGCAATAGGGACAGGTTGTTCTGACCGCTTTACTCATGCTGTTGGTTGCCGATCGTATTCAGCTGTTGATCTCTTTAACTCGCCTCTTCGGTGAGCAGATGTTTTTCATCGCTCGATTGGTGGTCGGCCGACCGCATCGCGGCCACTGTCCTCAACCTCCTATCGGTGGCGTCGGAAGCAGCCGTTGGCAGGGTTTCCACGATGCTCTCCCTCTCCTCCGACACCTCCGCGGTTTCGGCCTCTTCATACTCCGGCTGATGATGACGGTCATGGAGAAATCTCACCACTTCCGCCCGATAGTGGTTATAGGTCGGGTTCTCCGCCAGCGCCAGACGATTGCGCGGCTTTGGCAGATCGATATGCAACACCTCGCCAATGGTTGCAGAAGGACCGTTGGTCATCATGATAATACGGTCCGAGAGCAGGACCGCCTCATCCACATCGTGGGTGATCATGATAACGGTATTGTTGAGACGCCCCTGGATCTCCATCAGGGAGTCCTGCATGTGGGTACGGGTGAGTGAATCGAGGGCGCCAAAGGGCTCGTCCATCAACAACACCTTCGGTTCCATGGCAAGGGCGCGGGCAATTCCGACACGTTGTTTCATGCCACCCGATATCTCACCGGGCTTGCGATCCAGGGCATGGGTCATGTGGACCAGTTCCAGGTTATGCAGGGTCCAGCGGTGACGCTCCTCCCTGCTCTTGCTCTTCTTGAACACCTGGTCCACGGCTAGGCGGACATTGTCGTAGACCGTCAGCCAGGGCATCAGCGAATGGTTCTGGAACACCACCGCCCGATCGGGCCCCGGTTCGGTGACCTCTTTCTCCTCCAGTATCACACCGCCCTCGGTGGCATTGAGCAGACCGGCAACGATGTTCAACACCGTAGATTTGCCGCAGCCCGAGTGACCGATGAGGGAGATAAACTCACCCTGGGTGACTTTCAGATCCACATCCTTGAGCACGTTCAACGGACCTGTGTCGGTGGGAAAGGTTATGCTGACGTGATCTATATTTAGGTAACTGTTCATCATGATCTACCTATCTAATTTAAAAAGTTTTGAGTTTATAGTTTTGAGTTTTGAGTTGGATGAGTGCGCTTTGCGCACAATCTTTTTAAAAACAGCGTGAGCGTAGCGAATACATTAAACTCATAACTCAAAACTGGTAACGCCTCGCGTTACCGAAGTATTGCGTTCTTGTCCCAGCTGAACATGCGCTGCAGCATCAACATGCTGCGGTCGAGGAGAAAACCGATAAACCCGATCACCAGCACCGCTACCATGATGCGTGCCAGGGAGTTTGAACTGCCGTTCTGGAACTCATCCCAGACGAACTTGCCAAGGCCCGGATTCTGCGCCAACATCTCGGCGGCGATCAGCACCATCCAACCGATGCCCAGGGAGAGGCGCAGACCGGTGAAGATCATCGGAATCGCCGAAGGCAGTACGATCTTTACCGTCTTGGTAAAGGCGCTGAGCCGCAGCACCCGGCTGACATTGATCAGGTCCCTGTCGACCCCCGAGACTCCCACCGTGGTATTGATGATGGTGGGCCAGAGACAACAGAGGGTGACGGTAATCGCCGAGTTGAGAAACGACTTGGAGAACATCGGGTCATTGGTCACATAGAGCGCCGACACCACCATGGTCACCAGCGGCAGCCAGGCAAGGGGCGAGACCGGTTTGAAAATCTGGATCAATGGATTGATCGCGGTATAGAGGGTGTTGCTCATACCGCAGACAATGCCGATGGGTATGGCGATCAGTGACGCCACCAGGAAACCGGCCATGACCGTCATCAGACTGGTGAATATCTGATCGATAAAGGTCTCCTTGCCGGTGTATTTACGCGACCTCATCTTTTCGATCCGCTCCGCGGGCTGGCCATCGGCGATCGCCTGATCAACCCGCTTCTCCATGCGTTCATAGAAGGCAGCGGCCTTGACGCGCTCCGCATTGTGTTCGGTATAGAGTGCCTTGGACTGCTCCCAGACCTTGGCCGGCCCCGGCAATACGCCCAGGGAAGTCTCGACGCTCTTCGCCCCCACGCTCCAAAGCCCGAGAAAAACCATCAGCGCCACGATGGGGACCAGCAGCTGCTTGATCAACTGGGCAAAGGATTTGCCCACCTGATCGCTGGCCAATCGCTGCAGCAGTCTATCCAGTCTGGGCAGATTGAATGTGGTTGAGGTAATTGGTGTTGCCATCTCTCTTATCCTGATCTGCCGTTAACAGACCTTTCAGGTTATTCAAAAACACCCGGTTGCTTCTCCATTCACCGGGAGCGTCTGTGGTTTGCCGACCTCCCGTTGATACCGGCGGGAGGTCGGCAACGATTGGCTATATCTTTTCCGTACCCTTGAGACCTATGGGAAAGCTGTCGATATAGGCATTGGGCTTGGTCCCGTCGAATGTCACACCGTCGATGAACTCGGTCTGCGCCGGACGGTAGCCTGTCTCGTTGTCGAAATCGGGAAACTCATCCGCGGAGATCTTGCCTTCGGCTATCAGCGCTTCCGCTGCTTTGCGATAGATGTCGGGACGATAGACCGACTTGGCGATCTTGTCGTACCAGCTGTCGGGTTTCTGTTCCGAGATCTGTCCCCAGCGGCGCATCTGGGTCAGATACCAGACCGCATCGGAGTAGTAGGGATAGGTGGCGTTATATCGGAAGAAGACATTGAAGTCGGGTACTGACCGCTTGTCACCCTTCTCATACTCGAAGGTGCCGGTCATGGAGTTGGCGATAACCTCGTAGTCGGCGCCCACATAGTTGGACTGGGAGAGTATCTTCACCGCCTCAGGACGATTGGCGTTGTCGTTCTCATCCAACCATTTGCCGGCGCGAATCAGCGCCTTCACCAGGCGTATCGTGGTATTGGGATATTTCTCGGTGAATCCCTTGGTCAGGCCGAAGACCTTTTCCGGATTATCCTTCCAGATCTCATAGTCGGTAATGACCGGTACGCCGATACCCTTGAATACCGCCTGCTGGTTCCAGGGCTCACCCACGCAGTAACCGTAGATCGTGCCCGCCTCCAGGGTCGCCGGCATCTGTGGCGGCGGTGTTACCGAGAGCAGTGCGTCGGCCTTCACCTGGCCGGTGATATCCCCTTTGTGCGGAGCGTAATAGCCTGGATTTATCCCCCCAGCCGCCAACCAGTAACGTAGTTCATAGTTATGGGTGGAGACCGGAAAGACCATTCCCATCTTAAAGGGCTTGCCTTCCTGCTTGTATTTATCCACTACGGGCTTCAATGCATCGGCCTTGATGGGATGGGCCGGTTTACCGTCCTCCTGCCTCTCCACATGGGGCTTCATCATCTCCCAGATCTCGT
>NATV01000020.1 GCA_003094535.1 gamma proteobacterium symbiont of Ctena orbiculata | reverse complement strand
GGGGGGTGTTGACCCCCAGTCTCTATCTGGAATGGGAACACCAGTTCGAAGACGATGAACGACTGATCACGGCTGCTTTCGCGGAAGATCCAACGGCTACCTTCTCGGTAATGACAGATAGCGCGGATGAAGACTACCTCAACTATGGCGTTGGACTGGCCGCCACGCTGCCTCGGGGCAAGTCGTTCTATATCAACTACGAATCCGTGGCAGGACAGGATGGGATTGACAACACCACAATCGACCTGGGTCTCCGGATCGAGTTTTAGCGAACCTTCGGAGCCGGGCTCAATGCCACATATACAGGGAGATGCCCCGTGGGGTGAGTGGCCACTCATGGCGATTAGCGTCTCGAGCAATTCGGCATGTGTTGCGCAATAGGTCCTCCCCCTCGCGTTGGTCCACCGTCGTGATGAGGAAGAGGGGCGACCCAGGATGGCCGCCCAATGACCCAAGCCTGCATTAATCACCCGCAATCCGACGCCTCCCCGACAACGGCATAATCCTTGTACATCGGGCTTGCCCGCAGGCCTGCCGCACGGTAAACTATTGTTTAATTTAGAGAAAACCTACTTGCCCTCGTAGCTCAGCAGGATAGAGCAATCGCCTCCTAAGCGATAGGTCACAGGTTCGACTCCTGTCGAGGGCGCCATACAGATCGAGTTGTGCAGATAGATAGTGATACGCCTGCTTCCGCTGCTGCTTCTGATACTCCACACGATTGACAACAGTGCTCATGCAGCTCTGTTGCAGGGACAAGTCGTGGCCGTACAAAGCGGCGACCGCATCACCCTCAAACTGGCGGATGGCACCCTCAAAGAGATCAAATTATCGGGGATTCGCATACCCTCCATGAATAGAGGGATGGATAGGATTGCAAAGCGCCACCTTGCGATGTTGCTTGCCGGACGCTTCGTCAGGGTCGAATACACTTCTCTTTCATCCAGCGGTGTTATACTCGGTAGAGTCCTCCATGGCGGTGCCGACATCGCTTTGCGGATGCTGAGCGACGGCCTTGCAGTGATTGAACAAGATCCTCGGCAGCAACCCTCGAGCCTGAAGCGCTATCGAGAGGCCGAGGCCACCGCCCGCTCTCGCGGACTCGGTTTTTGGCAAAAATTGAGATGAGCATTCATGAGGTGGTCTGATGGCGAAGAAAAGCGAAAAAGAGAAGGATAAGAAAAATAAAAAAGAGAAGAATAAGGTAAAGAAAGCAGGCGAAAAAAGCCGTAAACAAGGAAATAAATCGGGCAAAAAAAGCAGTGATGTAAGTACCAAAGAGCGCCTGGAGATGATCGCCACTGCAGCCTACTATATCGCGGAAAAGCATGGATTCAATCCGCATAGGGTGGCCGATGATTGGCAGGAGGCAGAGCAGCAGATCGATGCCATGCTTAAATCCGGCAAGATGGACTAAGGACCGGATGCTTTAATCAATCTTTGCTTTTCTCTTTCTTTGCCTTGGCGCGGGACTCTTTTTTGCGCAGGCGTTTCAGGTTTTCTTCCAGCGCGGCCTCCAACGCCTTGTAGACCTTGAGCTGGGCAGCCTGATAACTTGTTTCCGGTTCTCCCACCAGCTCAAGGCGGGCACCGAAATAGGCCAGATCCGCCTCCAACGAGATCGGATTGAGATTGACCCTTAGTTTATTACTCTCTTGTCCGGACAATAGCTTTCTCTTTCCACCTAACTGCCTTGTGCGCCATCCAAATCGATAACTGATTCAACCTGGAGCTTCGTCTCTATCCCTGATTGCAAGCGAGATGCGCCATAACTGCTGTAATCTCTGCAACAAAGAGCGTCCCCTGTCCAACCTTTCGATGGTCCCTGGGGCAGCCGACAAAAGCACTACGCGATGTAAGACACCACACTATTTTAGCAGAGCTAAGAAATGAAACGAGTTAAGGCGCTACGCTTCCATTTAAAGCCCCAATACAATGTATTAATTCGACAGAGAATTTTCTCAAACTTCTTCTGTCTATTCATCTGATTGTGCTAACATTTACTGATAGCTGCCTAAAAATAAATTATCCACCAACACTGATACCAATGCACGATTAAAATGAGCAATTACTTGGATTTACTCAGATCCACCTCCGCCTACTCAGGCGGAAATGCCACCTTCGTTGAAGAATTATACGAAAGCTACCTCAAAGACCCACAGAGCATCCCGGAAGACTGGCGCAGAGAGTTCGACGAACTGCCGGAGCAGGCCCAGATCGATACCGCCCATGATCCGATACGACAGCGTTTTCTCCACCTGGTCAATGAAAAACGCTCCGCCACCATCGCGCTCCATGAAAATCTCTCACCGGGCGCTGCGGAGCAACAGGCCTCCGTGCTGCGCTTTATCAATGGCTACCGCATGCGTGGCCACCAGAATGCAGATCTCGATCCACTCAAGTTGCGCGAACCGGTCTATGTCCCTGATCTAGACCTGGCCTACCATAAGCTGGATCGAATCGACCAGAATGCCATCTTCAATACCGGCTCGCTGTTTGCCCCGGAGCGTATGGCGCTGCGGGATATCATCGAACTCATCACCAAGAGCTATTGCGGCAGCGTAGGCACTGAATACGGCCATATTACCAGCACCAAACAGAAACGTTGGATTCAGGAGCGCATCGAACAACGGCACCTTTTCCAACAGTTCAGCAACAAAGAGAGGGCCTGGTTGCTGACCCTGTTGACCGCTGCCGAGGGTATCGAAAAATATCTGCACAACCGTTATGTGGGACAGAAACGTTTCTCCCTTGAAGGGGGTGAGTCCCTGATCCCTTTGCTCGATGACCTGATTCAGCACTGCGGCGTCAACGGCATCAGCGAGGTCGTCATCGGTATGGCCCATCGCGGCCGTATCAACGTTTTGACTAACATCCTGGGCAAGCCGCCGCAGGATATCTTCGATGAATTCGAGGGACGGGTAACGGTCGATCCCGCTCGCCTCGCCGGTGACGTCAAGTACCATATGGGATTCTCCACCGATATCGACACCCCAGGCGGACAGGTGCATGTCGCGCTGGGTTTCAATCCCTCGCATCTGGAGATCATCAATCCCGTGATCGAGGGTTCGGTCAGGGCGCGCCAGCGCCGTCGCAGCGATCACGACGGCTCCAGGGTTCTACCCATACTGATCCATGGTGATTCGGCTTTCGCCGGCCAGGGCGTGGTCATGGAGACTCTGAACCTGTCACAGACCCGCGGCTATACCACCGGTGGTACGGTGCATATCATCATCAACAACCAGATAGGCTTCACCACCAGCAATCCGTTGGACACCCGTTCAACCCTCTATTGCACCGATGTCGCCAAAATGGTCCAGGCACCGATCTTCCACGTCAACGGCGACGATCCGGAAGCGGTGATCTATGTCACCCGCCTGGCACTCGAGTTTCGCATGCGCTTTCGCAAGGATGTGGTGATCGATGTCATTTGCTATCGCCGCCTCGGTCACAACGAGGCCGACGAACCTTCGGTTACCCAACCCCAGATGTACAGCAAGATCAGAAACCATCCCACGGTGCGTACCCACTATGCAGACCGCCTGGTACAGGAGTCGGTGATTTCGCCACAGCAGGCAAGAGAGTTGGTGGACAACTATCGTGAATCCCTCGAGCAGGGCATCGTCGTGGCGAGGCCCGTCAACTGTGCCCTGCGCCACCCCTATGCGGTGCGCTGGAACGCCTTCAAAGGCATCGAGTGGGAACACCCGGCGGATACCACCCTTAGCAGCGAACAATTCGATCTGCTTGCGCAGCAGCTGCTGCATGTCCCGGGCGGCTTCGAACTCCATCCCCGGGTCGAGAAGATCTGGACCGAACGACGGCGCATGGCCTCCGGTGATCAGTTCATCGATTGGGGATTTGCCGAAAACATGGCCTATGCCTCCCTGTTGACCGATGGCATACCGGTTCGACTCTCCGGCCAGGACTCCGGTCGCGGCACCTTCTTTCATCGTCACGCGGTGCTGCACAACCAGGTCGACGGTGAATCACTGATACCCCTGCAGCACCTGACCCGCGATCAGGCCGACTTCCTGGTCATCGACTCATTATTATCGGAAGAGGCGGTACTCGGGTTTGAGTATGGTTATGCCACCGCGGAACCCAACTGCCTGACGATCTGGGAGGCCCAGTTTGGCGACTTCGCCAACGGCGCTCAGGTCGTCATCGATCAGTTCATCACCTCGGGCGGGGAGAAGTGGGGCCTGCTGTGCGGCCTGGTGATGCTGCTGCCGCACGGCTATGAAGGCCAGGGGGCCGAGCACTCCTCGGCCCGTCCGGAGCGATTCCTGCGGCTTTGTGCCAACCACAACATCCAGGTCTGCGTACCGAGTTCCGCGTCGCAGATATTCCATCTGTTAAGACGGCAGATGATGCGCCCCTTCCGCCATCCACTTGTGGTCATGACGCCAAAGAGCCTGTTGCGGCACCGCCTGGCGACATCGCCCAAGCAGGAACTGCTCGAAGGTGGATTCAAAAACGTCATCGACGAGATCGACGATATCGATCCGAAGCAGGTGAAGCGCCTTGTCATGTGTTCCGGCAAGGTCTATTACGAATTACTGGAAACCCGTCGTTCCCGCGGCCTGGACGATGTTGCGATCATACGCATCGAACAGCTCTATCCCTTTCCGCAGAAAGACTTCGATAAAATCGTCAAGCGTTACAAGAATGCGAAGATGGTCATTTGGTGTCAGGAAGAGCCACAAAACCAGGGGGCATGGGACCAGATCAAACATCGCTTCTATCCGATAGCGACCAAGGAGAAACAGTTGTACTACGTCGGACGTCCGTCGGCAGCGGCACCCGCTGTCGGCTACCGCTCCGTACACGTCAAACAGCAGGAGACCCTGATCGACGAGGCCCTCTCCGGACGCATCAATCCGCGCATGAACTACAGGAACCAGACACATCAATGAGCATAGAACTACGCGTTCCCCAACTTCCCGAATCGGTTTCAGATGCCACCATTCTGAGTTGGCACAAGCAGCCGGGAGAACATGTCAACCAGGATGAGACGCTGGTCGATCTCGAAACCGACAAGGTCGTGCTGGAAGTACCCGCCCCCGAATCGGGTACACTGACAGTGATCCATTTCAAGGAGGGCGATACCGTCCAGGCGGAAGATCTATTGGGAGTCCTTGAGGCAGGAGCGGGTAGCGCTGGGACAGAAGAGCAGCCGCAAGCGCCCGCAGCAGCAGAAAGTGAGCCAGCGGCATTGTCACCCGCAGTAAGGCGCCTGGTGAAGGAGAGCGGCATCGATCCGCAGACGATTAAGGGCAGCGGCAAGCACGGCCGCATTGTCAAATCCGATGTCGAGGCGGCAATCGCCGCACGAGACGCCCAATCCACGAGTGAGAAGCGGGCTAAGCCTGCGCCGCCATCCACCCCGGCCTCCGCTGTCGCTGGCGGCCGTGTCGAGGAGCGGGTGCCGATGACGCGTCTGCGCAAGCGGGTTGCGGAGCGCCTGGTTGAGGCGCAGCAGACCGCGGCCATGCTGACCACCTTCAATGAGGTCAACCTGCAGGCGGTATCCGAACTTAGGGTCAGGTACCGCGATGAGTTTGAAAAACGACACAACGTGCGCTTGGGCTTCATGTCCTTTTTCGTCAAGGCATCGGTGGAGGCATTGAAACAGTACCCGATCATCAACGCCACGGTGGATGGCGACGATATCCTCTACCACGGTTATTTCGACATCGGCATCGCCGTCTCCTCGCCGCGGGGCCTCGTGGTGCCGATCATGCGGGATGCGGATCAACTCAGCTTTGCCGCCATTGAGCAGAGAATCAAGGATTTCGGCATCAAGGCCAAGGATGGTTCTTTGAGTTACGATGATCTGACCGGCGGTACATTTTCCATCACCAACGGCGGCGTCTTCGGTTCGATGCTTTCGACACCGATCCTGAATCCGCCGCAAAGCGCGATCCTCGGCATGCACTCCATCCAGCAGCGTCCGGTGGCGGAAAAGGGCGAGATCGTTATCCGTCCGGTGATGTACCTGGCGCTCACCTATGACCACCGCATCATCGACGGCCGGGATGCAGTGCAGTTCCTGGTCACGATCAAACAGTTGCTGGAGGATCCCAGCCGTCTGTTGCTGGAAATCTAGAGATCGGTTGATAATAATCTGGAGTAACAGCCGGAAACTATAAACCGGAGCAGCCAGACACCAAGGCCCGATCGTCAAATTCCGATCCGACATGCCGGGGAATCCCGATATTACCGGCAGCGACGGTTAAAACCGTACGAGACTCTATGACAGGACCGACCATGACCCGCATCCGCCAGGAAGACCTTATCCAGAGCATCGCCGATGCCCTCCAGTTCATCTCCTACTACCATCCTGTCGACTTTCTCCAGGCCATGGGCGAGGCCTGGGCCAAGGAAGAAAGTGCCGCCGCCAAGGATGCAATGGCGCAGATACTGGTCAACTCGCGCATGTGCGCAGAGGGAAAAAGACCGGTCTGCCAGGACACGGGAATGGTCGTTGTGTTCCTCAAGATCGGGATGCAGGTAGAGTGGGAGGGTGAGCTGTCGATCAATGAGATGGTCAATGAAGGGGTACGCCACGGCTATGCCCATCCCGACAATGTGCTGCGTTTTTCCATGGTCAACGACCCC
>NATV01000019.1 GCA_003094535.1 gamma proteobacterium symbiont of Ctena orbiculata | reverse complement strand
CTGCCGCTGCCGCTGCTGATGCGTACCAGATCCATGGTCTTGTGGGCATCGAGTTCCGCCTGCAGGGCGGCATGCTCTTTCAGCTTGTCCCAGCCGCCGAGTTTCTTGCCGCGCCGGCCCTTCTCCTCGACCTTGGTGCGCGACTCCTTGATGTATTTGGTCACGCCCTGGCTGAAATCGAGGGGCAGACCGGATGCCGCCGGATCCTCGGGATGCCCCGGCATGGTTCGCAGATCCTCGTGACAGGTGCCCCAGCAACCGGCCTGGGAGGCATACTCCAACTCATCGGTCGCCAGCATGAACGCCAGCTTCACCTGATTCTCGGGATCCATCTTGCCGCCCTCCACGAAGGATATGGGCACATGCTCGGTGCCCTCCCACTGGAAGCGGAGATAGAGATGCTCGTTGTCGTGAGTTGCCTGGACCGTCACCGGTATGGCCGGGCGCTTGCCTTCCGGTGGCGTCGGTTCGGCCTTTTGACCGGTGACCATCTTCTGGCCCATGTCCGCCAGCTCCTTTTCGTGGCAGGTGGTACAGCGGTCGCCGGCGCGGAAGGGGCGGGCGCCGCCATGAAACTTGCCCACCAGGGTCCATTCCATGGAGGTCTGGCCGGGGTAGAAGAGGGTGATCCGGCGCTCATCCACTTTCGACCAGTCCACCCCGCTGTCCACATCGCCTGCGGCGGATGCGGCCGGTTTTTGGGGCGCCGCCGCGACGGCGACAGGCGCGGTAACCTTGGCTTTCACCGCGTTGATCTCGGCCTGGTCGTCGTCCAGCGCCAGCTTGTAGCCGAGGGAGACATGGTGAAAGCGCGCGTCGGTGTAGTCGTCGTGGATGGCAAAGCCGAAGTTGTAGACGGTGCCGGGTTCGAGCGCGATGTTGCCGCTACCCGAGGATTTCAGGGGGCGCCTGATTTCAACCGTCCAGAGTCCCGCCTCAAGCCAGCCCTGGGCATCCACCTTGCCGCCGTCGTCCATGATGCGCTGTTCCAGCACATAGCCGTTTTCCGTCTTGCCGCTGCTGTTCCAGCGCACCAGGTCCATATATTTGTGCGCGTCCCGCTCGGCCTGGATGGCCGCATCGTCCTTCAGCTTGTCCCAGCCGCCGAGTTTCTTGCCGCGCCGGCCCTTCTCCTCGACCTTGGTGCGCGACTCCTTGATATACTTGGTGACACCGTTGGTGAGATCCAGGTTGAGGCCTGCCGCGGCCGCATCTTCGGGTTGACCGGGCATGGTCCGCAGATCCTCGTGGCAGGTCCCCCAGCAACCGGCCTGGGAGGCATACTCCACTTCGTCCGTCGCCAGCATCAGGGCCAGTTTGACCTGGTTGTCGGGGTCCATCTTGCCGCCGTCCACGAAAGGGACCGGGACATGTTCCGTATCTTCCCACTGGAAACGCAGATAAAGGTTCTCATCATCATGGGCGGCCTGAACGGTGACCGGGATCGCGCCCCGTTTACCTTCAGGCGGTGTCGGTTCGGCCTTCTGCCCGGTGACCATCTTCTCACCCATGTCGGCGGTCTCTTTGTCGTGGCAGACGGTGCAGCGGTCACCCGCGCGGAAGGGGCGGGCGCCGCCGTGGAATTTTCCCACCAGGGTCCACTCCATCGAGGTCTGACCCGGATAGAAGATGGTGATCAGGCGCTCGGGCGATCCGCTCCAATCGACACCAAAGCCGCGCGCCGTCGCATCGGCCGCCGCCATGGCGCCGGCATCCTGCGATTTGGCCGCCGCGAGGGCCTGAGCCACCGCCGCATCGATTTTTTCCTGCATGGCAACTGCCTGTGCCTTGCGACGTTCCCGCTCTTTCTTGGCCGCCTCCTGTTGCGCCGCTTCCTCGGCGGCCTCTGTCGCTTCGGCGCGTGCCAGGCCCTCTTTGAAGGATAGGGGTATCTCGGTCTTGTAGGCCTCTATGGGCTTGGCCCACTCCTCCAGCTCCTCTTCGCTGATCTCTTTATGTACAGCTTTGTGGGCGATGCCTTTGTGGCAGTCGATACAGGTATTGCCGTTTTCCATGGCGAACAGGTGTTGCTTGCGGGCGCGCGGTTTCTGCCTTTCGGGATTCATCGTGTGCCAGTCGTGGCAGTTGCGGCACTCTCTTGAATCGGTTTCCTTCATGGCCTGCCAGACCCGGCGCGCCATGGTAAGTCTGTGTGCTTCGAACTTCTCCGGGGTATCCACGGTCCCCAGCATTTTGTGCCAGAGTTCGTTGCTGGCTTTGATCTTTCTGACGATCTTGTGCACCCAGGGGCGGGGTACGTGGCAGTCGGGACAGCTGGCGCCGACGCCGCTGCGATTGCCGTCATGGGCCGTCCCCTTGAACTCCGCGTAGACATTCACTTCCATCTCGTGGCAGGAGATGCAGAATTCCATGGTGTTGGTCGCCTCCATCACGGTGTTGAATCCGCCCCAGAGTATGACGCCGATGATCATGAACAGGACCGCACCACCCAGGGTCGCGCCAAAGGCGACTTTACGTGAAAGCAGGCTTTTGAATAGAGAGTGCTGATGTATCGTTTTCACCGTTCAGGTCTCACTGGTCGGGTGATACGCCACGTTTGCAGATTGTGTCGCGTGGGTGATTGTGTGCCGGGCGGAGATGAGAGAAAAGCTCATCTCCGCCCGGTCTTCAGTTACGTGTAACTGACATTGCTGTCATCAGGTAACGTGATTGACACGGTTGTACACGTTGAACTTACCGGTCGGTGCGAACAGCCCTTTGACGCGGGCCTTCTCTTCGAGTGTCTTGGCATCGAAGATGATGATCTCACCGTTCGGCTCCTTCGAGTCCTTGCGATTCCAGACCGAGGTCCAGACCTCACTGCCATCGTTGTTGAACTCGATATGCACCGCGGCGTAGCCGGGCTTGTCGGTCAAACGGATGGTTTTGACGATCTCCCGGGTCTTCTTGTCGATGACCTGGAGTGACTGCTGAACCTCGGGCTCTGGGTGCTTGGTCTGGTCAGCCCAGACATAGTCGCTCTTCGGATGAGTGCGGATGAATACACCGGGCCCATCGGTCTCGGTTTCGTAGCAGAGTTTCCAGGCCTGATCGGGATGACCCTTGGGATCGTTACCCCATGCAGTTACCTTGCCCACACCAAGATGCACAGTGCCGCCGACAGGTCCGCACTTCGGATCAACCCAGTTGGCACCAGGACCCGGATGCGGCAGTTTGTCAACATCAATCAGCTTGGTAAGCTTTTGCGTTTTGGTGTCTACAACAACCATCTTGTTGGAGGCATTGGCAGCGATCTGGAAGTAACGGCCTGTTGGATCGTAGAAACCGTCATGCAGGAACTTGGCGGTATCCATCTTGGTGATCTTCAGGTTGTCGATATCGCTGTAGTCCACCTGCCACATCTGCCCCAGCTCCTTCATGGATACAAGCCAGCTGGGATGGTTGGGGGTGTCGTAGATAGCCGCCACGCGGGACTCGTTGACATACTCTCCGTCAACATTTACGCCACGGGCAGAGACCACTTTCAACGGTTCCATGGTCATGGCGTCAGCAATGACAAAGTGAGGTGGCCAGTAACCACCGCCGACCACATACTTGCCATCGCCAGATACCGCAACGTCACGGGCGTCATACGCGATCTGAACCTCAGCAACCTTCATCTTGTCTGGGGTCTGCCAGAGGTCGATTTTGGTAAGCTTACCGTCACGGCCCTGGGTATACCAGAAGCGGCCGGCATCCTTGGCATGCAGGGACTTGTGATGCTCTGCGGCTTTCAGGACATGTACCGCGTAGCCGGTGGGTACGTGGGCGACAACCTCTTTTTTATCGCCATCGATTACCGCTACTTTACCTACGTCGCGCTCGATGACCAGGAAGAAATTCTTCCAGTTACGGCCATGAAGAGGCTTGGTGGGATAGTCCTTGGGCTCCACGAAGACCTTATGACGCTCTTTCATCAATGCCAGTGACATTTCAGGCGGAATCGGGGGTTCCATCTGAATGTAGGTGGCCATCTTCTTGATCTCATCCGCTGACATGATATCGTCGAAGTTGTTCATGCCGCCTTCGGTACCGAACTTGATTATCTTCTCGAGGCGTTCTTGTCCCAGCTTCTGCGTTTCCTTCGGCTCAAGACTCTTACCTGTCGCGCCTTTACGCAGGGTGCCATGGCAACCTGCGCAACGCTGGAAGTAGATGGTCTTGGATGCTTCGAAATCCGCTTCACTGAGTGTTGGCGTGGCTGCTTGGGCGGTTACCCCTAAGCCACTGATGGATATGCCTATTGCCATTGACAGCGCACTTGCGTGTAGAATAGATGGTGCGCCTGGCCGGGAACGTTTGATCATTGGAGAAATCCTCCTTTACTTGTCGATTACGCACGACAGATTAAGCGCCCGGTCGGGCACACTCACCTTGACAAAAGTCAAATCAAACGATGTCCATATCTCCGATAGTCTGAATAACGGATAAGGGTGCGTGATTCGAATTGATGCGGATCAAGGCCAAGCTTGATCCAAGTGAGATGATCCTTACAGGCAGCTTTGCCTGAACAGTTCGGAACAGCGCTTATTCGTTAGACAATCCTCTGGGGATATCCATTATGCGTAAGAGCTTACAGACCTTTGGCCTCTCTCTCTTTATCGTGCTGGCCTTCCTGGTCATCGGTATCGGTTTTCTCTTCGGCATCGACAATCCGGTCCCCTGGATCATGATCGCGGTGCTTGTCGCATTGCCGGTTATCCACAAGAAAATGACATCCCGCCAGTTCGTCTCCTGGGACAACAGTCTGAGTGTCGGCATCCAGGCGATCGACGACGAGCATCAAAAGCTGCTGACGCTGATCAACAATCTGCAGACGGCGGTACTCTATCCCACCGGCGAATCCTTCGAGCGCCAGGCGTTGAGCGAGCTGGTCGACTACACCAAGTATCATTTCGAGCGCGAAGAGAGGCTGATGAGCGACTACGGCTATCCCGACTACGAAGCGCATAAAAAACAGCATGAAGAGATGATCGTCAAGGTGACGCGCTTTCTCGATTCCTACGAAATGGACCGCGAGGGCACCATCGACGAATTGACGGGATTTCTCAAGAACTGGCTGATCGACCATATTGCCGGCACCGATCAGCAATACAGCCAGTTTCTAAGAGAGAAGGGTGTCAAATAATCCCATCCCGCCCGCTATCCGCGCTGGCCGGTCGGGATGCAACCGGGTATCGTCTCATGCCCGTTAACTGCCTCTATTGCGGCGAATCGATCGCGGAAGAGACCGCGCGCTGCCCACACTGCGGCGCACCCTCCCACTTTCAGAAAAAGGGTTTTCGCGTCGGTGCCAGGGCGAGATTCCTGATTCTGTTCGTTATCTTCTCCCTGGCGACTTTGATCGTTGCCCTGTTGTTGCCCAGGTAGCGGGGAGAGGACGGATGGCGGAGCGTTTGGATCAAACAGGTTTAAGGCCGGCCAACGTCGCACTATCCGATCTTTCCCTGGTCATCAGGGAGGGCTGGCGTCTGTTTCGCGCGGCGCCACTGCCGAGCCTGGCCTATGCATCCGTCGCCGCGCTGATCGGCCTGGTTCTGCTCTATGCGGTGGGCAGGCTCGGCGTCTCGCCCATGTCGCTGCCGTTTGCCGGCGGCTTTATGCTGGTCGCACCGGCGATGCTCGGCGGTTTTTTCCGCCTGGCCCAGTGCCTGGAGACCAATCAGGATGTGACCATGGCCACGCCTTTTGCGGCGTTCCTGCGCACACCCTTGCAGACCTGGATGGTCTCCCTGTTCTGCGCCTTCATCTTCCTGATCTGGATCACCGATGCGGGGGTGCTCTACAGCTTTATCATCGGCGGTACGGATCTCCCCTATGAGCTGCCATGGCTGATCCGGGTGAACGAATCCATCGCCGGTTTCTGGTTCTGGGGTGCGCTGATGGGTTCCGTGCTCGCCTTCATCATCTTCACCATCTCCGCATTCTCGGTGCCTTTGCTGTTCGAGGGCAGGGGAGGGCTGGTGCAAGTGGTCCACGCCAGCGTGCGTGCCGTGTTCGCAAACTTCGTCGTCACCATGTTGTGGGCGTTGATCCTCAGCCTCTCCATACTGGTTGCGATCATGCTGCTGCCGTTATTGCTTGTTGTCCTGCCCGTCATGGCATACGCCAGCTTCGCCCTCTATCGGATCGTCTTCCCGTCTTCAAACTGAACCCGTCGGCTTACCCCATTTGACACATGTCAAGGTTTGTCGGGCGGTGTGATTTCTAATAGCGGAGACCCAATCAAGAAAGGCTTTGGAGGAGAGTGATGGCACAAGCGTTCACCAAGGAGATGTCGCGGAACATCTTTTACGGGGGTACGGCGTTTTTCTTT
>NATV01000018.1 GCA_003094535.1 gamma proteobacterium symbiont of Ctena orbiculata | reverse complement strand
GGCCGACAGGAGAATCAGTAAACTCTATAAGCGGGTGCTCAAGGATGGCCGCAATATAGGGGCAGATACCCCTGCGGATCGGCTGCATGAATTGCGCAAGGATTGTAAAAAGCTGCGCTACCTGATGGAGTTCTTTCAGAGCCTCTATCCAAAACCGGCAATCCGCGGGCTGATCAAGGCGCTGAAGGTGATCCTCGATAACCTGGGGGAGTTCCAGGATCTGGAGGTCCAGGCCAAGTCGTTGGAGGATTTCGGCGAACAGATGCTCAAGGAGGGCGCACCGGCAAGCGCATTGATGGCCATGGGCATACTGGTGGGTAAACTGTTGGAGCGGCAGCAACAGGCGAGAGCCGAGTTTGTCGAGCTGTTTTCAGCGTTTAGCAGTGAGTCTAATCAACAAGCCTTTAAACAGCTGTTTGGAGCCGCATGATGCATATCCTTGGTGTCTACAACATCAAAGGCGGGGTTGGTAAGACGGCAACGGCGGTCAATCTCTCATACCTTGCCGCAAGACAGGGTTACCGCACCCTGATATGGGATCTGGATCCTCAGGCAGCCGCCACATTCTATTTTCGTATCCAGCCAAAAGTGAAGAAGAGCAAGAAGCTTCTGGCGGGAAAGATCGATTTGGATGATGTGGTGAAGGCTACCGACTTCGAGAACCTCGATATGCTTCCCGCCGATTTTTCCTACCGCAACATGGATCTTCGTCTGGAGGATGCGAAGAAGCCCACCAAGCAGCTGCTTAAACTGCTGCGCCCCCTCTCCAGGGCATACGACTATGTTTTTCTCGACTGCCCGCCGAGTATTTCTCTGGTGTCGGAGAACATCTTCCGTGCCGCCGAGGGTCTTCTACTGCCGCTGATACCGACCACCCTCTCCCTGCGCACCTATCAGCAGCTGCTCGATTTCCTGCAGGGCCACCGCATCACCGGATTGGAGTTAATGCCTTTCTTCTCCATGGTTGATCGGCGTAAACGCATGCATCTGGACATCATGCGGAATTTTCCAGATACCCACGGCGAACTGTTGAAGGCGCAGATTCCCTATGCCAGCGACGTCGAAAAAATGGGGATCCATCGTATGCCGGTACAGGCCTTTTCACCCAACTGCTTTGCCGCCAGCGCCTATCAGGCATTGTGGATGGATGTGCAGGACCGCCTGGATTAGGGTAAACAGGCCCTGGCTTGGTGTCCCATATCCGTAGTATCAACCGTGACTGCGCTAATCATCGAAAACCTGCACAAAACCTACCGCAACGGTTTTGAGGCGCTGAAGGGAATCGATCTGAAGGTTGAACAGGGAGATTTTTTTGCTCTCTTGGGACCAAATGGCGCGGGCAAATCCACCGCCATCAGTATCATCGCCTCGTTGATAAACAAAACCACCGGTAGGGTGGAAATCTACGGCCACGACCTGGATAGGGAGAGGGATCTGGCAAAACGCCTGATCGGACTGGTGCCACAGGAATTCAATTTCAATATGTGGGAGCCGGTGGAGGAGATCCTGGTCAATCAGGCGGGATATTACGGGATTCCCCGCAAACTGGCCTTTCAACGCGCCGGGGAGGCGCTGAAGCGACTGGGTCTCTGGGAAAAACGCCATACCCAGGCACGTTGGCTTTCGGGGGGTATGAAACGAAGATTGATGATAGCCCGGGCCTTGGTGCACAGGCCGCGACTGCTGATTCTTGATGAACCGACGGCCGGGGTCGATATTGAAATCAGGCGCTCGATGTGGGATTTCATGCGCGAGATCAACCGCCAGGGGACCACCATTATTCTCACCACCCACTATCTTGAGGAGGCGGAGAGCCTGTGTCGCAATATCGCCATCATCGATCATGGACGGATCGTCGAGCAGACCAGTATGACGAGATTGTTGAGTCAACTGCATACGGAGGTGTTCCTGCTCAATATGGCAGCGCCCATCAATCGTGCGCCGGATTTGCATGACTATCGAACTACGCTGGTCGACAGTGATACCCTGGAGGTGGAGGTGGATCGGGAACAGAGCATGAATCAGTTGTTCAGGCTCCTTTCAGCCCAGGGCATTGAGATAGTCAGCATGCGCAACAAGCAGAATCGTTTGGAGCAGATGTTTGTCGACCTGGTCGACGGCTCGAAGGAAAAGCATGCGTGAATCAGAATAGCTGGCAAATATACCGTATCGCATTCCAGACGATCGTTACCAAGGAGATCCTGCGCTTTATGCGGATCTGGGTGCAGACGCTGCTCCCTCCCGCGATAACCACGACCCTCTATTTCATTATCTTCGGCAAGTTAATCGGCGATCGTATCGGTGAAATGGATGGTTATCGCTATATCGATTTTATCGTGCCCGGTCTGATCTTGATGTCGGTGATCCAAAACTCCTACGCCAATGTCGTCTCTTCGTTCTTTGGCACCAAGCTGCAGCACTACATAGAGGAGCTGCTGATCGCTCCGGTTCCCCATTGGGTGGTTTTGGGTGGCTATGTAGTCGGCGGCGTTGCCCGCGGCACGATGGTCGGTGTCTTGGTCACGATGATCTCGCTCTTTTTTACCGACCTCGCAATAAACAGCTACGGTTTAACCTTGCTGGTTTTTGTGCTGACTTCGGTGCTTTTCGCCCTGGCAGGTTTCATCAACGCGGTATATGCAAAAACATTCGATGATATCTCCATCGTGCCAACTTTCGTGCTGACGCCTTTGACCTATCTGGGCGGCGTCTTCTACTCCATCGAGCTGCTGCCGGAGTTTTGGCAGTGGCTCTCCCTGGCCAATCCGGTGCTCTACATGGTCAATACATTCCGCTTTGGGATTCTTGGTATATCGGATATCGATGTGGTTGTGGCCTTGGTGATAATAGTGGGATTCATCGCCATACTCACCCTCTATAGCCTGAGATTGCTGTCGCGTGGTGTCGGTATAAAAGAGTAGTGGATCAAGGCCGGTGGCGCAGGCCGGGTTGCTGTTCCGACTCGGTGGCTGTGCAGTCTACTACGCTTCAGCACTGTTCCCAGGGCAGTCCGTGATAACGCCAACCCCCTGAACTGCTGCGATGATGGTCCTCATCCAAATCGCCCTCGAAACCCTCATCGATGTGGTAGACGCGTCCAAACCCCGCCTCGATAAGCGCCTTGCCTGCCTCCAGGGAGCGTTTGCCACTGCGGCAGATAAGAACAACAGGCGCGCAACCCTCGTCTATGGTGCAGATGCTGCCTCCCAGGAGGAGCTTTCGTATGTCGGTGACAAAATGGGGGTTCACCGTCCAATCCGGTTCATCGATCCATGGCACATGGACGGCACCCTTGGGGTGTCCGACAAAGAGAAACTCCATGCTGGATCTGATATCCACGAGTACGGTACGTGGATCGTCATGCATCAATTGCCAGGCTTGTTGTGGTGTGAGGTTGTGGAGATGAGACTCACTCATTGACACTATCCTATGGGTTCGGTCAGGGTTTATACCACTACATGGTAGATGGTTTGGCAATGAAAGCAATCCGCAAGTCAGCAGGATGGAGAGGAGATATGGATTTGCCCGACTCATGCCGGCTTTGAGATATCACGTAGATGAACATAGCGTGATAATATTCAGCTGGGGTTAGGCATTTTTTTTTGTGTACAATCACAGCATCATGTCAAAACATCCCGTCTTTCCTATTTGGCGGCTTTTCGCTCATCTGCCGTTGAACTGGTTGCACCGTATCGGTCGTCTCCTGGGGCGGTTCTATATTTGGTTTCCCAATCGTGAAAGGCGGATCACCGAAATCAATCTTCGCCTCTGCTTTCCTGAAATGTCGGAAAAGGATCTGATCAATTTACGCAATCAGTCGATCATCCAGATGGGTGCCACATTGATGGAAATGGCTGCAATCTGGTTTGCCCCCACCAGCCGTGTATTGGGACTGATTCAGGAAGTCTCTGGCTTGGAAATGCTACAGAGGGAGGAGGGTCAGGGTTTAATTATTCTCTCCCCCCACCTCGGTTGTTGGGAGATCATTGGTTTGGAACTACCCACTCATGAGCGGGTTACCTCCCTCTACCGCCCACCCAGAAACAGCGCCTACGGGAGTGTGATAAAACAGGCCAGAGAACGCAGCGGCGCTGAGCTGGTGCCGACGGACACCTCGGGGGTAAAGCGGATCTTGACGGCCCTGAGATCGGGTGGTGTCACCTGCATCCTTCCTGACCAGCAGCCAAAATCCGATGCCGGGGCTGTCTTCGCTCCCTTTTTCGGGATGCCGGCATTGACCATGCTCTTAACCAATCGGCTGGCCAGGAAGACAGGGGCTAAAGTGATCTTTGCCTATGCAGAGCGGCTCTCCGCCGGTGGTGGCTACCATATTCACTATCTGCCGGCGGACGAGAGAATCAAGGACCGGGACCCGACTTTAGCGGCCAGCACTTTGAATCGTGATGTCGAGTCGATCATTCGTCGGCTGCCGAGCCAGTACCAGTGGTCCTACAAGCGCTTCCAGAAGCAGCCAGAGGGGGAGCAGTCGCCGTATCGAGAACTTCGCTGAGATATTGCGTCCACGGCTTAATCAACCAAACCCGATAGGAATTAAAGAGCTACCCGGATCAGCCGATAGACGGATATGGAGCTTTCTCCAATTCTCTGAATAATGACTCTATAGATAGAGCTGGGATGACCTCGGAATGACGAAAGGAAAGGCCTGGATTGTACTCTTGCTTCTGTTGACGCCGTTTTGGTGCGGTCAGTCGCTGAGCGCTGAAGAGAAGGCGGATGTGAGGATTCTCATCGATGTTTCCGGCAGCATGAAGCAGAATGACCCGAAAAACCTCCGGCGACCGGCGTTACGCCTGTTGGTCGGTCTGCTCTCTGCCGAGACCCGGGCGGGCGTATGGACATTCGGTCAATACGTCAATATGCAGATACCCCTGGGCCAGGTCGACAAGGCGTGGAAGAAGCGGGCGCGTAAATCCTCTGAGTCGATCGGTTCCCCTGGCCAATACACCAATATCGAGGATGCCCTTAAACGCTCAACCGAGGACTGGAGCGGCCCCCCCGGACCTTATCGCCGCAGTGTTATCCTGCTCACAGACGGAATGGTGGACATCTCCAGGGACAGGACAAAAAACGCGGCATCGAAAAAACGGATTCTAGCGGGGATTCTGCCTCGTCTGGCGGACCTGCAGGCGACAGTCCATACCATCGCGCTGTCGAAGAATGCTGACCATGAACTGATGAAACAGCTGGCCACCGCCAGCGGTGGTTGGTATGAGCAGGTTGAAACCGCCGAACAGTTGCAAAAGGTGTTTCTCAGGATTTTCGAGAAGGTCGGCAAGCCGGATGCCCTGCCGCTGCAGGATAACAAGTTTACAGTGGATGAGACGATTACCGAAGCGACCTTACTGGTGTTTCGCAAACCCGGCGCCCAGGAGACAGAGGTGGTGCCTCCCGATGGCAAGATATTCAAGGCCGACAGCGCACCCACCTCGGTGAGCTGGCATCGCGATAAGGGATACGACATGCTGACCATTGCGGATCCGCAGCCGGGTGAGTGGAAGATTCGCGCGGAAGTCGATCCCGATAACCGGGTCATGATCGTCACCGATCTGAAGATGAAGACCAGTGAGCTGCCCAATCGCTTGATACAGGGGTTGAGCCTGCCGGTAATTGTTGAATTCAGTGATCACGGCAAGTTGATTCGAAAACAGGAGTTTCTGAACGTGGTCAATGTCTCTGCTACGCAGCAGGACAGCAGAGGCAGTTCTGAAGCAAGACCCATGCAGGACGATGGCCAACAGCCTGATAAGGCCGCGAATGACGGTTTGTTCACCCTTGCATTTGGCGGGGAGTCTGTCGCCAGCGGGGTGGGGGAGTTGGTGTTGAACGCAACCGGGCCTACCTTCGTTCGTGAAAAAAGGATGACCTATGAAATCGTACCGCCGGTCAATCTGGAGGTCTCCCCCCGCAGTGACGGCCATCTGCTCGATGTAAGGATTACCCCCGAGGCGGAATTGATCGATCCGGCTTCGTTGCATCTCGAAACCTGGATGGAGAATGCCGAGGGAGAACAGTTCCGCCTCTCACTGAACAGCCTGCCGGGAGCTCAGGGTGGCAGCGGTGAAATCGATCTCATGAGCTTCTCCGGCCCGCGTCAGATCGCCGTCAAGGCGAGTGCCAAGAGCCTCACTGGCGAATCCATTTCCTACTTCGATACACCCGTTGAGGTCGAGGGCATGAAGATGCCTATGCCGGTGGCAGTGGCAAAACCGGAACCGCCTCCACCAGTCCAACCAGAACCAGAACCCCAGCCGGAACCGGAACCACAGCCGGAACCGGAACCACAGCCGGAA
>NATV01000017.1 GCA_003094535.1 gamma proteobacterium symbiont of Ctena orbiculata | reverse complement strand
TCCTGTCATCGGCACAAAGGAGACCGGCATGAGTCTGGTTTTGTGGACCACACCGGCATGGTCTTTAGTAACCAGAATCAAATCCTGGCTGTAGCGACGTTCTCCAACCGGCAGTACAAGACGCCCCCCCGGGGCAAGCTGATCGACCAGCGGCTCGGGTATCTTTTCCACCGCCGCCGTAACCATAATGGCATCGAAGGGTGCCTGATCGGGCCAGCCGTAGTAGCCGTCACCCTCCAGGAAGGAGATATTGGAATAGCCCTCTTTTTCCAGACACCGGCGGGATTTCTGCGCCAGCTTGGGAATGATCTCGATGGTATAGAGGTGGCCGACCAGTTCAGCCAGTACCGCCGTTTGATAACCGGAGCCGGTACCCACCTCGAGGATTTTATCACTCCTCTTCGGTGCGATGAGGTCGGTCATCAGGGCGACGATGAACGGTTGGGAGATGGTCTGACCCTTGCCGATGGGCAACGGGCTATTGTCGAAGGCGTGGGAGCGAAACGACTTGCTGACGAAATGGTGTCTTGGCACACGCTCCATTGCAGCCAATACATGGTCGTTGAGATGGGTCAGTCCCGTCATACGGCAGGCATATTCCGCCTCCGCCTGGATGTCACTGAGCATACCTTGAATATCGCTCATATTCAGTGCTACCTGCCGCAGCGTTCGCTACCGAGTTCGTCTATGCCTGTTTATTTACTTAGAATGAATTTAATTCTAGAAGAATGTTTAGAAAAATAAAGCATTTATTTTAAATACTTTACATTTCCCCTGTTAATAGAAACAGCGTTTGGCCGGATCTGAAACAGTCCACGCCCAAAACAAAATGGAGAGCGCAATCGGGTCAAGCTAATGCGTTTCACCAAGCATTCGCCGCCACACCCAGCGCAATGCTCCGGCGTCGGGGAGCTCGGCGGGGGCACGTTCGGGCGGAATCGACGGACGTATGCCGCCTTCCTGTCGCTGACCCACAACGAAGGAGAATACGTAGCGTGGCTCGAAGCCCATGCGCAAATCGGTGATCTCAACTCGGCCGTCGATTTCCCGCACCCGATAAAAGCCCCTGGTGAACCAGCGCAACCTGGCCACGGCAGGTGTATCTTCGATAAAAGAGAGCAGGCTTTCGTGGCTCGGGTAGTGGACGAAGCGGACCTCGGGCGACGGATCGAGCAGCGAGTAGTAGCCTTCCCGGTAGCCGTCTGGCGCCATTGCGACCACGCGCCAGAGCACAAGGTTGAAGGGTGTCGGCGTCGCGATCAGCCGATCGTTCGCCGCGCCCTTGCGCATCAGTTCACGCTCAGCGATGTCATGCACCTGCGCCTGGATGAGCATGGCAGCTGCAAGATAGGCAGTGCTCAGGCCAAGGCCAACCAGGTTCGCGCGTCGTCCGACGGCCAATCTGCGCTTGGCGAACGCAGCCCAAAGCACCCCGATAAGCAGCGGGAGCGTGTACATGGGATCGATAATGAAGATGCTGCCGAGTCCGACCGGCGGCATAGTGCTCGGCCAGAAGAGCTGCGTGCCGTAGACCGTGGTCGCATCGAGCAAGGCGTGGGTTGCGAGCGCGAGCCACACGAGCAGGATCCAGCGAGTAATGGATGCGCCCTCTTTCTCATGCAAGTGTGCGAGCCCGGTACCGAGAATTGGCGCGACTACAGTGTGGGTGACCAGGGAGTGGCTGAAACCGCGGTGACTGGTGACGGCCGCCACCTCGTCCGCATGGGGCAGGAGCACGTCGAGATCGGGCATTCCGCCGAGCACTGCGCCCCAAGAGCGCCTTGCGGCCGACCTGCGCACCGAGGGTGGCGTGGCCGACAGCCGCGCCGAGCAATATTTGGGTCAACGGGTCCATACGCGATTACTCCGTCTCATTCACACCGCTAGGCCTTTCTCCTGCAGATGCCTGATCTGATCCCGGATCTTTGCCGCCTCCTCGAACTCAAGGTCCTGGGCATGGCGATACATCTGCTGCTCCAACTGTTGGACGCGCTTTGCCATCTGGGCAGGCGAGAGGCCGGCATACTCCATCTCCTCCTCCGCCACCTTGGCGTAGCGTTTGGCATTGATCTGCCCCCCCGGATAGGCCCCTTCCATGATATCGGCAATCGATTTCAGAATGGTCTGGGGAGTGATACCGTGGACCCGGTTGTATTCGATCTGCTTGGCACGCCGCCGATTGGTTTCGTCGATCGCCCGTTCCATCGATCCGGTCATCTGATCCGCATAGAGGATCGCCATGCCGTTGGCATTGCGCGCGGCGCGGCCGATGGTTTGGATCAGGGACCCTTCGGAACGCAGAAATCCCTCCTTGTCCGCATCCAGGATCGCCACCAGGGAGACCTCCGGCATATCCAGCCCCTCGCGCAGCAGATTGATACCGACCAGCACATCGAACTCGCCCAGGCGCAGGTCGCGAATGATCTCCACCCGCTCCACGGTATCGATATCGGAATGGAGATAGCGCACGCGCACCCCGTGATCACCGAGATAGTCGGTAAGATCCTCCGCCATGCGTTTGGTGAGGGTGGTCACCAAAACTCGTTCGCTTCGCGCCACCCGCAAGTTGATTTCGGAGAGCAGATCATCGACCTGGCTGCTTGCCGCCCTGACCTCCAACTGAGGATCGACGAGCCCGGTGGGGCGTACCACCTGCTCGACGATGGCGCCGGAGTGATCGATCTCATAGTCACGGGGGGTGGCGCTGACGTAGATGGTCTGCGGGGAGCGGAACTCAAACTCCTCGAACCTCAGGGGTCTGTTGTCGAGGGCGGATGGGAGACGAAAGCCGTACTCCACCAGGGTCTCCTTGCGCGACCTGTCGCCACGATACATGCCACCGAGCTGAGGTACCGTGACATGGCTCTCGTCCACCACCAGCAGGGCATCGTCGGGCAGGTAGTCGAAGAGCGTCGGCGGCGGCTCCCCGGTGTCGCGCCCCGAGAGATACCGGGAGTAGTTCTCGATGCCGGTGCAGTAGCCGAGCTCGGTGATCATCTCGATATCGAAGCGGGTTCTCTGGTCGAGACGCTGCGCCTCCACCAGCTTGTTGGCCGATTCCAGATCCCTCAGCCGCTGCTGCAGTTCCAGTTTTATCTGATCCACGGCCTGCAGCAGGGTCTCTCTCGGCGTCACGTAGTGGCTTTTTGGATAGATCGAGTAGCGCGGCACCTTGTGCTTGATCTCGCCGGTGAGCGGATCGAACACGGAGAGATTCTCAATCTCGTCATCGAACAGCTCGACCCGCACCGCCTCGGCATCCGACTCCGCGGGATAGATATCGATCACCTCGCCGCGCACCCGGAAGGTGGCGCGATGGAGCTCCACTTCGTTGCGCTTGTACTGCAGCTCCGCGAGGCGGCGCAGAATGGCACGCTGATCGATGATCTCACCGCGACTCAGATGCAGCATCATCCCCAGATAGGCGCGCGGATCGCCGAGGCCATATATAGAGGAGACCGTGGCCACGATGATTGTATCCCCGCGCTCCAGCAGCGCCTTGGTCGCCGACAGCCGCATCTGCTCGATGTGGTCATTGATGGATGCATCCTTTTCGATGAAGGTATCGGACGCGGGCACGTAGGCCTCGGGCTGATAGTAGTCGTAGTAAGAGACAAAATACTCCACCGCATTGTCGGGGAAAAACTCCCTGAATTCGCCGTAGAGCTGGGCCGCCAGGGTCTTGTTGGGGGCCAAAATCAGGGTTGGGCGCTGTAATTTCTGGATCACGTTGGCGATGGTGAAGGTCTTGCCGGAGCCGGTGACGCCGAGCAGGGTCATACCGGCCTCGCCGTCCCTCATACCCTCTTCAAGACGCCTGATCGCCTCCGGCTGGTCTCCGGAAGGGGCAAAATTTGCGGATAATTTAAACGCTTTGCTCATTAGGGGATTCTTCATCGTGCGTTAATTGGCTATTATGGCATCCCGACAACGCCATCCACGAATGGCTTTTTAACCAACCCGTCGATCAGCCGATTCGCTGATGTTTGAGAATCAGGGATAAAAACAGAAATGAATGCACAACTCTCCAGTCGCGTACAAGCCGTCAAACCCTCCCCCACTCTTGCAGTCACCGCCCGAGCCGCCGAGATGCGAGCAGCGGGAAAGGACGTCATCGGACTGGGCGCGGGAGAGCCGGATTTCGACACCCCCGACCACATCAAGGCGGCTGCCATCAACGCCATCAATGACGGCTTCACCAAGTATACCGCGGTAGACGGCACACCTGCCCTGAAACAGGCGATCATAGACAAATTTCAGCGTGATAACGGATTCGAGTATGCGCCGGGGGAGATTCTCGTCTCCTGCGGCGGTAAGCAGAGCTTCTACAATCTCGCCCAGGCTGTGCTCGATCCCGGTGACGAGGTCATTATCCCAGCTCCCTACTGGGTATCCTACCCCGACATGTCGATTCTGGCGGGCGGTGTGCCGGTACTGGTCTCCGCCGGTGCCTCCCAGAAATTCAAGATCAATGCCCAGCAGCTTGCGGCGGCGATCACCGATAAGACCAAGCTGTTCGTCATCAACAGCCCCTCGAATCCCACCGGCATGGCCTACTCCCGCGAAGAGCTGGTCGCCCTGGGAGAGGTACTGAAAGATCATCCGAGAATACTGATCGCAACCGACGACATGTACGAGCATATCATCTGGCCCGGAAACAGCTTCGTCAATATCCTCAATGCCTGCCCCGAGTTGAAGGAGCGCACCCTGGTGCTGAACGGGGTCTCCAAGGCCTACTCCATGACCGGATGGCGAATCGGTTATGCCGGCGGACCGGCGGATATCATCAAGTCGATGAAAAAGATCCAGTCCCAAAGCACCTCGAATCCCACCTCGATATCGCAGGTGGCGGCGCAGGCGGCCCTGGAGGGGCCACAGGAGTGCATCCAGGAGATGCTGGTGGCATTCAAGGAGCGCCACGATTACGTGGTCGAGCGCCTCAACGGCATGCCGGGAATAGACTGCCTGCCGAGCGACGGTACCTTCTACTGCTTCCCCAATGTGGAAGGCGCCCTTGCCTCCATCGATGGCGTCAGCAACGACCTGGAACTCTCGGAGTACCTGATCACCGAGGCCGGCGTCGCCCTGGTGCCGGGCACCGCATTCGGGCTCTCGGGACACGTCCGCATCTCAATCGCCACCAGCCAGGAAAATCTGGAAAAGGCGCTGGATCGGATTGAGGGGGTGCTCAAGGTCTGACAAGACCGGCCTAGTCTCAATCCAAATGAAGCGGGGTGGATGATGCACCCCGTTTTTATACGCCATGGAGGGCGTTATTCATGCAGACAGCTGTAGACAAAGCGTATGCCAGCGAGCGGGGATATTCACTTTTGGAACTGCTCGTCACCCTGGTCATCTCATCCATCCTGATCACGATCGTTATCCCTTCTTACCGCTCGTTCGTGGCGAAGAATCTGCAGGCAAGTGAAATCAACAGCTTTGTACATCACTTCCGCCTGGCCCGATCGCTGTCGATCACCAAGGAGACCCACCATGTAGTATGCCCCAGCAGCGACGGCGAGCACTGCTCACCATCCAATGACTGGAGCCATGGTTTTATCCTCTATGAAGACAGCAACCGGAACAGGACCCGGGATCGCGGCGAAGTGATGCAGGGAGTGCATCAACCTGGGCATGAAACGGAGATCGAGATCCACGCCAGCCAAGGTCGCAGCGTTGTCGTCTACCAGGGCGACGGCCGGCCCAGCGGTTACAACCTGACCCTTACCTTCTGTGATCCGGGCAACCAGATTCCGCCCAAGGCAGTGATCGTAAACAACGTGGGACGCGTCAGGATCTCGGAGTCGCGCTGGAACGGTGAACCGCTCATCTGCAGCGGCTAAATTTAAGGTCGAACTATTGACGCTAAGGCCCAGTCTCTTTATTATGCGCCCCTCTTAAGCAATTCCCCGGTAGCTCAGTCGGTAGAGCGGGTGACTGTTAATCACTAGGTCGGCAGTTCGAGCCTGTCCCGGGGAGCCATATAAATCAAAGGCTTACATCATGAGGATGTAGGCCTTTTTGTCTTCTATTGCGCCCGCAAAAGACCATTTGAGAAACCGATTGATTTAATCAATCCTCTCCCTGGCGATAGTCACCCAAGCGTTCCCTTCGATCAGATCAGGCATGCGCCGAGCGGCTCCTGTGAAGCGTATCGCCATCTATTCCTAGGCGTATCTTACGCAGAAAGAGATCGCGATTGGAGACAACAGTTATCAGCCGGTTCGGGTCTGCTTATCGCGAT
>NATV01000016.1 GCA_003094535.1 gamma proteobacterium symbiont of Ctena orbiculata | reverse complement strand
AAAAAAAAGGGCGCCGAAGCGCCCTTAATGGGAGGATCATCCAACAAGTCAGTTTAAAGTCCTGAACCTCGGTTGCCGGTGAATTCAGGATAGGCTTCCAGTCCACACTCGCCGAGATCGACACCTTCGTACTCTTCCTCTTCGCTGACCCGGATACCCATCACAACCTTAAGGATCAGCCAGACCACGAAGCTGGCGACGAACGTCCAGGCAAAGATTACTCCCAAACCGAGTAATTGCGAGCCGAAGGCCGCATCGCTGTTTGTCAAGGGAACGGCGATCAAGCCCCACATGCCGACCACGCCATGTACCGAGATAGCACCGACCGGATCGTCGATCTTGACCTTGTCCATGGTGATGATGGAGAAGACCACCAACAGGCCGCCCACGGCACCGATCAAGGTCGCCATCAGCGGTGTCGGTGCCAACGGTTCAGCGGTGATTGCTACCAGACCGGCCAGGGCGCCGTTGAGCGCCATGGTCAGATCCGCCTTGCCGAACAGCGCGCGCGCGGTAAGCAGTGCCGCCACCACACCGCCGGCCGCGGCTGCATTGGTGTTGACAAAGACCGCCGCCACCGCGTTGGCTTCACCGATATCGGAAACCTTCAGCTCGGACCCACCGTTGAAACCTAACCAGCCCAGCCAGAGAATGAAGGTACCCAGGGTAGCCAGCGGCAGGTTGGCGCCGGGGATGGCATTGACCCGGCCATCCGAGGTGTATTTCCCCTTGCGCGCACCCAGCAGGACGACACCGGCCAGGGCCGCGGAAGCGCCACAGAGGTGGACCACGCCGGAACCGGCAAAGTCGCTGAAACCCGCTGCGTCGAGGAAACCACCACCCCACTTCCAGTAGCCCTGGAGCGGATAGATGATGCCGGTCATCACCACGGCGAAAAGCAGGAACGCCCAGAGCTTCATACGCTCAGCCACGGCACCGGAGACGATGGACATGGCGGTAGCGACGAAGACCACCTGGAAGAAGAAGTCAGACATGCCGGAATAGTAGGTCTCTCCGTTGCTGGCCAGGACATCTTCGACGCTGTTGTCGCCGCCGAACATAAAGCTCAGGTCGAGGGCGGGGAAATAACCGTTGCCGTCGCCGGGATACATGATGTTGTAGCCCATCACCATGTACATGATGCAGGCGATGGCGAACAGGGCCACGTTCTTGGTCAGGATCTCAGCGGTATTCTTCGCTCGGACCAGGCCGGCCTCGAGCATGGCGAAACCGGCCGCCATCCACATGACAAGCGCACCGGATACCAGAAAGTAAAAGGTATCCAGTGCATAACTAAGTTGTGTAATCGCTTCCACGATACTCTCCAATAAATGTTGCTAGTGAGTTACAGCGCTTCGGGACCGGTTTCACCGGTACGCACACGAACGACCTGTTCCACGGGGGTGACGAAAATCTTGCCGTCACCGATCTTGCCGGTCTTCGCGGCAGTGGAGATCGCCTCCACCACCTGATCGACGATGTCGTCATCGACGGCGATTTCGACCTTGATCTTGGGCAGGAAGTCGACCACATACTCGGCGCCCCTGTAGAGTTCGGTGTGGCCCTTCTGACGACCAAAGCCCTTGACTTCGGTCACAGTGATACCTGCCACACCCACTTCCGACAGCGCTTCACGGACATCATCAAGCTTGAACGGCTTAATGATTGCTGAAACCATTTTCATCTCTTTACTCCTCGTTCAGCCCGCTCTAGCAACGGGCTGCCTAACATGAATAGTTAACTCAAGCCGATCCGTCTCAGAAGCCTTTGCTCCATGAGATGAAGAAACGCATGTCGGCGTCTTCGCCGGCGGCATCCGTATCGTCGAGATCGGTATCGGAGAGACTCAGGGTGACGTCACCGAAATCACCGGCGGCCTTGGTGAGGTCGACCTGATAGTGGGTGTAGTCCTCGAGGTCGTCATCACCGTCGCCGTCAGGCTCGACGAATCCGACGGTCAGACCGACGGAGAAGTCCTGCGGCAGGTCAAAGCTGGCGCCCAGATAGTAGTAGAGGTCCTCTTCAACGACCTCGACCGCATCCTCGGCGGAGACCACGTAGTTGAGACCGGCGGAGAGAAACTGCCAGCTGCCGCCCACGGCAAGCTCAAGGAAGTTTGACTCCGCGTCGTCTGAGTAGGTGTAGTAGATCAGGCCCAGATCGTAGCCGAAGTCACCCACTTCACCGGCATATCCGCCATAGAGGTCGAGTTCATAGTCATCCCACGCCTCGGACAGCCAGGTACCGGCATAGACGCCCGACTCATCAGCCCAGTCGAATCCACCGGATAATGCGGTGCTGTTGCCTGTCTGGGTCAGGCCACGCCAGATGTAGTTGCTGGTTACACCGATATTGGCGCTGATTTCGGCTGCGGCAACGGACGAGAGCCCAAGCATTGCGGCCCCACAGGCAATGGCAAGTCGGTTCATTTTCATGGTCTTACTTCCTCTTCATTCAATAGATATATGGGTTAAACAGTTGACTCGGCACGTAAACAACGAGACGAAACTACAGCTGACGTATCAGACTTCGTGCCAAAACTCCTATGTCATTGATTAATCAAATAAATATGCATGAATAGCTGAGCATGGACTGGGGATTTCCCTATACCCGTGCATGCTTAGTGATCACAACCGAGTCCCTTGCACCAGACCCGTGCACTGCATTGGTGCAAAATTGCAGCCGGACATACCCCTATTTGGTTAGTTGTAAGCGCGCTGTCAGAAACCTGAACCGATGGGTGGCCTGCGCCCCCACCAACCAGGGACCTCTCGCTGGACAAAGGCGGCGCCACTGGCTATTGTCTGCCGCATGATAGATCCGAAACTGATCGATGAACTGACGACCCGGCTCTCGGCAACACTGCCTGGCGGTATCCAGGCACTGCAGGCGGATGTAACGAAGAACCTGCGTGCCGCCCTGGAGTCGGGACTGGCAAAACTCGATCTCGTCACCCGCGAGGAGTTCGAGGTGCAAAGCGCCGTTTTGGCGCGAACCCGTGAGAAACTCGAAAGGCTGGAGGCAGAGATCAAGGCGCTGGAGGAGAGAACCGGCTAGCGCGTCATTGTCGACCCCGCCCCTGTTCCAAGGAAGGAATCCATGTCACTCGCAATACTCTATTCCCGTGCGCAAGAGGGAATCCAGGCACCCCTGGTGACCGTGGAGGTCCATCTCTCCAACGGCCTGCCCGGCCTCTCCATCGTCGGTCTTCCGGAGATGGCGGTAAGGGAGAGCAAGGACCGGGTCAGGGGGGCCCTGATCAACAGCCAGTTCGAGTTTCCCGCCCGGCGCATCACCATCAACCTGGCGCCCGCGGATCTGCCGAAGGAGGGGGGCCGGTTCGATCTGCCCATCGCGCTGGGTATCCTGGCCGCCTCCAATCAATTGACCAGCGAACCCCTCAGTCACTATGAATTCAGCGGCGAGCTCGCCCTCTCCGGGGAGCTGCGCCCCATCGGCGGCATCCTCCCGGCCGCCCTCACCGCCCGCGACGCGGGACGCTCCCTGATCCTGCCTGAAGAGAATGCCGCGGAGGCGGGGCTGGTCAACGGACTCCAGTGCTACCCGGCGAAGCACCTCCTCGAGGTCTGTTCCCACCTCAACAGCCTAAATCAGCTGACCGCCTACAAAAGTGCGACAGACAAACCCGCCGAGCCGCGGCTGCGCCTCGATATGGCGGATGTCCACGGTCAGAGCCAGGCCCGGCGCGCCCTTGAAATCGCCGCCGCCGGCGCCCATTCCCTGCTCTATATCGCCCCCCCCGGCACCGGCAAGTCGATGCTGGCCTCCCGCCTCCCCGGCATCCTGCCGCCGATGAACGAGGAGGAGGCGCTGGAGTGCGCCGCCGTCCACTCGGTCGCCAACCACAATACCTTCCGGCCCGCCAGCTGGCGCCAGCGGCCCTTCCGCGCCCCCCACCACACCGCCTCGGCGGCGGCCCTGGTGGGGGGCGGCAGCAATCCCAAACCGGGAGAAATCTCCCTGGCCCATCGCGGTGTACTCTTCCTGGACGAACTCCCCGAGTTCGACCGCCATACCCTGGAGGTGCTGCGCGAACCCCTGGAGAACGGCCAGATCACCATCTCCAGGGCCAACCGCCAGGTCGACTACCCCTCCCGCTTTCAACTGGTCGCGGCGATGAATCCCTGCCCCTGCGGCCACCTGGGCGACGGCAGCAACCGCTGCCACTGCACCCTCGACCGAATCAACCGCTACCGCATGCGCATCTCGGGTCCCCTGCTGGATCGCATCGACATGCATGTGGAAGTGCCCAGGCAGCCACTTAAGCTCAATCACCAAAGGCCAACAAAGCAAGAGGAGCCGAGCGAAACAATCCGCCGCCGGGTCATCGATGCCCGTGAGATACAACTAGAGAGACAAGGCTGCACCAACCAGGTGCTGCAGGGAGTGCAGATCGAACAAGTGGCTGCCCCGGACAGGGCTGGCAGCGAGCTATTGCACCGGGCTATCGAAAGGCTGGGACTGTCGATGCGGGCCTACCACCGCATCCTCAAGGTGGCGCGGACCATCGCCGACCTGGAGGCGAGTCCGAAGGTGGAGACATCGCATATCAGCGAGGCGATTGGGTATCGGCGTTTGGACAGGAGTTAGAATATTGGTGTTTTTGCAAATTAATGCGGGATCACTAAAACAGCTACGGTGGATTCCGTTAGCTTTTTACTCCTTACGCAACCGCACCCCGCGGATCTCCTTCATCGTCACCAGCACCCGCAACTCCTCCGGCGTCACCCGCGCCATGAAGGCATGGGCCGCACTGAGCCACTTGACCTTGTGGGTGATGACCTTGGGGATCTTCTCTCGCGCCGCCGTCTCTATTTCCTTCACCTTCTCCTGCGCTCGCGGCGACAGCTCCAGTACACGTTTCGGGCGTAACCGTCCAAGAAAACCCCTTTTGACTTCAACCTGGGGGAAGTCCACATCCAGCTCGATCACCACCGGTCGCGTCTCGTCGCTGTCGCTCAGCGCGAAGTCACGCAGCTCCTGGAGGGTGATCTTCTGTTCCATCTCCTTGCTGTTGATGTTCGTATCGCCCATAGCGCCTCAATAGCCCAGCTCTTTGGCATAGCCGACGGCCTTCAGAATATTAATGCGCCCAAGGCCGAAGCGATGATCCTGCCCGGCCTCGCCCAGCTCTTCCACCGAGCCCATGATCAGATCCTGGACCAGATAGGCACGTTCGTTTGCACTAACCCTGCTCCTGATATCCGTGGCGCTGAGCAGCAGCGCGATCGCGCCGGCGACATGGGGTGTCGCCATGGAGGTGCCGTTCCAGGCCTCGTAGCGGCCCCTGGGCACCGCCGATTTTACCCCCACCCCGGGTGCCGACACATCGGGTTTCGAATAGACAAGGGGCAACGCATCCGATCGGATGTAGCGCGACTCCTTGATCACCTGGGTGCGCCCGCCGGAAAAGCCGGCGGCCCGGTCATCCGGATCGGTGGCGCCAACGGTAAAGGCGAAGTAGTCGTTACCGGGGGCCCCCGAGGTCTGGCTGCCCTCGTTGCCAATGGCGACGACCACCGCTATCCCCAGACGGTTGGCGGTGATGATCATCCGCGTATAGGTGTCGAGGACCTCGGGGCTCATGCTCAAACCGCCCAGCGACATGCTGATGACGTCAACATCGCGGTCGATGGCCCACTGCATGCCGGCAAGGATCTGGGCATCGGTGCCGCGCCCCCGCGGCAGCACCACCCCCGCGGCCAGCGAGGCCTGTGGTGCCACCCCGATCCAGTGTCCCGATGCGTTGCCCCCCGCGACCGTTCCGCAGCAGTGGGTTCCGTGACTCCCCGTGTCACGGACCGCGGCACCGTCCACAAGATTCCCGTCCCGGTCGAATTCCGCAAAATCAGTCGTGGTTATTCTTCCCTGCAGGTCAGGGTGATCGGCATCGATGCCGGTATCGAGCACCGCAACCTTGACGCCGCTGCCCAGCGCCCCATAGGCACCCCAGGTTGCCAGGGCCCCGATGGCCTCCACGCCCCAGGCCGATGTCTTGTTTTCCTGAACGGTTCGGGGAAGACGAGCGGGATCGACCCGGACAACCGGCGGCAGGGTGACCTGTCGATTGACAAAGACATCCCTAATGCCCGGAACATCTTTTGGCAACCGGGCGAG
>NATV01000015.1 GCA_003094535.1 gamma proteobacterium symbiont of Ctena orbiculata | reverse complement strand
CGACACCGTGCCAATCATGACACAGTCGAAGGCATTCGAATGATCGGAGAATGTGTGACGTACTCTACCTGTAAAGGTATTTATATGCAGCCCTTCACCGTAGCTGCAGTTGTTCAGGTAAAATACATTCAACCACTGACCTGCTTCCTCTGTTATTTCCTCTACGATCGCCTCACCGCCATGGATACAGACCTCTGCCGTAGTCTGTTGATGCATCTCTTCGGTCGGCTCAATCGATCTTGCGGCCGTAGCAGGTATAGAAAACGGGCCTGTGACACCATTCTCTTCAACGGCTTGGGTTATGCCGGACACTGTTGCTACGGCCAAGTCCTTAACATTGGCCTGATCGACCGTCGCTTGGGATTCTGCGCCGGAAAAACCGCTGTCAGTAGAATCTATTGTGGTGTCGTTACCGGTGGAGTCACCTGTGTTGACTGGATCGTCGGAGGAACCACCTCCCCCACCGCATCCCTGCATTACCAGCACCAAGGCAAGAGATGCCAGTAGTGATTTCCTTATTATTTCCATCATGTCCTGCATACCTCGATAATCAATCCGTAAAGACCATCCTCTGGCCAGGGGAAAAGACTACCGTTTGGAAGGTATTCATGTGAACTGTTGAGAGTCAAATAGAGGGCTAAATCAGATTGTAACTACGTGATTATGTGAGATGATTCACACTTTACGTTCATACGTATTCACACGATTGTATAAATTTTTTACTGATCTGGACGCTATAGCTTGGTTGTCCTGAGTAATGGGTCCATATTAAAGAACGATCAAAAGGCAATGAGGGAGAGTCATATATCTATCCTCGACTACAAACAGAAGTGGCTCAACCTTTTCAAGCGCTCACTCATCATCCGCCTCTTCATCCAATCGGCGCAAGTAAGCCAGCTTTTCGGCGATCTTGATCTCCATGCCTCTGTCGACCGGATGGTAGTAGCGGTGGCCTTTTAACTGTTCCGGCATATAGTTTTCACCGGCGGCATAGGCATTGGGTTCATCGTGAGCATAGCGATAGGCCTTGCCGTAGTCGAGTTCTTTCATCAGTTTGGTGGGTGCGTTGCGCAGATGCAGGGGGACTTCGAGAGACCCGGAGTTTCTTGCTTCGGCCAGGGCGTCGTTCCATGCCGTGTAGACAGCATTGCTCTTGGGGGCGCAAGCCATAAAGACCACGGCCTGGGCGATGGCCAGTTCTCCCTCCGGGCTGCCGAGGCGCTGTTGGGTGTCCCAGGCGTTGAGGGCCAGTTGCAGCGCTCGCGGGTCCGCGTTGCCGATATCCTCGCTTGCCATCCGCACCACCCTGCGGGCGATGTAAAGGGGATCGCAGCCACCGTCGACCATGCGCGCCAACCAGTAGAGAGCGGCGTCCGGCGCGGATCCCCTAACCGATTTATGCAGCGCCGATATCTGATCGTAAAAGGCCTCGCCGCCCTTATCGAAACGCCGCAGGGTGCCGCTGGCCACCTCCTCCACAACGCTTTGCGGGATCTCCCCCGACTCGGTCAGGTCGGCGGCGATCTCCAACAGATTCAGCGCCCGCCTGGCGTCGCCATCCGCTGCCTCCGCGAGCAGGCTGCGCGCCTTGCTGCCGATGCTGAGCCCCCTCTCTCCCAGCCCGTTGGTGTTATCGCTCAGCGCCAGATCGATGATCCTTTCCAGCTCCTCTGTTGTCAGCGATTTCAATACATAGGTGCGCGCACGGGAGAGCAGTGCATTGTTGAGTTCGAACGAGGGGTTCTCGGTGGTGGCGCCGATGAAGACGACAGTGCCGTCCTCCACATGGGGCAGAAAGGCATCCTGCTGTGACTTGTTGAAGCGGTGCACCTCATCGATAAAGAGCACGGTAGGCCGCTGCGCCTGCTGTTTGTAGTGCTTCGCCTGCTCCACCGCAGCGCGGATATCCTTGACCCCGGACAACACCGCCGAGAGGCTGAGAAATTGGGCGCCGGAGTGGTGCGCGATCAGTCTTGCAAGGGTCGTCTTCCCGGTGCCCGGCGGGCCCCAGAAGATCATCGAGTGGAGGCGGTCCTCCTCGATGGCGCTGCGCAAGGGTTTACCGTCGGAGACGATGTGAGATTGACCGACAAACTGCTCCAGGGTACGGGGCCGCATGCGGTCTGCCAGGGGACGGTTCTCTCCGCCCCCATGCTGGGCAAAGAGATCCTGTTCGTTCATAGGTCGCCGATCAGATCGACCAAGGGTGGGGGTTGAAACGTGAACAGTGCCGCGTCGAGTTCCGGATTGCGCCGGATATTGTCGAAAACGAAGCGGGTGGTCTGGCCGAAGTTGTCGGTCATCTCCATGCGCTGCAGCTGGCTGTCGTCGAGGGCGAGACGCAGGCTGACGAACTGTGCCTCTTTCTCTTTCGGCATCAGCTCGACCCAATAGAGACCACCCTCCTCGCCCATATCCTGAATCGTGAAATGGTCGCTGATCGGCGCCTGGCCGCTCAACAGTTGAGCCGGCGTACCGACCAGCGCCGCCTGTTGGCTGCGATGGGAGACCTGCTCCAGCTCGATATCATAGAGCCAGATTCGATTGCCGTCGGCCACGATCAACTGCTCGTTCGGGGTGTTGTACTCCCAGCGCAACAGGCCAGGCCGTTTCAGATAGAAGACACCGTTGCTGATGTAGAGGCGGTCGTCATCCTGCTGCTCGAGCGTCTGTTGAAAGTCGGCTTGCAGGGTGGTGAGATCCTTAAGAAAGGCATCGAGCTGCTGTGGGCCGTTCATCGCCCAGAGGGGCTGAATCAAGCCTGTAGCCAACAGGATAAAAAACGCTTTCATATCTGGTTTCATGTGAGCATCAGCCCTCGATCAATCTTTTGGCGGCGGCGGTGCCAGCACCGTGCGGCTGCCGTTGCTTTCCGCCGGTCCGACAATTCCGGTTCGTTCCATCTCCTCGATCATCCTTGCTGCCCGGTTGTAGCCGATCTTCAAGCGTCGCTGTACGCCGGATATGGAGGCTCGGCGCGTCTCGGTGACGATGAGAACCGCCTCGTCATAGAGGGGATCGCTATCCTCCACATCGCCGTTCTCCACGGGGAAGCCGGGAACAGACTCGGTGGCTTCCTGCAGTATCTCCTCCAGGTAGTCGGGTTGCCCCGCCTGTTTCAGGTGTTTCACCACACGGTGTACTTCGTTGTCATCCACGAAGGCACCGTGCATGCGCTGTGGAATATTGCTGCCGGTACCCATATAGAGCATGTCGCCATGGCCCAGCAGATGCTCCGCGCCCATCTGGTCGAGAATGGTTCTGGAATCGACCCTGGAGGAGACCTGGAAGGCGATGCGGGTGGGTATGTTCGCCTTGATCAGACCGGTGATCACATCCACCGAGGGCCGCTGGGTGGCCAGAATCAGGTGGATGCCGGAGGCGCGGGCCTTCTGCGCCAGCCTGGCGATCAGTTCCTCGACCTTCTTCCTCGCCATCATCATCATGTCGGCAAGCTCGTCGATAATGACCACGATATAGGGGAGAGGTTCCAGGGTGGGGTGCTCCATGGCCTCGATGATCTCATTCGGCTCCGGCTGAAACAGCGGATCCTTGATCGGTTCGCCCTTCTTGATCGCATCCCTGACCTTGCGGTTGTAGCCGACGATATTTCTCACCCCGAGGCTGGCCATCAGCCTGTAGCGGCGCTCCATCTCGCCCACGCACCAGCGCAGGGCGTTGGCTGCCTCCTGCATATCGGTCACCACCGGGGTCAGGAGGTGAGGAATGCCTTCGTAGACCGAGAGCTCAAGCATCTTCGGATCGACCATGATCATCCGCACCTGATCCGGCTTGGACTTGTAGAGCAGGCTGAGAATCATGGCATTGATCGCCACCGATTTACCGGAACCGGTGGTACCGGCGATCAGCACGTGGGGCATCTTCGCCAGATCCGCGCACATCGGATTACCGGCGATGTCCTTGCCCAGGGCGAGGGTAAGTGATGATTTGGCCCCCTCGTAGGTTTCCGACTGCAGGATCTCGCTGAGGAAGACCATCTCCCGATACTCGTTGGGGATCTCGAGGCCGATCACCGATTTGCCGGGGATGACCTCCACCACACGCACCGCAATGGTTGAGAGCGCGCGGGCGAGGTCTTTCGACAGACCGCTGATCTTGCTCACCTTGGTACCGGCCGCAAGCTGCAGCTCGAACAGGGTCACTACCGGTCCCGGATGAACAGCGACCACCTGAACCTCGATATCGAAATCGGCGAATTTCAACTCAACCTGACGCGACATCGCCTGCAGCGCCTCGGAAGAGTAGCCCTGGACAGTCTGTTTCGCCGGATCGAGCAATGACAAGGGCGGCAGTTCGCTATTGGGATCGGCCTCGAACAGGGGCACCTGGCGCTCTTTCTCCACCCGTTCGCTGACCTTCGGCGCGTTGATCACCGGTTCGATACGGGGTTGTTTGCGCGTCTCCGACCGCTTCTGCTCTTTCTTGATCAGCTCGACCCGCTCCTGACGCGCCCGCCTTGCCGCCAGGCCTTCCCGCCAACGGGTATAGTAGTGGTGGATCTTGCGCAGGGTGCCAAGCACCAGCCCGCCAAGAAAGTCCATCACGGTGAACCAGGAGACGCCGGTGAAGAGGGTGAATCCGCTGAGGAACAGCGCCAGCATCAGCAGGGAGCTGCCCGAACGACTGAATGTGGCCTCGAAATGGCTGCCCAGGAAATTACCCAGCGCCCCACCCGTGCCGGTGGGGAGTGTCGTCCCCAGATGGCTGGTGTGCAGGGCCGCCAGGGCACAGCCGGACGCCAGGGTGATGAAAAAACCGAGCCAGCGCACCAGCACCAGGTTTAGGTTGACCGAATCATCCGGATTGCGGCGTCGAAACACCAGCACCGCGCTCCAGCTCAGCATGATGGGAAAGAGATAGGCAAAGAGCCCGAAGAGGTAAAGAAAGACATCGGCGAACCAGGCACCGGCCGGGCCGCCCGAGTTCGCCACCTTCATTGCGGGACCGGTATAGGACCAGCCCGGATCCAGGGGCGAATAGCTGAACAGCGACAACAGCAGATAGCCACTGAGGCAGAACAGACTCCACATGATGCCCTCGCGCATGGCGTGGTTGACGTGGCTCTGAAAGGCGCTCTGATCGGTTGTCTGTTGGCTCTTGGCCTGTGCTGGCATATTAATAATCTTTTTAAATTAAAATGTTACAGTTATTTATTATTGTAGTTTCATAGGTACTGTTCACGCAAGGCCGGGTAGATCAATTCACCCCCGCTGAGATTGACCGCATCCCTCAGCCGCGGATCATCCCGCCACCCCTCGAGCAGGCGCTTGAGATAGGGCATCATCGCCGCGGAGAGGGCTTGGCTGGCGCTCCTGGGGACCGCACCCGGCATATTGGTCACACAGAAATGGGTCACCCCGTCCACCTGATAGGTCGGCTCTTCGTAACTTGTCGGCCGGGTGGTTTCGATACAGCCTCCCTGGTCAACGGAGATGTCCACAACCACGCTTCCAGGCCTCATGCTGGAGACCTGATGGCGGGAGACGATCTTCGGCGCCTTGGCGCCCGGTATCAACACGGCACCGATCAAGAGGTCGGCGTCGGCAACCGCCTCGCTGACGGCATCCTGGTAGGGATAGAGCGCGGTAACGTTGTTTCCCAGTTCACGCATTGATCCCATCTTCTCCCTCAGACGATCGAATACCGTCACCCTGGCGCCCAAGGCAGCCGCGAGCTGTGCCGCATTACCGCCCGCCTGCCCCGCACCCAGGATCACCACGTGACCCCGCTCCGCGGCCGGCAAACCGCCAAGCAGGAGCCCCCTGCCCCCCTGCTGGTGGTGTAGCAGGGTGGCACCATTCTGTACCGCGATGCGACCGGCGATATCGCTCATCGGGGCCAGAATCGGCAATCCGCCACG
>NATV01000014.1 GCA_003094535.1 gamma proteobacterium symbiont of Ctena orbiculata | reverse complement strand
TGGTTTGGTGTTAAGGCAACAATTGTTGTTCCGGAAAACAACAATCCCGTTAAAAACAGAAGCATCGAATCAACAGGTGCGACATTGGTCGAGGCAGGCAAGACCTTTGAAGAGGCCTCAAGTACGGTTGCGGAAATAGCCGGTAAACAATCGTTATATTATGCTCATCCGGCAAATGAGCCACACTTGATCAACGGTGTCGGAACAGAGTTTGTCGAGATCATTGAACAAATACCTGATTTGGATGCAGTAATATTGCCGATCGGTGCAGGCAGTGAGGCGGCGGCAGCTGTCACTGTCATGAAAACAATCAATCCAGATATTCAAATATTCGCAGTACAGGCAGCATTCTCCAGCGCCGCCTGCCAGTCATGGAAAGCCGGTAAAGTCATTTCATCGGCCAACACTACTTTTGCCGGGGGCTTTGCAACAGGAATTGCTTATGAGCTTCCGTTCAACATATATAAAGATAATCTTGAGGAATTTGTGCTTCTGTCTGAAGAAGAAATCTATCAAGGGATTGCATTGGCAGGTTATTACACGCACAACCTTCTTGAGGGTGCTGGTGCTTCGACAGTTATGGCTGCGATAAAGCTAAAGCATTTGTTAAAGGGAAAAAAGGTGGTACTTCAATTCAGCGGGTGTAACGCATCACCAGATGAAATCAGGAAAGCCTTTGATTCCCGTTTGTTCTCGGATGGTTGGGTTGGTGAATGAGATATAACCGTCGTGCTCGACGAGATTTGCATGTCCGGGCGAGAGCATGGGAACGAGAGCAATCTGATAGCTTCACCATTTTGGCAGTGTAAGAAGGTATGGGTGAGATTATCTATCAAGTCGGTATTCCAGACCAATTTAAAGAGCAAGCGGTAGCGCTATACGATGAAACATTTGGGAGGAAAATATCTGTTGCTATAGAGGATGATGCCAAGAGAAGAGAAGTATTATCAAGCTGTTTCGTTCTGGAACATGCAATATCAGCACTAAGCGAAGATCGATTGGTCGGTATAGCGGGACTGCATACGGGAAAAGGTTCACTGACCGGAGGTGCAGAGTATAAAGACCTGGTTTCTATGCTTGGTTTTATACAGGGAAATATAGCAGCTTTACTATTATCTCTTTATGAGAGAAAGCCTAGGCAGGGAGAACTGGTTATGGATGGCATCACCGTTCTATCGGGCTATAGGGGGAGAGGTATCGGGGGAGTGCTGCTTGATAAAGTTAAAGAGTACGCGCTTCAAAATGGGTTCCGCAGCATAAGACTGGATGTAATTGATACCAACCCTAGGGCCAAAGTACTCTATGAAAGGAATGGATTCAAAGCGGTAAAGAGAGAAGAGTTTCCCTATTTGAAAAAAGTTCTGGGCTTTGGGGGTAGCGAAACCATGACGTTCAATATTGATGTAAATGCCCAATAGTATCCAGTAGACGCACTGCCTCGTAGGTAAGGTGGGTCTGTTGTGGTTGAATTGGATTACTGATTCGGAATCAGTGCCTTCTTCGCCTTGCGGTTGCCTTGGGCCGCGGCCTGTTGAATCCAGTGCATCGCCTGTTGCTCGCTCTTCTCGACCCCCAAACCGTAGTAGAAAAGATAGCCCAGTGCATACTGCGCCTTGTCGTTACCGGCGGCGGCGAGGGGGAAGATCAGTTGGAAAACCTTTTTGTAGGCCTTTTTGTTATAGGCCAGGTGGGCCTCCTTGAGGATGGCCTTGGTCTCATCCATTTGCGCACTGTCCGGTGTGGTGCTGCATCCGTTCAAGGCAATAATGCCTGCCAGCAGGCCGAGAACCAGAAAGGCGCTTTTCAATTGAGATAGATATCGCATGGCATCAGCCTACCAGTTGGTTAAGGTCGAAGATCGGCAGCAATATGGCGAGTACGATTACCAGTACAATACCACCCATCACCAGTATCAGAATCGGTTCGAACAATCCCTGGATCGTGGTCACCAGGGTCTCTATCTCCCGCTCCTGGATGTCCGCCGAACGTTCCAGCATACCTTCCAGGTTGCCACTCGATTCGCCGCTCGCCAGCAGACTGAGGGTCATGGGCGGGAAGTAACCTGTCTTCTCCAGGGCGCGGTAGAGGCTGGTGCCTTCGCGCACCCTCAGGGTCGCCTCCTCCACGGCGCTGCGCATCGGCAGGTTGGTCAACACCTGGGAGGCGATGCGCATCGAATCGAGGATCGGTACACTGCTGGCGGCCATTATACTCAAAGTCCTGGAAAAGCGGGCGGCATTGGAGGTGCGAACCAGGCGTCCCACCAACGGGATGCGCAGCAGGGTGCGGTGCCACCAGCGCTTGGGGCCGGGTTTACGCAACAGATAACTGAGCAACAGTCCGCTCAAGAGCAGCAGGAGAAAGATCGGCACGCCATAGGCGCGAAAGACGTCGCTGGTGGTCATCAGGGCCTGGGTGATCCAGGGCAGGTCGGCCTGCATGGTTTCAAACACCCGGGTGACCTGGGGCACGATATAGGTCAACAGACCACCGACGATAAGCAGCGATACGACGGTCAGCAGCGCCGGGTAGAAGAGGGCGAAGATGGTCTTCTGGCGCATCTGCTGGCGCTGTTCCGTATAGTCGGCGAGACGCTCCAGCACAACCTCGAGGTGGCCCGACTGCTCACCGGATGAGACCGTCTTGATATAGAGTTCGGGAAAGGTCTTGGGAAATTCGCTCAACCCATCCGCCAGGCTGCGTCCCTCCAGCACCTTTGCCCGCACCGCCAGTAGGGTGCGCTCCACGTGGCGCTTGTCGGTCTGTGAGGCCGTGGTCTTGAGGACATGCTCCAGGGGCAGACCGGAGCGCAACAGGGTCGCCATCTGGCGGGTGATCAAGGCCAGCTCCATGGCGTTGATATGGCGCTGAAAGAGGGTGCTTTTGCGCGCCTGGGTGGCGCCGCTGGCGACATCGATGGTCAGTGGAGTGAGGCCCGACTCCCGCAGCTGCTGTCGCACCTGCCTGGGACTGTCGCCCTCCAACACGCCGCGCCGCTCTTTCCCGGTGGGATCGAGTGCTACATACTCAAAGGCGTCCAAGGCTGATCAACCCTCCTGGGTGACACGAATGATCTCGTCAATCGTGGTGTCGCCATCGAGTACCCGCTTCATGCCGTCCTGGCGGATACTGTCGCTCAGCGTTCTCGCATGCTCCAGCATCTCGATTTCACCGCTGCCCTTGTGAATCAGATTGCGCAGAGTCTCATCGATGGTGATCAGCTCGTAGATACCCGTTCTTCCCAGATAACCGTGATTGTGGCACTTCTCGCAGCCGGTGGGGGTATAGAGAGTCACCTCGTCGCCGGATGAGAACTCCAGCATCTCCCGCTCCACTTCGCTGGCATTGTAGGGCGACTTGCAATGGGGGCAGAGGGTGCGCACCAGGCGTTGTGCGAGTACCCCGATCAGGCTCGAGGAGAGGAGGAAGGGTTCCACCCCCATGTCGCGAAGGCGGGTAATACTGCCGATGGCGGTATTGGTGTGCAGGCTCGACATCACCAGATGACCGGTGAGACTTGCCTGCACCGCGATCTGCGCGGTTTCCAGGTCGCGGATCTCCCCCACCATGACCACATCCGGATCCTGTCGCAAAATGGCTCGCAGCCCCCGGGCGAAGGTGAGGTCGACCTTGTTGTTGACCTGGGTCTGACCGATGCCGTCGAGGTAGTACTCGATGGGGTCCTCCACGGTAACGATATTCCGGCTCTGGGTGTTGAGCCGGCTCAGGGCCGCATAGAGTGTGGTGGTCTTACCGGAGCCGGTGGGCCCGGTCACCAGGAAGATGCCGTGGGGGCGTTTGATGATGCCCGGATCGACCTGCAGCAAGAGCTCCCTGGACATCCCGAGCTGCTCCAGGTCGAGCCTTCCCGCCTGTTTGTCAAGGAGGCGCAATACCACCCGTTCGCCATAGCTGGAGGGTAGGGTGGAGACGCGCACATCCACCGGACGGTTGCCCACCTTGAGGGAGATGCGGCCATCCTGCGGGATGCGCTTCTCGGCAATGTCCAGGTGGGCCATGACCTTGATGCGCGAGACCAGAAAGGGGGCGACGTTACGCGGCGGGGTGAGGACTTCGCGCAACACGCCGTCGACGCGGAAACGCACCACCAGGCGGTTTTCATAGGGTTCGATATGGATATCGGAGGCCTGCTCCTTGATCGCCTCGGTAAACAGGGCGTTGATCAGTCTGATGATCGGGGCGTCGTCGTCACTCTCCAGCAGGTCTTCGGGCTGATTCAACGCCCGCGCCGCATTATCGAGATCGATATCGTCACCCATGGTTTCCATGATCTGGGTCGATTGCTTGGAACCCGACTCGTAGACCTGGGAGAGTTCTTTTTCCAGCGTCTCCTCATCCACCTGGGTATAGATCAGGGGTTGACAGACCAGGCGCCGCACCTCGTTGAGCACGCCCAGGGATACCCCGGGCTTGTGCAGTAGGCAGAGCTGGTTCTGCTCCTCGTCCATGATCATCACCACGCCGTGGCGGCGGGCGAAGGCATAGGGGAGTTGATCCGGGGAGGTCGTGGTCTCCTCGATGAGGGAGGATTCCGCGGCGAGATCGTCGACCATCTGGGAAGAGGGTGAAGAGTTCTCCGACATGTGCCTATCCCCTGCGATCAGTTTTCGGGTTCCAGTTCGTCATCATCGAATGGGGGGGCGAGCGTGCCGAAGCGTGGCGGCAATACCGGCATCTCCTCATCGGACATCAGATTGACGCCCTCCTGTTTCATCCTCATCTGTTGAGCGCGAAAATAGTTGTATTTGTCGCTGGCGATCTGGGTATTGATGGCGTCATCCCGAATCACCACGGGCCGCAGAAAGACCATCAGGTTGCGTTTTATCTTGGTGGTCCGGTTGGCGCGGAACAGCGCTCCCAGCAAGGGGATGTCGCCCAGCACCGGGACCTTGTCTTCGGTCTGTTGCAGGTCCTCCTCGAGCAATCCGCCGAGAACGATGGTATTGCCGTCATCCACTATCACCACGGTCTTGATGGTGCGCTTGTTGGTGACGATATCGCTGGTTCCGGTGCTGGCGGAGGCGTTGATGCTGGAGATCTCCTGTTCGATCTCCAGTTGAATCGAGTTACCCTCGTTGATCTGCGGCTTGACCTTGAGGGTCAGTCCCACATCCTCACGCTGCACGGTCTGGAAGGGATTCACCGAGTTGCTGACGCCGCCGGTTGTACTGTAGGAACCGGTGATGAAGGGTACATTCTGACCGATCACGATCTCCGCCTCCTGGTTATCCAGGGTGGTGATGGTGGGGGTGGAGAGGATATTGGAGGTGGAGTCACTCTCCAGGGCCTGGATCACCGCGGCAAAATTGATCCGGTCGCTGTTGAATCGCCCGAAGGCGAGGGAGGTGCCCGGGCCGAGGGGGACGCCCGTCTCGGCAACCACCGAGCTTGCGATATCGGAAATCGCGGGCGAACCCAGGTTGATGACGCCAATCGGGCCCTTGTCGTCCGGACTGCCGTCGACGATCCACTGCACGCCAAGCTGTTTCGCCTTGTCGTAGGAGACCTCCGCGATGATCGCCTCCACCAGGACCTGGGCACGACGGATATCCAGTTTGCGGATGATCGCCTGCAGGGCCCTGAACTGATCC
>NATV01000013.1 GCA_003094535.1 gamma proteobacterium symbiont of Ctena orbiculata | reverse complement strand
ACATCGACATGGGCCACGGCGGCCGAAACGGCAGTGAACGGGCGGGACGCCAACTGGCAGAGATGCATCGCCGGAGCCAGCCCCGTTTCGGTTGGTTCCGCGACAATACCATCGGCTCGACGCCGCAAAAGAATCAGACCCGTGACGACTGGATCGACTTTTGGCGTGAGCAGCGGCTCGGATTTCAGCTGCGCCTGGCCGAGAGGAAGGGCTATGGCGGCACACTTCAACGCAGGGGAGAGCGCCTGATGGAGCATTTTCAGCTGCTCATCGATCATCAGCCAACGCCGTCGCTGCTGCATGGCGATCTTTGGGGGGGGAACCTGGCTTATGCGAGCAACGGCGATCCGGTGATCTTCGATCCGGCTGTCTACTACGGAGACCGGGAGGCGGACCTGGCAATGACCGAACTCTTCGGTGGTTTCGGCAACCGCTTCTACGATGCCTACCGGGAGAGTTGGCCCCTTGCCCCCGGTTACTCGACGCGCAAGATCCTCTATAACCTCTACCATATCCTCAACCACCTCAACCTGTTCGGCGGCGGTTACCTTGGCCAGGCATCGTCGATGATCGATCGGCTATTGGCGGAGGTTTAGAAATAGTTGTGAACCATAAGGCCCGGATTCAGGTGCGGCGGCGCAAATGCCTCAGGGTCTGGAATCCGTTATAAGCTATGTTTGGATTGCATCACATAAATCCAACAAGCTACTAAAAGTTGCTACCGTGTCTGGGTGCTCAGAACCGCCGACCAAAATGCAGTCGATTCCAGCACTCTTCGCGCCAGACAGATCTCTTGTCGGTGAGTCACCGACAACGACGGCTTCCGATCTGGCCGTTTCGAGTTGTCCTAGGACCAGCTCAAAGGGTTTCGGAGAAGGCTTCACCATGCCGTGATCAGAGGAAAATGATATGGCAGAAAAAAGACCATGGATACCGGCTCGCTCGAATTCCTTTAGCCATGCTGTTTTTGGCGACCAAATATCGATGACTGCTGCCAATAAAAAGTAGTGTCGCAATTTGTGTAGTGCCTCGGCGTACTCTGCGGGTATATATCCGAGTTCGTGGTAGGTGAAGGTGTCAACGATTTTATTGATTTCATCCCTACTCAATGGTTCGTTAACGATTTCGCGGATTGCATATTCCAGAGAAGGAAAATTATGTCGATATGTTACATCTGAATAACGGGTATCCATGTAATTATAAACGGTCCGAACGATTGTATTGATTTCAATACCGGGCAGTGTTCCGCCAATCTTGACGTAGTGAATTGAGAAATCTTCGGATTCGCAGAATCTATCTTCGCCGAACATAAACGTGTTGTTCATGTCAAGCAGCATCGCCTTTTTTTGGGCAAGCATTGCAGAACTCCGTTACCAATAAACGCGGTGTTCCAAGGTACACCCTTCAACGTTGCTCATGGAGAACCATTCTCCCGCAAGATATCCGGGAAGCCCCTCCCTCCCAGGCGCCGGTATCATTACCCTGCTTGTAGGCTAGCGCGTGAATGGTTTTTAACGCTCCAGCTCGATCAATACATGGCGCTCACCGTAGTGCAGGATCTCGAAGGCGCTGTGCCTGGCCCCAAAGCGGACCTTCACTTCAAGAAAATCGGGATCTTGTGCCTTGAAATGAATCTCGCTGTCAGTGATCCTGATAGGTTCAAGCAACAGGGGGTCGCGATTGCCGCCAAAAGTGGAAAGAAAACGCAGCCGGAGTTCCTCATCCTCGCAGTAAAAATCCCAATGATGAATCGCCGCGCCGGGATCGGCCTCTCCGTAGATCCAAAAAGGTCCCCGATGCCTGAAGCTGATGTCGTAAGGGAGCGGTCCGACCGGGGTAGTCACTGCCTCGCCCTGCCAGTCGCCGCTGAGCCTGTCGAAAAAGAGTCTGGCTTCGGGGCTCTGTTGGCACAGCGCCCATGTCGTGGCGGGGATGAGCGTTGCAATCAGTATCGGGAGTGAACCTGTCTGCATGGCAGCTTTCCGGCGCTGGGCATAGCCTCGTTGAAAACCGTCTATCCGATCTCCATGCCAGTGGTACGGCCCGCGCTCAGTGGAGGTGGCTCGTCCGGTTTCAGGTAACGATGAACCAGTTCCTGTAGTAGGTGCAGTCGTTAGCGCCGCTCCTGAAATGGGTGGCATTGGGGCTGGCGCTCAACAGACCAGTCTCCGGATCACAGATGATCAATCCCTTTGGCGCATTCGGATCGCAGCTGTTTAACAGCACGAAGTGATCGTACTTGCCGCCTACACGAACATTCGCGATTACCGGATTGCGACTGCTGAAGGCGGGAAAAGGGGGACCAAACCCCGCCCGGATTCGGGCTTGGATGCCCATGGACTTGAGCGTTTTGACCAGGTTGGTCGCCGCTGTTCCCCCCGCCGTCACCTTCGTCGCAGGCAGCACCTGAACCGCACCCGCGCGGAAGGCCGTGCCACGTTTGAAGGCGCCGCCGAAATCCTGCGAGAGTCCGCTCATCGAAGCGATCGTCGGTTTCCCATGACCCTTGCGGTGCACCACCATCGCCGCACAGGCCATGCCGCAGGCGTAGCCGCCGCGGGGATCACGATTCTGCATCAATATCTCATACCCGGATTTGTTGACCCATTCACCCATAATGCCCGGCTCCCTTTTATTTGTTATGGAGAACAGAGTATAGATCACCTTGCAATGGCCGGAAATCGATTGCTGTGTCTTGCCTGGCCAGTTCTCGGATCCCGCCTGACTGCTCAGTTAGGTAAGCGAAGAGTCTCGAGTACTTCAATCAAACGTCCACTCTGCTGCGGCGTGCCCACGGTAATGCGCAGATAGCCGTCGATTCTCGGCTGTCGAAAGTGGCGAACGATGACGCCTTGTTCGCGCAGCTTCGCGGCGATCTCCACGGCATCCCGCCGGGGGTGGTGGACGAAGAGGAAATTGGCGGCGGAGGGGAGTACCTCGAACCCAAGGCGTTTGAGATCCGCGCTGAGCTGCTCCCTGGATTCGATGATCTGCCTGCATACCTTGCTGAAATAGTCCTCGTCAGCGAAGGAGGCCGTTGCGGCGACTGCGGCGATACGATCGATCGGATAGGAGTTGAAGCTGTCCTTGACCCGCACCAGGCCCTCGATCAGCGCCTCGTTGCCCATGGCGAGGCCTATTCTCAGTCCGGCCAGGGCGCGGGACTTGGACAGTGTCTGGGTCACCAAAAGATTGGGGTAGAGATCCACCAGGGTCAGCGCGCTGTCACCGCCGAAATCGATATAGGCCTCATCGATCACCACCACGGAGTCGCGGTTGCGCTGGAGCAGCCACTCGATTCGTTCAAGGGAGAGAAGACAGCCGGTGGGTGCGTTAGGGTTGGGGAAGATGATCCCGCCGTTGACCTGGGTGTAGGGATCGAGAGCGATGGCAAATGCGTCATCGAGGGGAATGGTGCGGTAGTCGATACCATAGAGCCGGCAGTAGACCGGATAGAAGCTGTAGGTGATATCGGGGAAAAGCAGCGGCCGGGACTGCTGGAAAAAGGCGAAGAAGGCGTGGGCGAGCACCTCGTCGGAGCCGTTGCCGACAAAGACCTGCTCCGCGGTCAGGCCGTAATAGTCGGCCACCGTTTGTCGCAGGGAGATGGATGTGGGATCGGGATAGAGCCGCAGCCCTTCGTTGACGGCGCCGTTGATGGCCTCGATCACCCGCGGCGAGGGGGCATAGGGATTTTCATTGGTGTTGAGTTTTGTCAGGTTATCAAGACGCGGCTGTTCACCGGGGACATAGGGCGAGAGCTGATTGACTATGGGGCTCCAGTAGCGGCTCATCGTTAGTAGGTCCTGATTTGTGCCAATTACCTGTTGTACTGCGGCGGTGCCGGCATGCCTTGCCCCGGCTACTCTCTATCCTGTCTGAATCGATACTCCGCCGACCGGGCATGGGCGGTAAGCCCCTCTCCCCTGGCCATCACGGACGAAGTCCTGGCCAGACTGTCGGCGCCCTCCGCCGAGGCCATGATCAGGCTGGAACGCTTCTGAAAATCATACACCCCCAGGGGCGAGGAGAAGCGGGCGGTGCGTGAGGTCGGCAGGACATGGTTCGGACCCGCGCAATAGTCGCCCATCGCCTCCGCGGTATACCGGCCCATGAAGATCGCGCCGGCGTGGCGGATCTCCTCGGCCAGGGCCTGGGGATCGGCCACCGAGAGTTCGAGATGCTCCGGTGCGATCCGGTTGGCGACCTCCACGGCCTCGTCCATGTCCCGGACACGGATCAGCGCACCCCGGGCGCGCAGGGCGGTGGCGATGATCTCCTGGCGCTCCATGGTCGGCAGCAGCCTGTCGATGCTGTCGCTCACCTGCTGCAGATAGGCGGCATCCGGGCAGAGCAGGATCGACTGGGCGTCTTCATCGTGCTCCGCCTGGGAGAAGAGGTCCATGGCGATCCAGTCGGGATCGGTTTCGCCGTCACAGATAATCAGGATCTCCGAGGGTCCCGCCACCATGTCGATGCCGACCTGGCCGAAGACCGCGCGCTTGGCGGTGGCGACATAGATGTTTCCCGGGCCGACGATCTTGTCCACCGGCGGGACGCTCTGGGTGCCGTAGGCGAGGGCAGCCACCGCCTGGGCGCCGCCGATGGCGAACACCCGGTCGACGCCGGAGACGTGGGCGGCGGCCAGCACCAGCTCGTTGAGTTCCCCCCCGGGGGTCGGTACCACCATGATCAGCTCCGCGACCCCGGCGACCTTGGCGGGGATGGCGTTCATCAATACCGACGACGGGTAGGCGGCCTTGCCGCCGGGGACATAGAGGCCGACCCGGTCCAGCGATGTTACCTGCTGACCCAGCAGGGTGCCGTCGGGTTCCACATAGGACCAGGAGTCCATGATCTGATGCTCGGCATAGGCCTGGATCCGGTTGGCGGAGCGCTCCAGCGCCTCACGCTGTGCATCCGGAATGCTGTCCCAGGCCTGCCGCAGGCGCGTAAGGGGAATCTCCAGATCGCCGGCGTCTGTCGCCTGCCAGCGGTCGAAACGGCCGGTAAACTCCACCAGGGCAGTGTCACCCTCGCTGCGGATCGCCCCGATGATCTGGTTTACGGTGTCGTTGACCCCGCTATCGGAGACCGATTCCCAGGCAAGCAGGGCGTCGAGCTGTTGCCGGAAGTCAGGGTCGTTGGTCGATAGTTTGCGTATTTCGCTCATGTGGCATCACTCGCGGTTCTGTTCAGGTTGCGGCTTGCGAGACCGCCTCGCGAAAGGCGTCGATCAGCGCCATGACCGGGCCGTGTTTCATCTTCCAGGAGGCCTTGTTGACCACCAGCCTGGAACTGATGTCGGCGATGTGTTCGAGGGGTACCAGTCCGTTGGCCTTCAGGGTGTTGCCGCTCTCCACCAGGTCGACGATGAGATCGGAGAGGCCGACGATGGGCGCCAGTTCCATGGAGCCGTAGAGCTTGATGATCTCGACCTGTTCACCCTTGGTTGCGAAAAAGCGCTGCGCGCTCTTCACATACTTGGTGGCAA
>NATV01000012.1 GCA_003094535.1 gamma proteobacterium symbiont of Ctena orbiculata | reverse complement strand
TTACAATGCAATTGGCGGCAAACAAAGAAATATGGCCATTTTCATCGATAGAGTTCACCGACTACCCAGACTCTGGTCCAACCGTGAATTGAGCAAATACGCGAACCTGTTCAAGGGTAGCGTGGTCAACGTAAGCGGTTGGAAGGACATCGACAAAGAAGGGCGCCACTATCGCGACTATTTCATCAATGCCTCCGAGTACCAGATCACGAACTACAAAGAAGAGGCACGAGGCTTTCAGGGCATGGAAAACGAGATTTTCCTCGATCTCGAAAGTGAACTTCCCGAAGCGATGAATGCAAGGTTTGACGTGGTTTTCAACCACACCACACTGGAGCATATTTATGACATCCATACCGCATTCTCCAACCTGTGCGATATGAGCAGCGACATTGTTATCCTGATTCTTCCTTTCATCCAACAGTACCACTCTGACTACGGGGATTATTGGCGCTTGACGCCATTGGCGATCAAGCGCCTGTTTGAGGATAACGATATGTCCCTTGTCTACCAAAGCTTCAACAACGACAAAGCCGCCTCGGTATATACTTTTTCAATCGCCTCGAAACGGAGTGACAAGTGGCAGCACCACTTCGACTGGTCATTTACTTGCCATGACCCTTCCGCCGACAGCCATGAACCCTATATAGGCTGTAATGCCGTTGGCAACTATGGCCATCGGATCGAAAAACGCATCGAGGCTTTCTTTCAACCATCCAAGAAGAGATCTTGAGTCCTGTAACTGATAAGGAATAGTGATTTCTGATTTGGCTAATGTGCCGCTGAGACTGCTCAACGGCAGGCCGGCTCAGCAGCGTCATTCGCTTGCTCAGTCCGCGTTACTTTCTCCGTCCCTCTTGCGCGACCTCACTATGCATTGCGCGAATACTATCCCCGCAAGAATCAACCAATAGAAACGCCAGTTCCAGTGCAAATGCCTGAAATCTGTCAGGCTGTAGACCGAGATCAAAACAAAATTCCCAATTAAGAAAGAGAACCAGTAGACCGAAACACTGTGTTGACGAAAGTTCCTTACCAGACAGGTAACCATCAACGCGGCCAGCCACAAGACGAAGCACAATCCAATCAACCCCAGCTGCAACAGCAGTTCCAGGTAGGCGTTATGCAGATGATCAAAACTCTCCTTGCCGTCATGCTTCAACGCTTCCGCATTCTCCGCTTCAACCAGGGATTCCGTCATCCCGGGACCCCAGCCGAATACCGGTCGTTCGAGCCATCTCGTGATGCCGAACCGCCACAGATGCAGGCGGTATGTGGAGGAGTCCAGCGGCGCCTTGTCTAAACCTTCGCTCAGAACGACCCCAAAAACCTCTTTTTCGTCTGCCACCCGCTCCGTTATTATCTTCCAGTTTAACGCCACTGCGAAGGCAGCAACCGTAAGCGCAACCAACCCCACCCATCCCAATCTCCTTTTGTCTACTACATAGCCCGCTTTCAAGCCATACCACAAGATGGCCGATACAACCGGAAGCGTGACCAACAGAGCCAGCCACACCCCTCTGGACTGGCTGAAAACCACACCTTGCGAATAGAAAAGCAGGATAAACAGTGAGACCCCGACTCGTATAGCGCGCTGGGTTCGGGAGAGCTTAAGCTTCGGATTGAGCCAGTAAGCCGACAGGGAAATCATCGCCAGAATCGCTACCGCGCAATCAAACCCAAATATCACCGGCTTACCGAAATGCATGCCTGTACGGACCCCTCCGAGCAAGCCGCCCAGGTCCATCTCCCACAGCGAATAGAGAATGCCCAGGGTAAATCCGGCAAGCATCAAGCCCAACCCATATAAGTAACGGTTTGGATGGCGACTGATCCACCAGGCTGTCACCGGAAACAGGAAGATCAGCACCCAGTCCCTGGTTTGGTTATTGCGAACTTCCAAGTCGCCGATCAGATCGGCAGTCAGCATGTATCGACTTGCCAACACATAGACAATACTCAGAACCGCGGCCCGGAATAGCGATTGCCGCGGGAGTTGCCGCCATGCATCGGGGGAGAGAACCAACGCCAGCAGCATTAAAGCCAACCCGATGTTGGCGCCGGCAATACTCAGAAGCGAAAAGAAACAGAACAGTGTCAACCCGGTAAACCCGATCCACTCCATCGCGCTGTACCAGCGGGAGCTGCCAGACATGTCCGCAATCAGGGGATAGACGGGGTACTTAAGCATTGAATCTTGGCTTCAAGCTGAATCCGGCACCGGGACAGTAGGCCAAGGTGAGACCAAAGAAAGCCAGCAGCGTATGGAGCTTGTCAATGTTCAGTGCAGCACCCGTGCGGACGGTACTGTATTGATCGATCGCGATGACGAACAGGGTGAGCCAGCGCCCGCGGAACATATACCATCTCCTGCAGCGACGATCAGACAAACCGGCGAGGCTCTCCGTCGCCCTCCACGTTGTCAACACAGCGACCACAGAGCTCCGGGTGATCCGGGTTCGCACCCACGTCTTCGCGATGATGCCAACAGCGAACACACTTGTCGTGCGGAGACGCCTTTACCGTCACCATCAAATCCTGATCATCCGTTTCCACTGCATCCGCCGACCTCTCCGCCAGGTCATGGAGTTTCACATCCGAAGTGATCAATGCGAAACGCAGCTCATCGCCCAGACGCTCCAACTGCGCCTTCAGGTCGGCACTGCAGTAGAGCTCCAAATCGGCATCCAGCGAGGAGTTACCGCTGGAGCGAAATGCCTCCATCGCCTTGCCCACCGACTCACGTACGCCGATCACGCGCTGCCAGAACTCGCGGTTGAATGACGCCTCCCTGTCCAGTGCGAACAGGCCAGGATACCACTGCTCAAGAAATACGCTCTCACTGCGCTCCCCCGGCATCGACTGCCAGATCTCGTCCGCGGTGAAGCTGAGGATCGGCGCCAGCCAGCGCACCATCGCCTCGATGATGTGGTACATGGCGGTCTGGCAGGAACGACGGGGCAGGCTGTCGGCCTGGGTGGTGTATTGCCGGTCCTTGATGATGTCGAGATAGAAACCGCCAAGCTCATTGACACAGAAGTTGTGAATCTTCTGGTAGATGAGGTGAAATTGATAGTTGGCATAGGCGGCAACGATCTCCTCCTGCAACTGCAGGGTACGGTCCACAATCCAGCGATCCAGTTCGATCATCTGCCCGGGATCGATCTTGTTCAGGGCGGGATCGAAGCCGTTCAGGTTGGAGAGCAGGAAACGCGCGGTGTTGCGGATACGCCGGTAGGCGTCGGCGGTGCGCTTGAGGATCTCGTCGGAGACGCTCATCTCGTTGCGATAGTCGGTTGCCGCCACCCAGAGACGGATGATATCGGCGCCCAAGGTCTTGAGCACCTTCTGCGGCGCCACCACATTGCCCAGGGACTTGGACATCTTGCGCCCCTCGGCATCCACGGTGAAGCCGTGGGTCAGCACCCCTTTGTAGGGGGCGCAGCCGTTCATCGCCACCGAACTCATGAGCGAGGATTGAAACCAACCGCGGTGCTGGTCGGATCCCTCGAGATAGAGATCGGCGGGGAAGCGCAATCCCTCACGGGCATCGAGCACGCAGTGATGCGACACCCCGGAGTCGAACCAGACATCCAGGGTGTCTGTGACCTTTTCATAGGACCCCGCCTGATCACCCAGCAGGGTCTCGGGATCGAGATTGAACCAGGCCTCGAATCCCTCCTGCTCCACCATCTTCGCCACCCGCTCGATCAACGCCGGGGTCTGCGGATGGAGCTCCCCGCTCTGTTTATGGATGAACAGGGTGATCGGCACGCCCCAGGTGCGCTGCCTGGAGATGCACCAGTCGGGCCGGTTCTCGACCATACCCTTGATGCGGGCCTCTCCCCAGTCCGGCATCCATGTCACCTTCTCTATTTCGCCAAGGGCGTTGTCGCGCAGACCGTTTTGATCCATGCTGATGAACCACTGCGGGGTGGCGCGAAAGATGATCGGGGTCTTGTGGCGCCAGCAGTGGGGATAGCTGTGGCGCAGCCGCTCTTCGTGCACCAGCGCGCCGCGCTGCTTCAAGACCTCGATAACCTTCTCGTTGGCCGCCAACACGTGCTGGCCGGCAAACAGCTCCGTCCCCTCCACGAAACAGCCGTTGCTACCCACCGGGTTGTCCACCGGCAGATCGTAGCGGACCCCCACCATATAGTCCTCCAGACCGTGGCCAGGCGCGGTATGCACCGCACCGGTACCCGCCTCGAGGGTGACATGTTCTCCAAGAATCACCGGCACCTGGCGGTCGTAGAAGGGGTGCTGCAGCTTTACCCCCTCAAACGCCTCGCCCTTGGCATAGCCCACCACATGGTAGTGTTCGATGCTGAAGCGATCCATGACATCCTTGAGCATCGCCTCGGCGACCACCATTCGTTCCTTGCCATGCCGGCCGGCGAACTCCACCACCGAATATTCGAGGGAGGGATTCAACGCCACCGCCTGGTTGGCCGGCAGGGTCCAGGGGGTGGTGGTCCAGATCACGAGCGAGACCGGGCCCTCCCCGCACCCCTCCGGGGCATGGTGACAGCGTCCCTCCAGGTCGGCCTCGTCGATAACGTAGAAGCGCACATCGATGGCGAAGGAGTCCTTGTCCTGATACTCCACCTCCGCCTCGGCCAGGGCGGAACCGCAGTCGGTGCACCAGTGCACCGGCTTATAGCCCTTCTGCACATGGTTATTGGCGACAATCCTGCCGAGGGATCGGATGATGTCGGCCTCGAATTGGTGGTCCATGGTCAGGTAGGGATTTTCCCAGTCACCGAACACACCGAGGCGCTTAAAGTCCTCCCGTTGCCCCTCCACCTGCTTGGCGGCATATTCTCGGCAGGCCTTGCGGAACTGTCCCGTTGTCACCTTCTTGCCCGGTTTTCCGATTTTCTTCTCGACCTGCAGCTCGATGGGCAGGCCATGGCAGTCCCAACCCGGCACATAGGGGGCGTCATAACCGTCCAGGGTGCGGCTCTTCACGATCACATCCTTGAGGATCTTGTTCACCGCATGGCCGATGTGGATCTCGCCGTTGGCATAGGGCGGGCCGTCGTGAAGGATAAAACCGGGCCTACCCGCACTGACTTCACGAATCTTTGTATAGAGATCTTTCTGCTGCCACTTTTTCAGCATCTCCGGCTCGCGTTGAGCCAGATTGCCGCGCATCGGGAAATCGGTTTGCGGGAGATTGAGGGTATGCTTGTAGTCGCTCACTGACGGCTGCCTGTTCTGGGTGCGAAAAAA
>NATV01000011.1 GCA_003094535.1 gamma proteobacterium symbiont of Ctena orbiculata | reverse complement strand
CGCGCCCGACCCATGAAACGGGCGACAAAAGGGGGTGATTTCGCTACTATCCGATAAATTTTTTCATCGATATCCGGCCGCTTATGTCCAAGTCACCCCCATTTATCCTGATCGATGGCTCCTCCTATCTGTTTCGCGCTTATCATGCGCTTCCCGAGCTCAGCAACTCCCGGGGCGAGCCCACCGGCGCAATCGTCGGTGTGGTGAATATGCTGCGGCGGCTGATCAGTGACTTCGATCCCGACTATATGGCGGTGGTCTTCGATGCCCCTGGCGGTAGCTTCAGAAATGAGATCTATGCCGACTACAAGGCCAACCGGCCGCCGATGCCTGATGATCTGCGCATCCAGATAGAGCCCCTGCATGAGATAGTCCGGGCTCTGGGTCTGCCCATGCTGGTGATCCCGGGGGTGGAGGCCGACGATGTAATCGGCACCCTGGCCCGACAGGCGACGGAGGAGGGGATCGAAACCCTGATCTCTACCGGCGACAAGGATATGGCTCAACTGGTGAACGCGCATGTCACCCTGATCAATACCATGTCCGAGACCACCACCGACGCAGCGGGCGTGGTGGAAAAGTTCGGGGTCAGGCCGGATCAGATCATCGACTACCTGGCCCTGGTCGGCGATGCGGTGGACAATATACCGGGGGTCCCCAAGTGTGGACCGAAGACCGCGGCCAAGTGGCTGGGCAGCTATGATACGTTGGATAATCTGATCGCCCATGCCGCGGAGATCAAGGGGAAGATCGGGGAAAATCTGCGCGCCGCCCTCCCCCAGCTGCCCCTCTCCCGCGAACTGGCGACAATAAAACTCGATGTCACCCTGGATCAGGGACCCACCGACTTAAAAACACGGGAACGGGACAGCGAGCGGCTGCGTCACTACTATCAGTGGATGGAGTCGAACCGCCTGCTCGCGAGCCTGGGTGATGAGGCGCCCGATGGAGAACAAAAGCCCGTCACTCAACCTCAGGCCAACTACGAGATGCTGTTGAGTGAGAGGGCCCTCGAGGGCTGGATTGGGAGGCTTGAGAAGAGCGATCTGTTTGCCTTCGATACCGAAACCACCAGCCTCGACTATATGCAGGCCGAACTGGTCGGCCTCTCCTTCGCGATCGAGCCCGGCGAGGCCGCCTATGTGCCGGTAGGCCACGATTATCCCGGCGCACCCGAACAGCTATCCCTGGAGTCAGTACTTACTCACATGAAACCGCTGCTGGAGAATCCGGGGCTGAAAAAGGTTGGGCAGAACCTCAAATACGACATGAGTGTATTGGCGCGTTACGGCATCGCGATGCGGGGTATCGCCTATGACACCATGCTCGAGTCCTATGTCTTGGACGCCACCGCAACCCGCCACGACATGGATTCCCTGGCGAAGCGCTATCTGGAGCATGAGACCATCCATTTCGAGACGATCGCCGGCAAGGGCAAGAAACAGCTCACCTTTGACCAGATTGAGCTGGAGCTGGCAGCGCCCTATGCCGCGGAAGATGCGGATATCACCCTTCGCCTGCACCAATATTTCTGGCCTAAACTTGAAAGTGAGAACTCACTTAAAAAGCTGCTGACAGAGATGGAGGTGGCCCTGATCCCTGTTTTGTCGCGGATGGAGCGAAACGGTGTGACCATCGACAGCGCGATGCTGAGGTCTCAGAGCGATGAACTGGCGAAGAGCATGCACCAGCTCGAGCAGCAGGCCTACGCCCTGGCGGGTCACAGCTTCAATCTGGGCTCGCCGAAGCAGATCGGCGAGATATTTTTTACCGAGCTGAAGCTCCCGGTGATCGCCAAGACCCCCAAGGGAGCGCCCTCCACCGCCGAATCGGTGCTGGTGGAGCTGGCGGAACAGGGACACGAGCTGCCGGCGGTGATTCTCGAGCACCGGGGCCTCTCCAAGTTGAAATCGACCTATACCGATAAGCTGCCCGAGATGGCCAACCCCGAGACCGGACGCGTACACACCTCGTACCACCAGGCGGTGGCGGCAACCGGTCGCCTCTCCTCCACCGACCCCAATCTGCAGAACATCCCCGTGCGTACCGAGGCCGGAAGGCGGATTCGCCAGGCCTTTATCCCCCAGCAGGGCTGGAAGATGCTGGCCGCGGACTACTCCCAGATCGAATTGCGGATCATGGCCCACCTCTCCGGCGACGAGGGCCTGTTGCGCGCCTTTTCCGCCGGAGAGGATATCCACCGGGCGACGGCCGCCGAGGTCTTCGAGGAGCCCCTGGACCGGGTAACCGCGGAGCAGAGACGTTCGGCAAAGGCGATCAATTTCGGCCTGATCTACGGTATGTCCGCATTCGGGCTTGCACGTCAGCTGGGGATAGAGAGGGGGGCGGCCCAGGAGTATGTGGATCTCTATTTCAAACGCTATCCCGGGGTTCAGGCCTTCATGGATCGCACCCGCCAGTTGGCGCACGACCAGGGCTATGTCGAAACCCTGTTCGGCCGCAGGCTCTATCTGCCCGATATCAATGCAAAAAACCATCAACGCAGGGCGGCCGCGGAGCGCACCGCGATCAATGCACCGATGCAAGGCAGCGCGGCGGATATCATCAAGCGCGCCATGTTGGCCGTGGATCGCTGGATTGAGCGGAGTGCGCCTCCCGCCCGCCTGCTGATGCAGGTTCACGATGAGCTGGTGTTTGAGGTGGACCAGTCCTATGTGACTGATGCTATTGAAATTATTACGAGTCACATGGAACAGGCCGCGGATTTGTCAGTACCGCTGCTGGTCGATGTGGGGGTTGGGGATAACTGGGATCAGGCCCATTGAACTTTATTGGGATTCGCAAGTCTATGTTGATGCAAGTCGTACGACAGGGTCGCTTTTCCTCCCTTTGCGACCCACCTTCCCGGTGACCCCATCCGGGAAGATCCAGCCCCGTCAGTCTCTCCCCTTAGGCTGATGGGGCTTTCTTTTTGCGCTTGCATACCACGCTCAAACAATGGGAAGAATTGCTGGAGAATCGGTATAGATACTTAAATGTTTTGAGTTTTGAGTTGCATAGGCTATGTATTTGCTTCCTTAACCAATCTTCAGGCAAGTAAGCATCAGGATGAAAGAATCTACAGAGTTGTGAGCGAAGCGAACACATCAACTAAAAACTAAAAACTAAAAACTCAACACTCAAAACTGATAGCAGTTGCTTGTGAAGCGGCCGGTCAATCCTCTGTCTCGGATTTCAGTTCAAACCAGATGTCCAGTACCCGGTGACACTCATCGATACCCTCTTTGTGCAAGGCGGAGAAGCGTTGCAGCGTGATATCACGGTGCTCGTGAAGCGCTTTTTTAACCTGGAACAGGGTGTTTTTCCCGGCACCGCTTTTGAGTTTATCCGCCTTGGTCAGAAGGATGTGTGTGGGTAGGCCTTGGTGGGTGTTCCAATCCAGCATCTGGCGGTCGAATTCTGTCATGGGATGACGGATATCCATCAGCAGGACCATGCCACGCAGGCATTGGCGATGCTCGATGTAGTTGGCCAGCGTCTTTTGCCACTCTCTCTTTATCGACTCGGCAACCTTGGCATAACCATAGCCTGGGAGGTCGACCAGTCGTCGTTCGTCATCCAGTTCAAAAAAGTTCAGCAGCTGTGTTCTACCCGGGGTTTTGCTGGTTCGCGCCAGGGACTTCTGGCCACAGAGCGCGTTAAGGGCGCTCGATTTACCCGCATTTGAGCGGCCGGCAAAGGCAACTTCGATACCGCTGTCCGGGGGGGACTGGGAGAGGCGGGCTGCACTCTTTAAAAAACGAGCCCGGTGATAAAAGGGGTTCATGGCATTTCAGGATCTTGTAGAAATGCCATGAACCCTATGTCAGGTGTCGCTTCGGGTCAACTGCCCCAAAGCCGCTGGATCCAGGACTTTTTACCCAGTTTGGGTTGGGCGCCTGCTTTGAGGAAGAAGCCGCTGTACTCCATATCCTCTTCCATGATGTGTTTGGTAAGCCAGGTTTTGAGGAAGTGCATCAGTTCAAAGCCGATGGCGGTCTTGCCGGTTGCCACTTTCTCTTGCAGGTCGGCTACGGACTGCAGTAACTCCTCGTGGATCTCCTTGTGATCTTCATAGCCGGGATAGTTGAGAATTCGCATCAAGCTCTCTTCGACCGCAAAATGGATGCGAGTATAGTCGGCCAGATCACCCAGAATGCTCTTTACTACATCACTGCCATGGCGCTGATGAATGGCTTCATGCATCTTGTTGACGAGACTGACCAGCATCTTGTGCTGTTCGTCAATTTCTTCAATGCCGACACTGAGGGCATCGGACCACTCTACAAATTTACTCATAAATGCTTCCCTACGGCTTGCGTTGCTATGTGAGATATGTCAACACAATAGTCGCACATTGTGACAGGGATCACGCCGCCGTACAACATAGTGCGGCAGGGATAGAATTTACTTTAGTCGGTTTTTTTCCACTCGCCCGACTTTCCTCCGCTCTTCTCAAGCAGGCGGATGTCGCCGATAACCATACCCCGATCGACTGCCTTGCACATGTCATAAATGGTTAACAATGTGATCTGGGTGGCGCAGAGGGCCTCGATCTCGACACCCGTCTGTCCCACGGTCTCCAGATGGCAGCAGCAGCGGATAGAGTTTTCATTCTCCTCGGGCAACAGCTCGATCTCCACCTTGGTCAGTGAGAGCGGGTGACAGAGGGGGATCAACTCCGGCGCCCTTTTGGCGGCCATGATACCAGCTATCCGGGCCACGCCCAGCACATCACCCTTTTTATGGGAGCCATCGAGAATCATGCGCAGGGTTTCGGCCCGCATGGTGATGCGCCCCTCAGTGATCGCCTTGCGCTTGCTCAGGGGCTTGTCGCCGACATTGACCATGTGGGCCTCGCCAGCGGCGTTGAAGTGGGTAAAATCAGCCATTGATGCTCACCTCAGTCCTGGCGCCAGTTGCTGGATTAATAATAGCCGGCATCCCGCTCGATCTGTTTAGAGATCTCCCGCGATTCGAAGCTCATGCTATCCAGGTCCGCCACTATATAGGTGGCGGGTGACCTGCCGACACCGCCGATGGTCCCTGGGTTGACCAGGTAGGTAAAGCTGCCTTTGATATTCTCCAGCTTTTCGACCTTCAGCTTATGGCTATGACCGCAGCAGACCAGATCCCAGTCTCCG
>NATV01000010.1 GCA_003094535.1 gamma proteobacterium symbiont of Ctena orbiculata | reverse complement strand
AAAAAATGGGGGTATCGACCTTATTCTTCAGGTAGGGAACGACAAACATCGATTGCGCGTTGTCATCGACTGTGATCACACCATCCGGATTTAGACGCTCGAACAGTGCCTTGGCTTCTCTTGCCTTTTCGGGGCCTCCGTTCAAGTTCGCTTTGGTGTCCATGTAAAAATAGGTCATCTCCGCATGCGCGGCCAATACCTGATCTATGCCCTGTTTGATTTCCGCGCACCAGGGATTGTCCTGTTCATAACTCATCACCACCAAGACGCGAAAAGGTGCGGACCAGGTGGCAGTTGAAAAAAGGTAAAGCAGGGCCAGGGCCAGTGCGAGGCAGAGAGAATTCGAAGTGCGCATACTAATTACCCGTTTGCGTTATCGAATCCCATCCATAGGAGCAGATTGGACATATCGATACAATTTAACAATGCCTCTAAACGGGCACTATGTAAATGATCTGTAACAACGATTTTGATGATTGCATTGATATATGAAAACTATCGATCCATGGCGTTTCTCCGGACAATTCGAGGCCGATTGTTCAGTCCATCAAAACAGCTAATCGTCCTTTTTCACATTTTTATGAGCACTGCTGATTGATGTCCGATGACGTCGCAACCAGAGCGATGCAGTTAGCAAACGGACCGGTAAGCAAGTTTCCGATCTCGCCGTCAAAAGTGATCGGCGCTAGTCACCCGGCGCGGCCGCAATTTAAGTTGTGAATTTATAACTGCCTGATATGAAATGGGTTATTAATATGGCATAAGTGTTGCAAAACAGGTCTTAAAGCGTGGCTGAAACGCCAACCTCAATCACGGCTTTTATCGACCTGGAGGCAAACGATAATGACCGAGACTTTTTATGACGTGATGCGGCGTCAGGGGATCACTCGTCGCAGTTTCCTGAAATTCTGCAGCCTGACGGCCTCGGCACTCGGGCTTGGACCCGCGGTGGTGCCGCGAATCGCGGAGGCGATGGAGACCAAACCCCGCATCCCGGTACTCTGGTTGCATGGTCTAGAGTGCACCTGCTGTTCCGAGTCCTTCATCCGCTCGGCCCATCCGCTGGCCAAGGACGTGGTGCTGTCGATGATCTCGCTCGATTACGACGACACCATCATGGCTGCCGCCGGCCACCAGGCGGAGGCGATCGTCGAGGAGACCATCGAGAAGTATGACGGCAATTTCATCCTCGCGGTGGAGGGCAATCCGCCCCTCGATGAGGATGGCATGTACTGCATCATTGCCGGCAAGCCCTTCGTCGAGCAGCTGAAGATGGCGGCGGACCACTGCAAGGCGATCATCTCCTGGGGCTCCTGCGCCTCCTGGGGCTGCGTGCAGGCGGCCCGTCCCAATCCGACCCGTGCCACCCCGGTGCACAAAGTGCCCGGTTTGGCCCAGAAACCGATCATCAAGGTCCCCGGTTGTCCCCCTATTGCCGAGGTGATGACCGCGGTGGTGACCTATATCCTCACCTTCGAGAAGTTTCCGGAACTGGATCGCCAGGGCCGGCCGAAGATGTTCTACAGCCAGCGCATCCACGACAAGTGCTATCGGCGACCCCACTTTGACGCGGGCCAGTTCGTCGAGGCCTGGGACGACGAGTCGGCGCGCAAAGGCTACTGCCTCTACAAGATGGGCTGCAAGGGCCCGACCACCTACAACGCCTGTTCCACCGTGCGCTGGAACGGCGGACTCTCCTTCCCGATCCAGGCGGGCCATGGCTGCATCGGCTGTTCCGAGGACGGTTTCTGGGACAAGGGTTCCTTCTATCAACACGTGACCGACACCCATCAGTTCGGCGTCGAGGCCAATGCCGATAAGGTCGGCATCGCCGCCGCCGGCATCGTCGGCGCAACCGCCGCCGCCCACGCCGCCGTCACCGCGATCAAGAATGCGCAGAAGAAAGGAGACCAGGATCAATGAGCATCAAGACCACTCCCAACGGTTACAACCTGGACGACTCGGGTCAACGCGTCGTCGTCGATCCGGTGACCCGCATCGAGGGCCATATGCGCTGCGAGGTGAACCTGGATGAGGAGAACATCATCCGTAACGCGGTCTCCACCGGCACCATGTGGCGCGGTCTCGAGGTGATACTCAAGGGGCGCGATCCCAGGGATGCCTGGGCCTTCACCCAGCGCATCTGCGGTGTCTGTACCGGTACCCACGCCCTGACCTCGGTGCGGGCGGTGGAGGATGCGCTGAAGATCGAGATCCCTGAGAACGCCAACTCGATCCGCAACATCATGCAGCTGACCCTGCAGGCCCACGACCATCTGGTCCACTTCTACCACCTGCACGCCCTCGATTGGGTCAATCCGGTGAATGCCCTGAAGGCCAATCCCAAGGCGACCTCGGAGCTGCAGATGAAGGTCTCGCCGAGCCATCCCAAGTCTTCTCCCGGCTATTTTCGCGATATCCAGAATCGGCTGAAGAAGTTTGTCGAGAGCGGCCAGCTGGGTCCCTTCAAGAACGGCTACTGGACCAACCCGGCCTACCTGCTGCCGCCTGAAGCCGACCTGATGGCGGTGACCCACTACCTGGAGGCACTCGATTTCCAGAAGGAGATCATGAAGATCCGCACCATCTTCGGCGGCAAGGATCCACATCCCAACTGGCTGGTGGGCGGTGTGCCTTGTCCCATCAACGTGGACGGTGTGGGTTCGGTGGGCGCCATCAACATGTCTAGCCTGAACCAGATCTCCAGCATTATCGACAGCACCCGGGAGTTCATCAAGAATGTCTATATCCCTGACCTGCTGGCGGTGGCTCAGTTCTACAAGGGCTGGCTCTACGGCGGCGGGCTTTCCAGCACCAATGTACTTTCCTATGGTGACATCCCAGACCGGGCCAACGACTATGGTACCGCCAACCTGATGATGCCGAGAGGCGCCATCATCAACGGCAATCTGAAAGAGGTGCACGAGGTGGACCTGCGAAATCCGGATGAGATTCAGGAGTTCATACCCCACTCCTGGTACAACTATCCGGACGGGGTCAAGGGACTCCACCCCTGGGACGGCGTCACCGAAGCCAACTTTCAGCTTGGTCCAAACGCCAAGGGTACCAAGACCAACATCGAGCAGATCGACGAGAACGCCAAGTACTCCTGGATCAAGGCCCCGCGTTGGCGCGGCCATGCCATGGAGGTGGGTCCCCTGGCGCGCTACATAGTCGGTTATGCCAGCGGACATGAAGAGATCACCGAACAGATCAACTTCGTACTCAAGACCCTGGATGTGCCGGTTGATGCGCTCTTTTCCACGCTGGGCCGAACTGCGGCGCGCGGACTGGAGGCCGACTGGGCGGCGGATAAGATGCGCTACTTCATGGACAAGTTGATCGCCACCATCAAGGCCGGCGACTCCAGTACCGCCAACGTGGACAGCTGGGATCCGGAGACCTGGCCCAGGGAGGCCAAGGGCGTAGGCTTCAGTGAAGCTCCACGGGGTGCGCTGGGGCACTGGATCCGCATCAAGGATACCCGCATCGACAACTACCAGTGCGTGGTCCCCACCACCTGGAACGGTTCGCCCCGGGACAGCGAGGGCAACATCGGCGCCTTCGAGGCCTCGCTGATGAACACCAAGGTGGCGAGAGCCGAAGAGCCGGTGGAGATTCTGCGCACCCTGCACAGTTTCGATCCCTGTCTTGCCTGCTCCACCCATGTGATGAGCGAGCAGGGGAGGGAGCTGGCGAAAGTAAAAGTAAGGTGACTGAAGAGTCTTGAATTGTGAGTTTTAGTTTTGAGTTGATTGGGTGTGTGGTTGTGAACCAGCAGCTCATCAAGTTTTTGCTGAGGAGTTGACATGAAGAAGATTGCAGTTGGATTAGTCAGTACAAGCATTCTGACCATGAGTGGCCCTGTGGCCGCCCATGTCGGTGAGCATGGCGCCATGGGATTTCTATCCGGTCTCGAGCACCTGCTGGCGGACCATGGTTATCTGTTGGCCTTGTTGGGTGTCACCGCGGCGGGTCTGGTCCTGAAGCGCTGGAATCGCGGTTGAGCCACACCATTCGTCTCTGCTTGACGATCAGGAGTTACGCATATGCAAACAGCCATTAAACGCAGCGCTGTCTATGTCTATGAAGCCCCGGTGAGGCTTTGGCACTGGGTCAATGCCCTGGCCATCACGGTGCTGGCGATAACGGGCTACTTTATCGCCAATCCCCTGCCCACGATGCCGGGGGAGGCGAGCGACCACTTCCTCATGGGTTATATGCGATTCGCCCACTTCGCCGCGGCCTATATCTTCACCGTCGGCTTCATCGGCCGCATCTACTGGGCCTTTGTCGGCAATGAACACGCCAAGGAACTGTTTCGGCTCCCCTTCTACCGCCTCTCCTTCTGGAAGGAGCTGATGCATGAAGTGCGCTGGTACGCCTTCATGGAGAAGGAGCCGAAAAAGTATGTCGGTCACAACCCCCTGGCCCATCTCACCATGGTTGCCATCATCACCGTCGGCGGCATCGCCATGGTGCTGACCGGTTTCTCCCTCTATGCCGAGCAGACCGGCCTGGGAAGCTGGCAGGATCAGCTCTTCGGCTGGCTTATCCCCCTGGTGGGGCAGAGCCAGGATGTGCGCCTGTGGCACCATTGGGGCATGTGGATCATCGTCATCTTCGTCATCATCCATGTCTACGTTGCGATCCGGGAGGATATCGTCTCGCGCCAGAGCCTGATCAGCACCATGATCAGCGGATGGCGCATGTTCAAGGATGACAGGCCCTGATTATTTATATGAGCGTGTATAAGCAAGCCGCATATATACGCGAATGATTTTTAAGTTCGCAAATGAACGCTAGCAAACGCAAATGTTTTCTGCTTCAAGATATGAACAATAAGTAGGGTGCGGCTTGCCGCACCGTTCAATCCTCTAGACACATGGGTGGCGAAACAATGCCTGTAGATTGGTGCGGCGAGCCGCACCCTAGGCCTACTCCAAAATTAGTCGAATGGGTTGGTTGGGGCCCAGCACCACCAGTCAAGCTTGATGGATAACCTCTGTGGTAACCAACCAAGCAAATGCACCAAACGGTAGGAAAGCGCGGTTTTCCGCGCTTTTTTTTT
>NATV01000009.1 GCA_003094535.1 gamma proteobacterium symbiont of Ctena orbiculata | reverse complement strand
AGAGATGCAGCCGCTGGAGCTGGTTGTCGAATAATCCAACCCGCCCTCCCGAACGCCAGGCGCCGCGCCCGCAGTCGGGTTATTTTCCGCCGGTACGATGAAGCTCGCGCATGCTGTCGCTCCAATACTTGCCCAGCAGGGAGAGTGATCTAAGCCCCTCCTGGGTACCCGGCTCCATGGCCAGCTTGACGACACCGGCAAGCCCTCCCTTCGACGGGGGAGAGATTGCGATATCTCGACTCATCTTACTAAGGGCCGTGGAGAGGCCAAGCAGCAGATGCTGGCTCTCCGGGGTGTCGAGTACCTGCAGCAGGCGCATCAGACCCTCGTTGCGGGTAAGACGATCGAGCAGCGTGATCCCCTCACTCAATGCCTGGGCGACACGGGAGACGATATCGTCCGACAAGGCGTCCCGGGCCGACAAGACCAGTGTTGCGAGCTCGGAAAGCTGCTCCAATTCCTGGGCGAGTTCATTAGGATCGACGGCAGTTGCAGTTTGAGGTGATTCAGTTTGAGCAGTCATGACCCTCTCTCCTCAAAGTAGACCGCGGACGCTGGTCCAATACATTTTGTTATAGCTCATTTTAAACCAGTGCATCGATTTATTCGGTGCCTTCAGGTCGGGCGGATTCTCGTAATTGAACATCGCATAGGTTGCACGATCGTGTCCCGCCTCGATAAAGCAGTAGACCTTGCCGTCATAATCACGCACCGGCGTACCTATCTTTATGATCGAGGAAATATTCTCGGCCACGACCTCCGCCTCGAAGTGTGCCGCTGAACCGGTTTTACTGACCGGCAGATTGGTAGTATCACCCAGGACATAGACATTGTCATGACCCTCCATGGTGAGTTTATAGCGATCAGTGGGTATCCACCCGCCATCACCCATCTGATCCCGTTCGATTACCGGCATTCCGCGATGAGGGGGTATGGAGATCAGCAGGTCGTACTCCGTCTCTGTACCCTCCTCGCTCTTCACCACCTGATTCTCCACATCCACTTCCCTGACATTGAACAGGGTTTCATATTCGACGCCGATGCGGTCGAACTCCGGCTTCGCCCACTTGGCCACGTTCTCAATGGTATGGATTCGGCCGATCGGATAGTGATACTTGATGTGCACCTTGTCGCGAATACCGCGCGTCTTGAAATAGTCGTGAAGGGAGAATGTCACCTCGACCGGGGCGATCGGACACTTGTGCGGCACGCCGACGACGATCGCGACCTTGCCCCCCTCGAACTCCCGCAGACGTTTGAACATTTTCACCGCGGCCGCCTCGGAGTAGAAGGTTTCCGATCCCTCGACCAGACCCGGAACCTCTTCCGGCACGATTCGTGAGCCGGTGGCGATGACCAATACGTCATACTCGTGGGTCCTGCCGCTTTTGGTGGTAACCCTGTTCTGATCAAGATGGAAGGCCTCGACCGGATCGACGTGAAATTCGATGCTGGGTTCGAGCAGGCTCTGCTGATCGCGATACAGTTCATCGGGCATCATCTGGCCAAAAGCAACATACAGCAAACCCGGCTGGTACATGTGCTTGTCCGAGGCCGACAACATGGTGAGTCTGACCTTGCGGCCACGGATCTCGTTGGCCAGCCGCCGTGCAAGGTTGTTGGCCAGAATGGTTCCGCCGCAGCCACCACCGACGACTAAGATTCTCATTGCACTCTCCTAATCCACTGATATTTACGTATGTTACTTGAGCTTGCGAACCTTCAAGTGCCAGACATCTCCGACCTTTTCGCTGCTGATCATTTCGTGTCCGACCTTGTCGATCCACTCTGGAACATCGGATGCCGTCCCGTTGTCTGTCGACAGCAGTTCAAGCATGTCGCCAACCTCAGCCTGCTTCATATAGGTAATGAGTTCCATAAGCGGCCCCGGGCAAAACGTGTTTCGTGCATCGATGGTTTTAAATTCACTCATTCATTGAATCCTCTTGCTGATTGGCTTGAGCCGCCTTTGAATTAAAAGGTGAGCAACTGCCCCCCTTCCGCATCGTTGAGGAAGCGAGTCAGTCCGGTTGGCGGACCCAACTCGGGATCGAGGGCATCTCCATCGATTTGCAAAAGATCAAGCGCCATTGAACAGGGCAGCAGCTTGGCATCGCCCAGTTCCGCCGCGCTTTTAAACAGTTGTTTGAAAGGCGGCACACCCGCTTCGCTTTCCATCAGCTCGCCAAATTGACCCTCCACCGCCGGAACCTGTTGTGAATCCTTGATAAAGAAGGGCAAGGCATTCATGGAAAAAAACACCGTTACCTGATCACCCGTTGCAGCCGCCACCGATGCGAACATCGCAGCCATCTGTAACTTTTCCCGCGTTCCACTCAAGCAAACGATGTGATAGTTCTGGGACATGTCGTTATCGCCTCACTCTCTGCCTCATTGTCACTGCAACTTAGTCAACATGGGCGCCGCGTCTCTCATCCATTGAAACCGGAACGGTACAGGGTTTCGAAACCAGTCACCACTTCTTCGACACAACACGTTTCAGCGCCTGGTTACGCAAGGCGAGATCGGCGACAAGCGATCGCAGGCGCTTGTTCTCCTCCTCCAGTTGCTTCAAGCGCCTCGAATCATTGGCTGACTGATCACCATATTTCGTCCGCCACTTGTAGAAAGTGGCGTCGCTGATTCCATGTCTATTGCAAAGTTCAGCGATTCTCTCATCGGAATCCTCAGCCTCTTTCAACACGGCCAGGATTTGTTCTTCAGTGAATCGTGATCTGCTCATGACTAACACCTCACGTCCAACTGCACACAACATATGCTCGACACCAAGCGTATCAGGTCACTGTTTGCACTTAGCAAACCGCTGGATATCACTGATCTCCTCGATGCCAACTGAAACGTTTAATAAGCAACACACAGGAGCTATCGAGGACGTAGCCAATAGCACCAATGATAAGCACCCATGCCATGAGATGGTCGTACGAAAGACCCTCACGGGCATCTTGAATCGAGTAGCCAAGCCCGGAACTCACACCGAGAAATTCCGCGGGAACAAGAACGATCCAGGCGACGCCGAGTGCAAGCCGAATGCCTGTAAGCACATCGAATGTGATTGCCGGCACTATGATCTGGGTAACAAGATGCCAAGGCTTGGCACCCAGGTTGCGTGCCACCTTAAACCAGGCGGGATCCACCTTCGCAAGTCCCGCCGCGGTAGCAAAGGCCACCGGCCAAACCGATGCGATGGCTATAAGGAAGACAATCGCCTGGTTCCAAGTCGCAAACACGATGACCGCAATCGGCTCCCATGAGAGTGGGCTTATCATGCGGAGCAGCTGAAACGGCGAGTTGCTCAACTCACGAAAGCGTCTGCTGCGTCCCATCAAGATACCGATGGGTACACCGATACAGATAGCGATCAGCAAACCGCTTCCCAGACGATAACCACTGGAGGTTATCGCACTCTGAATCGTACCTTCCTCCCACAATACCGGAATTGCCTTGAATGCCGGTATCGGACCAAAATCGCCGAAATGCTCGGTGGAGGGATTCGAAGAGATCAGATAGATGCCGAACCACCAGATTACGAACAGGATCGCAAGTCCGGCAACGAAATTCGACACCCCACGCCACGATGATTTCAAAAATCTCTGGGATGCTTTGTCACCCAACATGTTGCTGAGGTTGTTCAACCCGGCTGGCGCTGTATTGTTACTCATCGCCGACTAGCCTCTGCAACGGGTAAGCACCCACTGCATACTCTGCTTGCTCTATTCTCACGCTGAATCTCCACGGTGCCAGCTGAAGTGTTTGATCAGCAGGACGCAAGTACTGTCAAGGATGTAGCCAATGGCGCCAATAACCAACACGATGGCGGTAAGATGGTGGTATGACAATGTCTCTCTGGCGTCTTCGATCGAATATCCGAGACCTGAAGTCACACCGAGAAATTCCGCGGGTACAAGGACAATCCACGCCACGCCCAGCGCCAGCCTGATCCCGGTAAATACATCGAAACTGATCGCCGGGAGGATTATTTTGGTCATCATATGGATTGGCGTTGCGCCCAGATTCTTTGCCACCTTGAACCAAGCCGGATCGATCTTTGCCAGACCCGCCGCAGTTGCAAAGGCCACCGGCCAAACCGAGGCAATGGCAATCAGGAAGATGATCGATTGGTTCCATGTCGCGAAGACGATAACCGCAAGGGGCATCCACGACAGCGGACTGATCATACGCAGCAGCTGGAACGGTGAGTTACTGATCTCGCGAAAACGTTTACTGCGCCCCATCAAGATACCGATCGGCACACCGATGACCACCGCTATCAGCAGTCCCAAACCAAGTCGGTAACCGCTGGCAGCAACCGCATTTTGTATGGTTCCGGCGGACCACAATTCAGGAAAGGCCTTTAGCGTGGGGATAGGGCCGAACGCCGCGAAGTGTTCGGTCGATGGATTGATGGATATGAAATAACCACCAATCCACCAAAAAACAAACAGGATCGCCAAGCCGCCGAAAAAGTTATAGAGACCGCGTCCCGACGATTTCAGGACGCGGTACGGCCTGGATTCGCCGACCTTGAATGGGGCGACCTCATCACTCACAGTTTAACCACCTCTACTCTGGTGTAGGGGTCGCCGGACTTGGGCACGCTCGGGTCGTTCTTCCATTTCGGATTGGCCTCGAGGGCATTCTTCACGAACTTGTAATTGACCAGATCATCAGCCACATGCTGCGGTGAGAGTCCATCGAGGAAACTGGCATCGCCGGTAAGAACGGTAGACTTCAGATCCGAGACCACCAGCTCCGTAGCGGAACGGTAGGGCCAACTCTGGAAATTGATCCGGTTCATCCCCCACTCGGGATGTTTGATCGCAATCGGATTGCTGTAGTAAGCGGGATCGTAGAAGAGCATGGCCCGCTCGATGACCTTCTTTGGAAATGGCAGATATTTCTTGCCATCACGGGAGAGCAGCTGCGCCATTTCCTCCCGGTT
>NATV01000008.1 GCA_003094535.1 gamma proteobacterium symbiont of Ctena orbiculata | reverse complement strand
CGTCCACATCGGCGAACATGCGTCTCACCACATTACCCTTGCCCGGCAGGTTGACCCGCAGCACCACCGCTCCCGCTTTCTCGGCCACTTCAGCCGTCCTGTCCGTCGAGTTGTTATCGAAGACATAGACGCTGGCCGTCGGCAGGGCGAGACGAAAATCACTGACCACCCTTGCGATCGCGGCCTCCTCGTTGTAACAGGGAAGGATCACCGCCAACCGATGGTCGACGGGTTTTAGGTCGCCGCCAGCAGCTTGCCGATAGTAGTACGCCTCGGACGACAGCACTGACTCCCTTGCAGGTGATTCCATATACCTTTAATCCATTGCGAAAAATTATCGAAAACCGATCCTCAGCGCATTAACGATACCTCAAGTTGGTGAGAAATGCAGCCAACGGGTCAACTATCCCGCGGTCGCAAAACACTCGCTCACTGCAGTAATCCGGACCGATAGCGGGCCTGATTCCATGCAGACAGACAGGTATTGACAGGGCATGAGGCCGATATGGGCCAGAGACCGCAGTAGAGGTGCCGGGTGAGAAGATGGAGCCTGCGGAACAGGATCCCCGGTAAGCGGTGACGGCGGATCAGTCGCAACGGAGTTGAAACCGATGATTCTGTTGATCGACACCGCAGCGGCAGCGAGTTGAGCGCTGCCGCTGCGGTGTCAATGGATTTATCCCGCTCCTATTCGCTTACGCCTGAAAAAGACGCGAGTGAAAGAGCAGGCTGTTTTCGAGTCTGTGCAGCGACTTCGCCGCGGCAAGGACGGCCAGATCGATCAACGGCTCGACCAAAATCACCAGCATGTAGGCGGCGCTGAAGGTCGCAACCGAAGCCAGGCTCTCGGCGCCGAAACCCTGACCGTAGGTCGCCCAGAATCCCACCCAAGCCACCACGCCGGCCTGAAAGGCCGTCGACAGCTTGAGTGCCTGGGTGTAGGTCACATCTTTATAGGCGGTGTCTGCCGGTATGATGCGGCGCGCCAGGTGTTCGATGACGAACAGGGGCACTAAAAGGCTGGTGACGTTCATGCCATACTGGGGCAGATCGGCGGGAGCCAACAGGATTCCCTGCGCCAACAGGCCGATGGCGAGACCGATCGCCGCCGGGGCAGCGCCGAAGATCAGAAAGAGGGTTGAACCCAGGATGAAATGCACCTCGGAGACACCCACCGGATAGTGAGGCAAGACCTCGAAAAAGCAGAATACGAGAAGAGACGAGAGCAGCGCACGAACACCAAATGCGGCGAGTCCGTCCTTTCTGGTCGTCTTCAAGGCGTGCTTGGCCGCGTAGAGGAAAACCCCTGCCGCCGTTACATAGCCAAGTGCCATTTTTGCGCCGACTACGACGCCTGGTTCAATGTGCATATTCATATCCTCTAAGTCTTGTCTTACAGCTGTCGCCGGATACTGCTCCAACGACGTTTAAAATCCTTGTCCGGATTATCAAGCCCAACCCTGGGATAGATCCTCTCACCAGGTTTTGTAGGGGAGGAACTTACCGCTCATGGTCACCAGCACCCGGTCCCCGGCCGGATTCTCTTCCTTGTCGATTTTCATCGAGAAGTCGATGGCCGACATGATGCCGTCGCCGAACTTCTCATTGATGATCTCTTTGATGGTCTCGCCGTAGACACCGACAATCTCGTACCAGCGGTAGATAACCGGATCGGTGGGTACGGTCTGCTCCCATATTTTGGTGGGAAACTGCTGCAGGGTGGCGGAGACCTCTTCCGAGAGCCCAAGGGCCGTACAGAGCTTGTCGGCATACTGTGCCTCCAGGGTGTTCATGCCCAGGCAGGCGGATGTCACGAACACCGGGTCCAGCCCAACCACCTCTGCGATGGCCTCCCAGCCCATACCCGACTTGAGCTTGGCTTCCATTATCGCTTCTGTCATCTCTATCTTTTTCATGGCTTTGCCTCTAACTTGCATATATGAATAGGGGGGAGGGGGCTTAATGTTTATCCCCCAGGTTAAAAAGTCGTACTACGCCATCGATGCTGCCCACGGCCAATCCATGACCACCGGGCTGCCAGGCCAGCGCCGTGATCTCGCTACCCAGCTCCATCTCGAAGGCCACCCGGTGGTCCGCGCTCCAGATACAGAGTCTGCCGTTACGGTCCGCACTGGCCAGCAACCCGCCATTGGGCGCGTAGGCCAGGGTGGTCAGGGTGTGATTGTGTCGACGCAGCGGAGTGGCGCGTCGATCACCCTTCTCTGCATCCAGGTCCCAAAGCACCAGGTCGCTGCCTCCGCAGCTGGCGATACGTAGCTGCTTCGGATGCCAGCTCAAAGACGACACCTTTCCAGGATAGCCGCTCATGCTGAGCTGTCTCGGTGTGGCACCGGGTAGCTGCAGGCGAATGTGGAGAAAGCCGTCCTGAGTACCCGCCGCCAGGGCGTGACCATCATGGCTCCAGGCCAGGGATACGGCGGCGCCGGGAAAGCTCAATACCCGGGTCGGCTGCCAACTCCGTGGGTTCCACAGATAGACACCTTTGTTCGTCGCGCTGGCCAGACGACTACCCTTGGGCGCCCAGGCAAGGGCCGTCACATTGCCAGGGTGGCCATCCCATTCACTGATCTTGCCATCCGCGTCGCGCAGATAGATCCGGGAGCCGGCGACACCGGCCAGTATCCGGCCGTCGGGTGACCAGGCCAGATGTTCTGCCCAGCCCTGGTCTCGCGCCAGGGTTTGCAGGCGCTCGCCGTTCTCCGCCTGCCACAGCAGCAGGCCGCCGTCTTCACCGGTGGTGGCGATGCAGTCGCCGGCGGGACTGGGAGAGACCCGGGTAATTCCCTGCCGGTGGGCCTGAACACGGAATTTCCATTCCGCATCCAGCTGGAAGGCACAGAGCTCTCCATCCGCGGTTCCTGCCAGCAACAGCCCCCCGGACGGCAACCAGGCGATATGGGCTATGCTTTCGCCCAGGACTGTAGCCCAGGCCAATTCAGCACCAGTTACCGCCGCTGTCGCCGCGCTCAGCCCTTGCATTGGGCCAATCCTCTCTCCAGTTCCTCGCGGTCCAGGTCCCGGCCGATAAAAACCAGCTGGTTATGCCTGACCTCACCACTCCATGGTCGTCCGAATTTTCCATCGAACAGCATATGCACCCCCTGGAACAGAAAACGCTCGCTCTTACCCGCAAGGGCCAGGATCCCTTTGAAGCGAAAGATGTCAGGGCCCTTCTGGCGCAACAGCGAGACCACCCAGCACTCGAACTTCTGCTGATCCAGATCCCCGGGCAAGTGAAGTCCAACCGAACCCACACTCTCGTCGTGGCTGTGGGGGCTTGCATACTCCTGTTGCCTCAGCGCCGAGACTGTCTGACCATTCAGGGAGAGGGCCATGTCGAACTCTTCCGGCAGATGCTGGGTGAACAGCAGATAACGGCCAGTCCTCGGGATGATAATTCGATAACGGGCTCCTGACACCGAATCCACGGGTAGACGGTAGAGCGCCTTGGCCGGTGTCAGCCCGGTATCGGCCAGCGTTGCCGCCTCGCCGGAGTAGAGCAGGATACTGCTCTCTTTCCAGGCCTCGAAACTCTGCGCTTCGTCTATCGCCCCGAGTACGATATCGATACTGGGATCGGGTCCCGGCTGGAAGGCCAATTCATAGCTGCCCGCCTCCAGGTCGAACTCACCGGACCACTCAAACGGAAGCTCCTCCTGCAGAAACCCGGGAGTCTCCGCCACCTTGGCCTCCAGGTCGAAGGCGCAGATCCCCAGGACTTTATCCAGGTCGATGGCGCCCTGTTGGGTATGATGGATTCGTGCCAGTCTATTACGCCCCTTTATCGCCTCGGTCAGCGCAGCCAACTCATCGCCACTGACCAGGTCAATCTTGTTGACAAGGACCACATCGGCAAAGGCCAGCTGTGCCTTGCACTCATCGGATTCGCCCAGATGCTGTACCACATGCTTGGCATCCACCAGGGTGACGATGGCATCGAGTCGCAGCTTCTCCTTCATCTCCTCGTCCATGAAGAAGGTCTGCGCCACCGGGCCCGGATCGGCCATGCCGGTGGTCTCGATGAGGATATGGTCGAACTTGTGCTTGCGGCGCATCAGACGACCGAGGATGCGGATCAGGTCGCCCCGTACCGTGCAGCAGATGCAGCCGTTGTTCATCTCGAAGATCTCTTCATCGGACTGCACCACCAGTTCGTGGTCGATGCCGATCTCGCCATACTCGTTTTCGATCACCGCGATGCGCTTGCCGTGCTGCTCGGTGAGAATCCGGTTCAACAAGGTAGTCTTGCCGGAGCCGAGAAACCCGGTCAGCACCGTCACTGGCACGCGCCCGTCGCCTACCATGCGCTCATCGCCGCCGTTGTATTCGCTGCAGGTTTCCTGAAGACAAGCGGTCATACCCTATCTCTCTCGTTGGTTCACTAATTTGCTGCCTGTGCTGCCGGCTCAGTTGGCAGCACCTGATTGTCCCGTGCCGGATTGACCTCCTCGGGAAATACCCGCACATAGCCATCGGGCTTGCCGGGTTCAACCTGGGTCTCCCGCTCAACATCGGGGCCACCTGCCAACTCTTTGGAGCGCTTCACCAGGAAATCGACCAGGTGGTTTCGGATCGGGTAGTAGCCGGGATCATGGATGATGCTGGTGCGATCCCTCGGCCGGGGAATGTCCACCTTCACCGACTCGGCGATGCGCGCATAGGGGCCGTTGGTCATCAGCAGAATACGGTCGGCGAGCAGGATCGCCTCGTCCACGTCGTGGGTGATCATGAATACGGTCTGGTGGGTCTCATTCCAGATCTTCAGCAGTTCGTCCTGGATGTTGCCCCGGGTCAGGGCATCGAGGGCACCGAAGGGCTCGTCCAGCAGCAGCAGCTTGGGTTCGATGGCGAATGCGCG
>NATV01000007.1 GCA_003094535.1 gamma proteobacterium symbiont of Ctena orbiculata | reverse complement strand
GGGGTGGAGATGGTGATGCCTGGGGACAACGTGAAGATGGTGGTGAAACTGATCGCGCCGATCGCGATGGAAGAGGGTCTGCGCTTTGCGATCCGCGAAGGCGGCCGGACCGTGGGTGCCGGTGTGGTATCCAAGATTATCGAGTAAATTCGATAGAGAAGCTTGCGGGGTGAGTCGCGGACTCGCCCCGCTTTTACTATTTTAAGGCCAATAGCTCAATTGGTAGAGCAGCGGTCTCCAAAACCGCAGGTTGGGGGTTCGATTCCCTCTTGGCCTGCCATATATATCGGCATATGGAATTATGAATTCGAAGTCCCAGGTAGAGGCGTCGAGTCTCGATACCGTCAAGTTGGCGCTTGCGGTAGGGATCATCGTGGGTGGTATTTACGGTTTCTACTACCTCGATAGCTACTCGCAACTATTACGTGTCCTGGGTCTCTTGGCCCTGGTTGCTGTCGCTGCGTTTATCACCTATCAGACCACAGTGGGACGTACGGTGTGGGAGTTTGCCTCCGCTTCCAGGATCGAGGTGCGCAAGGTGGTGTGGCCCAGTCGTCAGGAGACGGTGCAGACCACGCTGATTGTATTTGTCATGGTGCTGATCATGGGAATTGTGCTCTGGCTGTTCGATATGATGCTGGGTGCGATTCTCAAGGCGCTGACCGGTACTGGATAAGGGGGCGTTATGGCAATGCGTTGGTATGTGGTACACGCCTACTCCGGCTTTGAGTCCCAGGTTCAGCGTTCCCTCAAGGAGCGTATCGAGCGCTACGGCATGGAGGACAAGTTCGGTGAAATTCTCGTGCCCACCGAAGAGGTGGTGGAGATGCGCGCCGGTCAGCAGCGCAAGAGCGAACGCAAGTTCTTCCCGGGATATGTGCTGGTGCAGATGGAGATGACCGACGATACCTGGCATCTGGTCAAGGATGTGCCGAAAGTGATGGGTTTTATCGGCGGTACCGGCGACCGCCCTGCGCCGATCTCCGAAAAAGAGGCGAACGCCATCCTGCAGCGGGTGCAGGAGGGTGTGGAGAAGCCGAGGCCAAAGGTGCTTTTCGAGCCCGGCGAAGTGGTCCGCGTCATCGATGGGCCCTTCAACGATTTCACCGGCGTGGTCGAGGAGGTCGACTACGACAAGAGCCGTTTGAAGGTATCGGTGCTGATATTCGGCCGCTCGACCCCGGTTGATCTGGAGTTCGGCCAGGTCGAGAAGGGCTAAGCGGCGCAACTGAATTTTTTGACTGAAAACGGGGAGCCGAGGTGAAAGTCCAAGGCGCTTGCACCCGACACAGAGGTAGACATGGCTAAGAAGATAATGGCTTACATCAAGCTTCAGGTGAAGGCTGGTGAAGCAAATCCGAGTCCGCCGGTTGGCCCCGCCCTGGGTCAGCACGGCGTCAATATCATGGAGTTCTGCAAGGCCTTCAATGCGAAGACCCAGAGCGTTGAGAAGGGATTGCCCATTCCGGTGGTGATCACTGTCTACAACGACCGCTCCTTCACCTTCATAACCAAGACACCGCCGGCATCCGTATTGCTGAAAAAGGCGGCGGGTCTGCAGAAAGGCAGCTCCACGCCCAACACCACCAAGGTCGGCACGGTGACGCGTCAGCAGCTTGAGGAGATCGCCACCACCAAGATGCCGGACCTGACGGCTGCGGATATGGACGCGGCGGTGCGCACCATTGCCGGCAGCGCGATGCAGATGGGTCTCAACGTGGAAGGGGTGGAGTAGAATCATGGCCAAGCAGACGAAACGCGCCAAGGCGATCCGTGAAAAGCTGGAGAGCGGAAAGATCTATCCGGCGGATGAGGCCTTCGGCCTGTTGAAAGAGTTGTCGACGGTGAAATTCAATGAGTCCATTGATGTCAGCGTCAACCTGGGTGTCGATGCGCGTAAATCGGATCAGGTGGTTCGTGGTGCCTCGGTGTTGCCCCACGGCCTCGGAAAGACGGTGAAAGTTGCGGTGTTTGCCCAGGGTGCGAATGCCGATGCCGCGAAAGAGGCCGGTGCCGACAAGATCGGCTTTGAGGATCTTGCCGAAGAGATCAAGGGCGGCAACATGGACTTCGACGTGGTGATCGCTTCACCCGATGCGATGCGGGTCGTGGGCCAGCTGGGACAGATTCTGGGTCCCCGCGGCCTGATGCCCAATCCCAAGGTCGGCACCGTTACCCCCAATGTGGCGGAGGCGGTACAGAACGCGAAGGCCGGTCAGGTGCGCTATCGTACGGACAAGGCGGGCATCATCCATTGCACCATTGGCAAGGTCGATTTCGAAGCGCAGAAGTTGAAGGAGAACCTGGAATCTCTGCTGGCGGCGCTGGTGAAGGCCAAACCAAGCTCGGCAAAGGGTGTCTATCTGAGGAAGATTACGGTCTCCTCGACCATGGGGCCCGGTTTGACCCTGGATCAGTCAAGCCTTGCCATTTGATAGAAAATTTAGGCTGCCAGGTAACTTGGATCGGGTGCCTGGAAGCGAAGCAGAACTTTGGGGTACCGGCATGGCCGGTGCTGTCAAAGACCGCAGGTGCATGGACCGGCATGCTTAATCGTCGCCTGCGCAGACGGAGCGCCCCCAATCAGGAATTTCCTGGTGATGGTGTGCGTGTGGTTGTGGCGCCCTGGGTGCCGCGTATGTGTTTGGGAATGAGATATTTCCCCATTATCAGGAGGTAACGACTTTGCCACTCAATCTTGAGCAAAAGAAAGCCATCGTTGCCGAAGTCAATGACGTAGCGAGTAGTGCGTTGTCAGCGATAGCTGCCGAATATCGGGGGTTGTCCGTTGAAGAGATGACCCTGTTGCGACGCGAAGCGCGTAACAGCGGTGTCTATCTGCGGGTGGTGAGAAACACGCTCGCCAAGCGCGCGGTCGAAAACACCGATTTTGCCTGTATGCAGGAGGGTATGACGGGTCCTTTGATCCTCGCCTTCTCCCAGGAGGATCCGGGTTCGGCGGCTCGCGTCATCAAGGACTTTGCCAAGGAGCATAAGCTTCTCGAGGTCAAGCTGGTATCCATCGGCGGTAAATTACTTGCGCCCGGTGATATCGATGCCCTGGCCACGATGCCGACCTATGAGCAGGCGATCAGCATGCTGATGGCCGTCATGAAGGCGCCGATCGAGAAGCTGGCTCGCACGATGAACGAAGTGCCCGGCAAGCTGGTCCGGACTGTGGCTGCGATCAAGGACGCCAAAGAGGCGGCCTGATCGGCTTTATCTATTACACCTAAACGTGCAAACAATTTTTCAGGAGTTCAACAATGGCTGTTTCTAAAGAAGAGATCCTCGACGCGATCGCCGAGATGTCGGTGATGGACGTTGTCGCGCTGATCGAGGCAATGGAAGAGAAATTTGGTGTTTCCGCGGCTGCGGCCGTAGCCGCTGCACCGGTGGCAGCAGCCGGCGGCGCTGAAGCCGCTGCGGAAGAGAAAACCGAGTTCGACGTGGTACTGGCTGAGATCGGCGGCAACAAGATCGCCGTCATCAAGGCTGTTCGCGGGATGACCGGACTGGGCCTCAAAGAGGCGAAGGAGGCGGTTGAAAGTGCACCGTCCACGCTGAAGGAAGGTGTCAGCAAGGAAGAGGCTGAAGAGGCCAAAAAGCAGTTGGAAGAGGCAGGCGCCAAAGCCGAGATCAAATAAGATTTCGGTCTCGATCGTCTGCAGCGAGTTGCGGTTGGGGCTGGTGGCGTGAGCCACCGGCCTTTTCCCGCTTCTTAAACGGGTGTTTCGCGGTTCCTGGATAGCCGGGAACCCCGGGTGCCCGCCGCCTGGGTCTGATCGACTCGGGCAAGCGAAATTTTTAGGCGTTGTTCATCAAACGGCGGGACGTCGGATTTTGACTTCGCAACCACAAAGCCTTTGACACTGAGGGACGGCAGCATGGCCTATTCTTTCACCGAAAAAAAGCGGATCCGCAAAGACTTCGGTAAACGACCCAGCATCCTGGATGTACCGTTTCTTTTAGCAACCCAGATCGACTCCTACCGCGGTTTCCTACAGGATGGCGTGCCATCTGAAGAGCGCCAGGATATCGGCCTGCATGCGGCATTCAAATCGGTAATGCCGATAACCAGCTATTCGGGCAATGCCGTACTCGAGTATGTCAACTACAAGCTCGGCGAACCCGTTTTTGACGTCCGAGAGTGTCAACTGCGAGGAACCACCTACGCCGCACCGTTGCGGGTCCTGGTGCGACTGGTGATCTACGACAAAGAGGCGCCCGCTGGTTCCAAGGTGGTGAAGGATATCCGCGAGCAGGAAGTCTACATGGGGGAGCTTCCCCTGATGACCGATACCGGCACCTTTGTCATCAACGGCACGGAGCGGGTCATCGTCTCGCAGCTGCACCGCTCGCCGGGCGTATTCTTCGACCATGATCGGGGTAAGACCCACTCCTCGGGCAAGCTGCTCTTCTCCGCGCGGGTCATCCCCTACCGCGGTTCCTGGCTCGATTTCGAGTTCGATCCGAAGGACAACGTCTTTGTGCGTATCGATCGTCGCCGCAAACTGCCCGCGACGATTTTG
>NATV01000006.1 GCA_003094535.1 gamma proteobacterium symbiont of Ctena orbiculata | reverse complement strand
TTCCGGCGCTGCCGTTACGGTGACGGACCAGTTTGCCGAGTTCCAACGCCTCCTGCAGACACTCTCCGCAGGTGCGCATCAGGTCGTTGTCGGATTTTATCTGCACACCACAGGCTTCAAGCTCAACCAGCTGGTTGAAGATATCCGCGGCCCGGTTGAACAACGCACCTGCCAGCATCGCGCCCCTGACCCGCTTTTTGCCGGGATCGATTTCGGCCTGGTAATCCGCCCTGACCTTGTCCAGCAGGCGCCCCGGGATATTGATACCGTGCTCCATGTGGTTGAACAGGCGGCGGGTGAGGGATTGGATCAGCAGCTTTTTATCGGTCAGGCTGTCGACCGGCGCATGGTAACGCTTGATCCAGTAGCCGTCATAGAAGATGCGCTCCACGCCGTCTATGACGTTCAGGCTGCCGTTTTGCGGTATCTCGTCATTCATGCTGATTGTAAAAAACCACCTAGGACGAAAAGCCTATTCTTTTGCAGGGGTGTAAAAAATTATAGAATATTTTAATTCCGTCTGTTGACCCGGACGTGAAAGACAGGGGTCATACCCCATTCATCTTCTACATAGTCCACCGCTAATGGCGCACTGGAGCAAAGGGAGGTATCAACCATAACCATCATTACCCACATCACGATAGCCTTGGTGGCTGTGCTCCATGTTTGTTTTCTCGTGCTCGAGATGTTCTTGTGGGATAGACCTGTGGGTTTGAAGATCTTCAGTCAAACACTCGAGCAAGCGCGATCCTCCAAGATACTGGCAGCAAATATGGGTCTGTACAACGGATTTCTTGCCGCTGGACTGGTCTGGGGACTCTCCCTCGGCAGCTCCGGCCTTGAAGTGCTGACATTCTTTTTGTGTTGTGTGCTCATAGCGGGGCTTTTCGGGGCGTTCACCGCCAGCCGCGCGATTCTCTATGTTCAGGCCTTGCCTGCGGCAGTGGGCCTGGTGCTGCTTTGGTTCCCGTAGCTATGCGCGACAAGCATCTTCTCTCCGCAGAAGGTTAGGGGCAGGACCATCTGCGTGCACCGTTCCCGGCTGCGCCGTGTCTATAGCCGTACTGGATGTAGATTTAGAGTATGTGTCTTTGCGATTGAGATTCGGTACTATTATGTACGAATCTATCTGTTGTATGCCCCCCGGGAATAATCATGAAAAGAATGCTCCTTCTCCTGCTGCTGTTCAGCGCAAACCTCCACGCCACCAACGGTTACTTTTCCCACGGCATCGGCACGAAAAGCAAGGGTATGGCAGGTGCGGGGGTATCGCTTGGGGAGGATGCGGCAAGCGGCGCGCTGAATCCCGCCAATCTGATATTGGCGGGCGAACGATTGGAGTTGGGCGCCTCCCTGTTTCTCCCCGACCGGGGCTTCCGTGCCAATGACGACGCCACCGGGCCCGTGCAGATCGCCCCCATGACTTACGACAGTGACAACAGTCTCTTTCTCATTCCCCAGTTTGCCTACAGCCGGCAGTTGGATGAAGCCAATGCGATCGGTGTCGCGCTTGTCATGAACGGACTCAATACGGAATACGATGACGAGATATTCAGATATTTCCAACGCCCGGGCTGGGAGGCGACTGCGCCCACCGGCGTCGACCTCTATCAAATGGCGCTGCATCTACCCTATTCGCACCGGGTCTCCGACAACCTGGCGCTGGGCATAGCACCGATCGTTGCACTGCAGGCCTTCAGGGCGAGAGGATTGAACCCCTTCGGCGCGGTCTCCTTCTATCCGGACGACGTGACCGGCAACGGCTTTGACTACGCCCACGGTTTCGGACTCAATCTCGGCGTCAACTACCGGCCTGTCGACGGGCTCGCCCTGGGTCTGAGTGTTCAGTCCAGATTGCGGATGACAGAGTTCGACGACTACCGCGGGCTGTTCGCGGAGCAGGGCGATTTCGATATTCCCGCCACTTTCCAGGCAGGCGCGTCGTTTCGGCTCCATGACGGTCTGGAGCTAGCGCTCGATTACCAACGCATCTACTACAGCAACATTGCGTCGGTGGGCAATCCGAACGATGTCCCATTGACGGCCCCGATCCTCGGCGCCGATGACGGCATCGGCGGCGGCTGGCGGGATGCGAAGGTAGTCAAAGCCGGCATCCGCTGGCAGTACGACACCCAAACCGTGCTGCGCGCAGGCTACAGCCACGGCAACCAGATCGTACCGCCAAACCAGGCGCTGCTGAATATTCTGGCGCCGGCCGTGGGGCGGGATCACTACACCGTCGGTTTCACCCGACAGCTCTCGAAAGCGCATGAGATTTCGCTGTCGCTGATGTATTCACCCAGGGAAGAGGTCAAGGGCACCAATCCGAATACCAGCGGACAGACAGGCACGCTCTATATGGAGCAGACAGAGCTCGAGATAAGCTATGCATGGTTATTCTGAATAGATAAAAGGAATAGGGGATACCCTGCTAAAATTTGCTTCGGAGTCACCATCTTGTCATTACCCAGGAATGGTTGAAGCGTTTTTATTGAAACAGTAATTGCCCGAGCTTTATATGGACGTCCCCCGTACCCTGCAATAAAGGCCCACCTTCGTCCAAGGCTTGAATTTATCCACATCAATGGGGCAAGATCAGCCCTTCAAATAATAATGAAGATTGTTTCCAAGGTGAGTCGCGGCCTGGAGGAAGTCGATACTCAATCGCCAGATAGACAGTTTGACTCAATTCCACTATAGCGGAGTAAGTTATGTTCTATACCAATCGCAAGTCAACACACTTTGTACTGCCCATTGCTTTTTCGACCTTTGCGACCTTTTTAAGCCCGGGATCCAGTGCAGCCTCTCTTGATGACTGCCTGCACGCCGCCAGTCAGATCAAGGCTGGCGACTTTGTCAAAGTCGAATTCCTCAACCCATCGGCAGAGGGCCGTCCTACCTACGAGATCGAGGTGCGTGCCGCCAACGGGAGGGAGTGGGAGTTCATGTGCGATGCAGAGAACGGCATGATCTATGAGATGGAGCAGGAGGTTGAGTCCGCAGACGATCCTCTATTCAAGAAAAATGCGAAGGTCACTGCCAAGCAGGCCAGTGACACCGTGTTGGAACTCTATCCGGGTAAGATCGAAGAGATCGAGTTCGAGATTGAAACCAACGGTGATGCCAGTTACGAAATCGACGTTGTGGATGAGGGTGGAACCGAGTTCAAGGTCGAAGTCGATGCAGCCAGTGGCAAGGTGATCGAGGTTCATGTCGAGCAGTGGGAAATCGGCGAAGAGGCGGACGAGCGCCAATAGCATCGAATGCCTCGGCATGGGCCGGTCGTGAGTTTCACGAGAAAAAGGGTCGGTGACAACTGATTGAGCTGTCACTGGCCCTACTTCCCTGAATATTAGCGAACACTGCCCTGTTATCCACTTCAATCGACCCGTTCCGAGCCCTTTCCGCTGACGGCAAGGCGATTTTGATCAACAAGGTTGACCTGGTATTGCTTCAAACTTGATGAAGCGGCTCGACGATCAGTTTCCGTGTCAACTATGGATAGAACTCCCATTCAAATACTTCATATAATTCCAGTATCAGCGGTTATATCTATGACCCGGATTAATCCGGCGCTGCAAAACAGGAAAAAGAAAATGAAAGAATCACTCAAGCCCGGCATTACCTATGAGCACAGATTCCTGGTTCCTAAGACAAAAACGGTTCCCAACCTCTACCCGGAATCCGAGGAATTTATACTCATGCCGGAAGTATTCGCCACGGGGTTTTTGGTGGGCTTCATTGAGTGGGCATGTATCAAAGCCATCAATCCGCATCTTGATTGGCCTGCTGAGCAGACAGTCGGCATACACATCGATGTAAGTCACGAGGCAGCCACCCCGCCCGGTTTAGAGGTAACTGCCAAGGTTGAGTTGACAAAAGTAGAAGGCAGAAAGCTTATTTTCAAGGTTGAAGCTCATGATAGCGTTGAGCTCATTTCCAAGGGAACCCATGAAAGGTATATAGTTAATAAGGATAAATTTAACGCTAGAATCTCAGAAAAAGCGTCACATACCCCTTAGCATTCATCTCCAGCCGGCGCACTCGTCCCTACCAATCCATAGGATCGGCTGACGCAAAAGGTCTCTAGGCAATCGTGGAATATCGAGTAAGAGCGAAATTCATCCTCAATAAGCTTCCGGCCTTCCATGAGGTTTTAGTTGACGGAACGGTAGCGAAGCAAAAACCCGATGGCGCAGAGATCGTGTCATCGATGAAACAGGCGAGGATCACCGGCCCAAATACAATCGAATGGTTTGAAACCTGTTACTGCCCGACGCCTTTGAAACACGAGCGAGAGACCGTTTACGACAATTACCTCGTGAATATCGAAACCGAGCTTGTCGAGGAGCGCGTGGAAATCGGGGGTGATTCATTCTGGTCATTCATGGA
>NATV01000005.1 GCA_003094535.1 gamma proteobacterium symbiont of Ctena orbiculata | reverse complement strand
CACGACCAGCAACCGCTCCTTGGTCAGATCCCGGGCCCGGTAACCCTCCGCCGATACCAGGCGAGACGCCAGGCCACGCCCGGTTGCGCCGTCGGCCAGGGCCTCCGCCACGCCGCGGGCATTGCCGCCGTGGGTGGCGAAGAGGATGGTCAGTAGGGGCGCTTCGTTGGCTGCCTCGCCGATCGCGGGCCGCACCGCCCCCAGTCCGGCCAGATAACCGCTGGCCCAGGCCAACTGCTCGCTGTTCAAACCTTCAACCGCCTGCTGCAGGCAGTTGAACTGCAAGCCGTCCAACGGATGGGCCGGCAAGATGGATTGGGGCATGGCTCTGTTTTCCATGGCGATGCAACTCCGGATTGCATATGTAAGGAAGAATTGGGTAGCAATATTGGTAGAGGAGTTATATCTTTTGAAGTAATTAATTTTGATTAATTATCTGGATAAAAGATATGGAACTGCGTCAACTCAATTCACTGGTGGCCCTGGCGGAGTCCGGCTTCAACGTAACCCTGGCAGCCAAGCAGCTCTTCCTGGTGCAGTCTGCCGTCTCCCAGCATCTGGCCCAGTTGGAGAAGGAGCTGGGAACACAGCTTTTCGTACGCAAGGGGAAACGGCTGATCGCCCTGACGGCAGCCGGGGAAGAGGTACTCAACTATGCACGACAGTCCCTTGCGATCAGAGAAAACATCCTCGCCGTCGGCCGCGACCATGTCGAGGAGAGCAGCGGTGTTCTGCGCATCGGCACCACCCACACCCAGGCACGCTACGTATTGCCTGCCGTGATCCGCGCCTTTCGCCCGAACTTCCCTGCCGTCAGCCTGCAGATTCACCAGGGCACACCCCAGGAACTGGTGGAGATGGCGATCAACGACCGGGTCGATTTCTCCATCTGTACCGAGGAGCTTGGGGATCACTCCTCGCTCAATGCCATCCCCTGTTATCGCTGGAACCGAAGCCTTATCGCCCTCAAGGGCCATCCGGTGCTGGCGGAGAAATCCCTCTCCCTGGAACGCATCTGCGACTACCCCCTGATCACCTACACCTTCGGCTTTACCGGCGCCAGTCATATGCAGACCACCTTTGCCCGGGCCGGCCTGCAGCCCAACGTGGTATTGACCGCTGCCGATACCGATGTCATCAAGACCTACGTACGCGAGGGCATGGGAGTCGGCCTCATTGCAAGCATGGCCTATTCAGAAGAACAGGACAGGGATATGGAGATCAGGGACCTCGGTAACATGCTCCCCTGGGAGACCACCTGGGTTGCCTACCACAAGGACAAGTACCTGCGCCGCTATCAGCAGAAGTTCATCGACCTGATGGAGTCTATGGTGCTCGAGAACGGGGCGACCCAAGCGAACTGATAGCGATGCCGGTTTTGTTCTTTGGTACGATGGGATTGCAGCAGACAGGATCTAGCTTGCAGCATACTGCTTTTCCCAGGCATCAAGCTCCTTCAAGGTAATCTCAATGAACCTGTCAGGCGCATGCTCGATAAGCCGTTTTTTATCTTCCGGGATAGCAACCGTCTCAAGGTAGTTGTTTGACCAGATGACAAGTTCGGTCATCAGATAGATCAGGTCCTTGCCCTTCGCGGTGAGAAAGTAGAGCTTGCGGCGTTGACTCAGCGGATGCGGCAGAGCGTCGACCAAGCCGTCGTTTTGCAGTTTCCGCAGGCGATTGGAGAGGATACTGCTGGAGATCTGCTCCTCCATTTTCAACATATCCTTGTATTCATGAATCCCGAGAAACATCAGGTTGCGGACAACCAGCAGGGTCCAGTGGTCGCCGATTAGATCCAGGGCACAGGCGATGGGACACTGGCTACGCTGTTTATGCTCGCTCTTGGCTACCATGAAATAACACTTGCAGAATAGAATTGTTTTACTAGAATACTTTCATTATAGAATTATTATTGCACGGGGCAAATACCCCTTCCACCAACAACAACCGACGCAGCGGAGTGTTGTGCAGCCTGCGGGAATCCAAGGGAGCACCAAAATTGACCGATTACCGATCCTCAATCTGCTGTTCAGTCTCCGCCGATCGTGCCTACAGGGCGATAACCCAGGAGATGTCGGCCTGGTGGACGCCGATGAGCAACCGCTTCTCCAACATCGGCGATCGCGCCAAGACAGACTTTGGCGGTCCCTCCTATTGGGTTTTCGAGGCCGTCACCTTGAACAGCCCACATGTGATTGAGCTCCTCTGCTGCGAATCGAACATGGTGTCGGATTCGCTGGCGGATCCGGAAGAGTGGTTGGGCACAATCCTGAAGTTTGAAATCACCGAGCAGGATGAAGTGTGCACCGTAGCCCTTACCCATATCGGCTTAACCCCCGAGATGGCCTGTTACGAGATCTGCAAAACGGGTTGGGACCACTATATCGCCGGCAGCCTGAAACAACACCTGGACGACCTGGGCGGCAGACCCAACTCCTATTGACGCAACCCGACTAGGGTAAAACAATGAAAAAACTCGGCCTGTTCATTGTTGCCTACTTCGTCATCACCATGGCCTGGGCCTATCCCTGGCACATGATCTGGTTTCACGATCACTATACTTCCTGGGGTGCCTTCCAGCGTGAAGAGCCGATCATGATCCTGGGTGTTGCCGCGATCCTGATCCAGGGGGTTGTAATCGGTTATCTCTACCCCTTCTATTACAAACAGGGCTCACCCATTATTCAGGGAATCAAGTTCAGCCTCATCATCGGCCTGATGACCTACACCGCCATGGGCTTTGCCACCGCAGCCAAGTTTCAGATCGAACCGGTTGGGCAGTTTCTATTTTCTCACACGGCCTTTCAGACCGTTCAATTCATCTTGACCGGCACCGCGCCGGGGCTGATATTCAGAAAAACGACCTAGACAGAGGAGCGATACAATGCCGGAATTCATCTTCACTTACCACGGCGGCAAGATGCCGGAGACACCGGAAGAGGGGGCTGAAGGGATGGCCAAGTGGCAGGCCTGGGCCGACTCGCTCGGCCCCACGCTGACCAACCCGGGCACGCCGGTTGGCATCACCAGGATATTGACCCCGAACGGTGTCTCAGAAGAACACGCCTCCAATCCGATTATGGGATTCTCCATTATTGAGGCAGAAAACATGGAGGCTGCATTGGAACTGCTCAAGAGTTGTCCGCACCTGGCGTATGGCGGCACGCTTGAGGTGTCTGAAATGTTGACGATGCCAGGCGACGGGAGTTAAGACGAGTTGACAGCGGAGGTCGCATCAGACTAACGCGAGAGGATCGAGCAACCTCTTGCGGTAACGCGAAAGTCATGTTTCAGCTCCGGATAGCGCGCCTGCCACAGGGTGACAATCGCCTGCTCATCCTCTCTCGCGGCATCGTCCAGATAGATCACGCAGTGTTCCGACAAGCGAGGATGAAAGAGCGGAAGCGCAGGATAGCGCGAGTTCTTCTGGATGAATCCTGAAGGCCCGTCGATAACCAGCATGTCGATGCCCGCCTCGGGGATGTCGTCCGTTGAGTACCATTTGTAGTTGGTGCCATCCACAACCGTATCCTGCAAAGGCGCATGGATCACCGAGGCGTAGTCACCAAGACCGTATCGATCGATATAGCCACGGGTGTTATCGGCATACTGCAGGCCATCCTCGAGGCTGATCACATGGCCAACCCCATTGATCTGGCAGCAGCGGGCCAGCATCAGGGTGGTTAAACCGCTGCTGCACTCCATGATCTGTTTGGGTCTGTTTTGGAGACAGGCATCGACGATGATCCGCATGAAATCCGCCCCGGCCGACCAGTTGGGTGTAAAGGGTATGCCGTGCCTTAAACCGAGTTGGGCTTGTAATGCATGGTATTGTTGTGGATTATCTGTCACCTTTCTACTTTCCCGACAAACTTTAGCTCTCACACCTGCTTCTGACGTTCAATACATATGTGAGTTATCTACAACTAGTATCTTCTGAAACTTCCACATCGATTCAAGATGCAATCAGCTAATGAGCTTTATGTATTCCGCTTCTATCTCTCCTTCTGAATAGGGTCCATCGCCATCAGTATCTGTCTGAGGCGTGTCAAACTTAACCCAGTAAAAAACAATCGACC
>NATV01000004.1 GCA_003094535.1 gamma proteobacterium symbiont of Ctena orbiculata | reverse complement strand
CTGATCGTAGTTGTAGTCCTTATAACGTGCCATCGTCCTTTCTCCGTGCACCGTTACTGTCTATGTAATTTTATCGAATTTTGGGGTTTTCCGACAGCCTCAACGTCCTAATAACCGGCGGCGCTTTTCCCCGTACGGCGCCGAAGGCGCATCGTTGATTGACTTGTTATGTGTTTATTCATTAATCACACAGAAACCGTGCCCAAATGGGTCTGCGCAATATGCGATGGAACCCCATTCACCACTTTCTCCTCCTTCATGTTGCCCGCCTAATTGAATGACTTTTTCAACAACCTCGTCTACATTTTCGGTGAGAAAATCTAAATGGACTGGCGTCCAATGACGAGAATATTCACGTACTACGGTATCTGATGGAACTGGTTTTGTCCCAACTTCTTTTTCTTGTAGATATATATCGCAGTTTTCAGTTGAAATAACCGACATATTTTCACCTTGGTCTCTTAGCTTTTTGCACCCGAGAGCCTCTATGTAAAAACACTCGGCTTGTTTTAAGTTTGAAACATCAATGCTTATAGAGATTTTTATCATTTTGCTTCCTTATTAAACAGAGCTGAAGGCACATAACAGTGACTTCGTAGGACGACGAAACAAGTAATGTATTATGCCAACTATTGTTCTATAATTGTTCCCTGTCGATTGCAATCGCAGGGTTTCAATAGCTTGCATTGCGAGTTGTATTCAAATGATCTTTCTTTTTTTATCTAATATTTTCAATATGTTAGGTTGCTTAACAATTTTCATTCCAGCTTCTAACTTATTGTACTCACATAAACCAAGGTCCATCAAGCTTGCTGCTGCGCAAACCGACGACGTATCCATTCCTGGGATGGTTTCTCAACATAGCGTGTGATCCAGACCGCGAGCTTTACGGAGAAAAACGCGGTCAGGAAAAAAATCAGAAGAACCTCAATTACGGAGATATGATCGATCATCCGGATCAACTCTTTCGGTTGGGAAACAAAGATCTCCATGCGGTCAAGACTCTGCGGCACAAGCACCAACAATGCAGCGGGGATCAAGCAGATGAAATGAAAAAGATAGATGGAATAGATATTATGGGAGAACATTCCCCACAGATTCCACTGAAAAAGGCCTCCGATGCTTCTTGCCAAGCCTTGGGTGTTGTGCAGGATTGCAAGCATCAGCAGGGAGATCCCGCTGGCGAAAACAAAGCGATGAAAGGTCCAGAACCACAACCAGAACTCTTGTGAGATGCTGGTATAGGCCCAGGCGTCTTTGTCCTGTATCGAAACACCGCTGCTCAATGCAACGAGGATAACGCCCAGTACAAGGAGTCCGGACGATAACAACGGCTTGGAGAAAAAATTGCACAACCAATCGGCGCGGAACACTGCCAGGTAGGCGATCAAGAGTCCCATCAGAAAGGGTGTGGCCCGGTAGATCGTCAGAAAATAGAGGTCCTGCTGAAGCCTGGAGGAACCCCCGCCCTGGTAGATGAGTTCATACACCGGGATCAGGTATTCACCTTGACTCAGGCTAAGCGCAATCCATCTCGGTAGCAGACTCAGCAGCATCAGTACCGACATCAGTAAGACCGGCCGGCGATTGTGCATAACCAGTATCACCAGGAAAGGCAGCAACACATAGACCTGCATCATCACCTCGAGGGACCAGCCGACAGGGATGATGGTCTTCATATCAAATGCCTTGCTGATAAACAGGAGATTCAGGGCAAGGTCTTCGAGGCTGTAGTGCATGTCAAGCCCATAGAGCATCAGCGCTATCAGATAGAGCGGGATAATGCGGGAGAGGCGTCGTACAAAAAAATCGTAAAGATCGATGCCCCCTTTCCGATAGTACTCGCGGAAAAGCAGGTAGGAAAGAAGAAATCCCGAGACCAGGAAGATCATTTCCGATCCCACCGCGTGCCAGGCAATATTCAGCGCCCTGGGGAAGGCGTCGATAAGCGCGTCTATACCAGTAAAATCGTTATTCGTCCCGCCACTCTTCTGTACAAGCTTTGTCGAGATCAGCAGCGAATGAAAAAGGATGACCAGCAGTATTCCGATAGCGCGGAAACCGTCCAGGATCTGTCTATTGCGTTGATCGTCGAGAAGCATGGGCATGGGTGCTGGCGAATCAGGTGCCTCTTTGACTCAACAACAGACGAAATCACAACAGGAGTTATCCGTTTGCGATTTATACCGGCGATGGTAAAAAAGTAGCAAAGCCATGTTACAGAACCGCAACCAAGATGCTTCACTTTCAATACGGCGACGTCTGAGGTTAGCGCTAAAACCACCCCGCAATGTGCTACTGATGACTGCCTCCGCCTCATACAAGGCTTGACAGCAACCAGTTCAAAGCATCAGACAACTGACTCAGCAATGATTTTTTTATCGTGTTACTTGTAACCATTCATCCCAGGTCAGGATAAAATATTCTCCAACTCCTGCTCCGAATAGCCTGCTTCGTCACCGAAGCTGTCTCTGAGGTCCTGGTTTGCCATGACCCTTGCCGTCTCCTTCTCCTGGCCGTTCTCCAGGTGATATTCGTATCTGTCGCGGAGAAATCCATGTTGCTTCCATGCCTGTTTCTGCGCGACACCGATGCGTGCGGTTCGTTGGGAGCGGAGTAACTTTGCGGCACCGCTTATCCCTTTCTGCTTGTCATTTTTATTATCACTCCTCTCGCTTTTACCCGCTGATTTTTGCAACCGCTTTTGCAGGCTCCCGATCAACTTCTCGCGATCTTTCAGCTCCGACTTGAGCCTCTTTATCTTGTCGGTCAAGGTCTGAACAACGGCATCATCCAAAGCCTTGGGCCTGCGTTTCAATTTCTCTTTTTCTTGCTTGAGTTTTTTCTTCAGCTTTTTCTCTTTATTCTTCATATCGCTACTCCTTACTCGGTACAGTCTCGAAATCCTTCTCTGTATGATTGCTACTCAGCTCGGAATCCTCACCAGGGCGCGGCCGCGCACCTGGCCTTCCAGTATCGCTGCCGCCGCGGCGGGCAACTCTTCGAAAGGGATCTCGACGATCATCTTCTCCAGCTGCTCGAGATCCAGGTCCTTTGCCAGCCTCTGCCATGCCCGCTGGCGCTTTTCGATGGAGGCCATTACCGAATCTATACCGTACAGGGTTACGCCCCTGAGAATAAAGGGCGCCACGGAGGCGGGAAGATCCATCGATTCCGCCAGGCCGCAGGCGGCGACGGCGCCGCCGTAGTTGATCTGGCTGAGCAGGTTCGCCAGGGTATTGCCCCCCGCGACGTCGATGGCTGCGGCCCAGCGCTCCTTTGCCAGGGGTTTGACCTTGCCGCTGAATTCGCCGCGGTCGATGACCTGGTGGGCGCCCAGACCGATCAGGTACTCAGTCTGAGACGCCCTGCCGCTCGATGCGGTCACCTGATAGCCGAGCCGGGAGAGAATCGAGACCGCCACGCTGCCGACACCGCCTGCTGCGCCGGTGACCAGCACCTCACCGCTCTCCGGGGTTACACCATGCTGTTCCAAGGCCATTACGCACAGCATGGCGGTATAGCCCGCGGTACCCACGGCCATGGCCTGGCGCGGGGTAAAGCCTTCCGGCAGTGCAACCAGCCAATCCCCTTTCACCCTTGCCATCCCGGCATAACCACCGCTGTGCACCTCACCCACGCCAAAGCCATTCAGTACCACCTGGTCGCCCTGCTTGAATCCGGGATGATCGGAACTGACCACGCTGCCGGCGAAATCGATGCCTGGGACCAGGGGGAAGCGCCGTACCACCGGAGCCTTTCCGGTCAATGCAAGACCATCTTTGTAGTTGAGGGTTGAGTACTCCACCTTGACGATGACATCCCCATCCATCAACTCATCCAGGGTGATCTGCTTCAATTCAGCGACCTGGCCGCTGTCGCTCTTCGAAATCAGGTAGGCGGGAAAGGTTTCTGACATGGTATCTCCTCATCTGTATTCAGTCGATTACATTCCCCCCCTTATAGCCTGTAGCCGGTAAAAAAAAA
>NATV01000003.1 GCA_003094535.1 gamma proteobacterium symbiont of Ctena orbiculata | reverse complement strand
CGACTCGTTGTCACTCAGCAGATCCACCGTAAACTCATACAATCGACCCAGCTCCTCCCGCGCCTCCATCTTGAGGATCAAGAGTTCATCCGGGCCCAACGGGGTCTTTACCTGTAGCTGACGATTGCTCTGTGTGAAGGCCATCCATCTCTCCTGCCAGATCAATTAAGCATAGCGAAAAATAGTGGCTTCATCAGTAGTGGTTTTTCAGGACACTGGTCTCATGGCTTATGGTGACTCCGTCAAACTGGGTGGCGCTATCAAAGGAACACCAGTCTGCCGACTCGCTGCGATTTGATTCTGCCATGCCTGCTGATTGGATGCGTTGCGCCCATGCTCGGTTTGGGTCTCGTATTCCCGGGTTAAACTCTCCGCACGTCCATCAGCCTCGCTCATCTGCCGGCGCATTGCCCGAATCAGCCTGTTGCGTGAGCTCCCCCGCAAACGCCTGGCCTCCGCCACAAGATCCCGATAGCAGAGACCCACGATATCGAAATGCCCCTGTTCATGAGCGAGCAGTTGATCCGTTTTACCAGAGGCAACGACCCAAGAGCCCGCGGCATTCAATACCATGCTGAACTCCATTTCACCGAATCTGTATTCAGATCCATCCCGCTCTACTCTGATCGTGCCGGGACGGAATCCCATTGAGATTCTTGCATCCTCCGATTCGCCGTCGGGACGGCTTTGGATGTCATTGAAATCACTCCAGGTGAGCTGTCTTGGCCAACCGACCAGCACGGGCCCTGATTGCGCAGGTGCGGCTGTTGCCCCTTCAGGCTGGGCCGATCGGAAACCCGCATGGGCGACATCCGGGGATGGACCCGGGGGAACCGGGCGGTTGTTACGCGCAGGAGATGGATTATCACACATGGTTGCCTCGTATTGCCTGTCCTGTCACGCTATCTTCGCCATACGCAGCTTTTGATAATAGGGTAACAAGACTTCATCACTAAGGATCCTGAAATAGTCATCATATCTTGCAAGATCTTCTTTATAAGGCTGCCTCGAACCTATTGCGGCGATCACCCTGTCGCAGCACTGAAACAGATGAAGTTCGTTCTGCAGATAGTCGGTGCTGTCTTTTTCCGGTGGCGACAAACCTTTGCCCATCGGCTGATCCGCTGCTTGTTCGATTGAAAAATAGGCAGGGGAGACGGCTCTCAATTCGTGGAACTGTCCACTCATACTGTCGAAAAGGGCCAGCAAACTGGGAGGCCATATCTGATACCCCAGTTCAGGATTCACCGCTTCGCCCCGGCCAACCAGAAAGGCAAACAGGAGTCTGTTCTCGCCCACCACCGGGATCGGCGGACTCATGTAATTGGCGAACTGCAGCGAGGGACCGATGAGGTTTCTCGCCGAGGCGGTGACTACCGATGTGGAGAACTGATCAGACATTGAGTGGCTACCTCTGCAATCTACCTCTGGCTAGGAGTTGGCGACGCGCCCAACCCAGCGCAGGAAATCGCCGCCGAAAAGATCATAAAAGGGCAGCAGCGGTTTTTCGGCATGGCGGTCGAAGTAGTGGACATAGGCCTTGGCCGCCGTCTTGAGCTCCTCGTTGCCTGCGTCCCCTTTGAGAAATGCGGGAATCAGGATGTCATAGAGGGTCCAGATACGATCAAACTCGGGAATGATATCCTCGGGCTTCTCAAATGCCGGTCTGTTGTGGATCCAAGGCGGTGGCCTCAGGTTCGGCACCTCCATTTCAAAACGCTTCAGGGTTATGAAGGTTGCTGCGGTGAGATCATAGATGGCGACATATTGGGGCTCGGTGATCGCAGTCCCGTACTCCAGCGTGGTGCGGGTGAAATAGATCAGCCGTCGTACGATGACCCGGTTATTCTCGATCTTGATCATCGGCAGGGTGATGCCGCGTTCCACCGGCATCGCGTTCGCATGCTCACCGATCTGCTGGACCGCTTCTTTCATGGACATGGCGGATAGACCTGTAGTGTTAACGCAAAACAGCAGTAAAAAAAGTCTGGCATACAACATGAACCTCTTGTCCATGACCGCTACCAAACTGGATTATTGGTAACAGCCGCACCCGAGGGCGCAAAACCATTTGCGACGGCATTGTTCGCACCGGTAGTGAGAAAGTTCTGAAACTGGGCAGCCGTTGCCCGCTGATTGCAGACACCGATACCGGTATCGTTATAGATGACATGGGTGATGTTTCCAGCGTCATCGTATTCAAATCCGGTGACGGTCACGGCATGGGCGCCCGTCTGCGTGCCCCAACCCGGCAGTCCCGCCACATCACCGTTGGCAATCACACCCCTGCCCTGGGAAAGCGCGGTCTCCAGCTGGCTGAGCTGCATCCCGCCTGCGGCAGGCGCTATTCGGCTTGCCGGCACACCGTTGTTGCCAAGAATCGACACCTGTTGTCCCGAGGTTGTACCGCCACTGTACCAGGCCTGGTTTTGTGCCGTGACCGGACCACCGCTTCCGGCGCTGCCGATGGCGGGTTGGGAGGCGTTGCCGTTGGCAATGGCATTGTTCAGCATGGTCTCCTGGCCCGGATTTGCCCCGGTTGCCTGCTGTACTAGCTGTCTCGAAGATTCGATCCCGCAGTTGTTGTAGCTCTGACCGGGTGAATTCGAGCCCAGGGCATTACCACTCGCATCGGTGGAACCGGGGGGCGGGTTTCTTCCCGCCGCCATGCTTTGACAAGCCTGGTTGCCCAGCCGCGGATTCCCTGTGACACCGGAGAGTCCGATCAATACCGTTGGGCAGCCCGGAGGCATGATTACCGATCCGGGGTGGGTACCGGAGTCGCTCACCCTGGCAGCCGGCATATTCATGATCGGCACGGGGAAGGCGCCGCGCATGATCGGATTCGGCGTGGGGACTGGGGCCAGGCAGTTGCTGAAATCGCCCATCCTGGCCGCGGGCTTACCGCCGATCAATACCGTGGCTGCCCCAGGCGGCATGATCGGCAGACCAGGTGGTGGCGCATGGGGCGGCGGCGGCGTGGCCGGCACCGTTTGCGGCAACAAGCAGAGAATGGTATCGCCAACACGTGCGGCAGGTTTACCACTCATGATTCGTTCCCCGCTCTACCCTCTCTGTAATTCCCATGCAACATCGAATTTCGATCCTTTGCCTCAGGTGTTGATTTTGACCATGGTGCCTTTGATTGTAATGATGCCGCCGGGATCGATATGCACCTTGCCCGCGGCGGTCTTGAAGGTCACGTCGGTACCGGAGACCTCGATCTTGCCGCTCGGTTCCATGCTGATGGATGCAGCACCGGTCTTCATGACGATCTTGGTGGCGGCCTCCAGCTTGAATTCATCCTGGGTGTCGATGCTGTACTTACCCTTGATGGTGCACTCTTTTTTGCCGTCGACCTCCTCCGTCAGGTCTCCGCCGACTGATTCCCCCCTGTCGCCACCGACGCTGGCCTTCCGGTCGCCTGCCACGGTCTCCAACTTGACACCGCCGACCTCCTCCGCCTTTGCGCCGGCCACTGTCTCGTTCATCGCACCGCCGACTGAGACCTGATAGAGACCGCCAATGGTGAGCGCCTTGATGGCACCCACGGTTTCAGTGCTGTTGATGGCAACGGTTTCGGATTTATTCGAACCCACCGTCTCGGTCCTGTCCACGCCGACGGTTTCGGACATATTCAAACCGACAGTTTCCGTGTGGTTCTTGGCGACAGTGATGGTTTTATCGTTGTTAACCGTCTCTGTCTTGTCGTGTCCGACCGTCAGTGATCGATTGTAACCGACGTTCTCGTTGCGGCTGTTCTCGGTGATATTGGTATGGTTCTTCTCGGCATGGATGTAGAGCTCTTCCGATCCCTTCTTATCCTCGAAGCGGATCTCGTTGAAATTGTCGCCGGACCCGCCTTTGGTGCTGCGGCTCTTGATGCCGCTCTGGGTCATGTTGGCGGGCAGCCCGTAAGGCGGCATCTGATCCGCATTGTAGACCCGGCCGGTCACGATCGGA
>NATV01000002.1 GCA_003094535.1 gamma proteobacterium symbiont of Ctena orbiculata | reverse complement strand
CCAGTCCTCGATAGCCGCAACCCAGGAGGATTACGCCTATCTCGCGGAGGCACTGCTCTACCTCTACGACCTGACCGCAGAAACGAAATGGCTGCAGCGGGCAGAGGAGCTGGCCCAGGCGCTGATCGACCGATTTCTCGATGAAGAGAATGACGGCTTCTTCATGAGTGAGGCGGAGAGCACGATCACCGGGATGGGTCGTCCAAAGGACGAGGGTTCGGACAATGCCATGCCCTCCGGCAGTTCGGTGGCCATCCATGTCCTGCAACGTCTCTGGCAACGCACCGGAAAGCTCCATTTCCGCCGTCTGACGGACGCCTTGATCGCGCGCTTCGCCCCTTCCGTGGAGCGCAGTCCCACCAGTTACGGTTATCTCCTAAGCGCCGCGGCCAACCATCTGCATGGTGAGCTGGACGCCCGCGCCTATGCGGCCCAGGGAGGGATCAGGATCGAGGGCGCGTTGTCTTCGACCACGAAACAGCTGATGCTGAGCGTCGATATCGAGATCCCCGACGGCTGGCATGTCAATTCGAACCAACCCACGGCGCAAGATCTGATTGCTACCCGGCTGAGCCTGTCCGAGCAGGTGAAGGGGATGCGGCTGGGACCGGTCACCTATCCCCGGGGGGAGCTTCAGAAGCTCGCGTTTCAGCAGCAGCCCCTCTCCGTCTATACCGGCAAGTTGCGCCTGCAGGCCTTTGTGTCCAGCGCGGACGGCACCTCCTCCGCCCTCCCGTCACTGCCGGTTGAGGTCCGGCTTCAGGCCTGTAACGATGAGGTCTGCCTGCCGCCGGAGACCGTCACCCTGAGCCTTGTCCCGCCCCGTTCCTAGGGGGCTTCAAGCCGACGCGTCGAAGAGCCGCCGGCACTCCTGATTGGAGCGGATCAGGCTATCCTCGATGGAGACCCCGGAAAACCAGTTCCCGGTCAGTGCCAGGGAATGCCCTTGCAGGGCCTTGTCGATCCGGGTAATCCGCTCGGCATGCCCCAAACGCAGGGCGGGCAGTCGATTGCTGCAGCTGACATGGGACTTGATAGCGCCGGGGTCCACGCCCAAAACCTCACAGATCCTCCCCAGGCGCCCCGTCTCATCGAGGACGTTTGGCCGAAAGTGGAAGGTGAAGGCACGATAGTGTTCGTCGGGCACCAGATCCCGCGATACAGCGGAGTAGAAATCGTCAGCGACACCGATAATACCTGCCAGTGGTGGCAGCGCCAGCCGATCCGCCTTGAGCAGCACGCTGTGGCTCTCGATGGCGGCCATTTCGATCTCTTGAAGAGGCGCGGCCAGATCCGGCATCGACCCCGCCAGAATCCCGGCCGCGATATCCGGCGCCACCGCAAGGGCGACGCTTTTTGCCTCGATGGTCTCGTTTTCCACCGCTACCCGATAGTGATTCTCACCCCTCTCCAGGCCGATCACCGGGCTGTGGAGCCGTATCTCGAGCTCCGACGCCATACCCTCGATGAATGACTGCAGTCCCTGTGGACCGGTAAAACTGCGGATAATCTCTTTGCGTCGAGGCTTTTTGCGGAACAGGGCATCGGCCGGGAAATCGGCCGCGGGCTGACAGACCACCGCATCCAGGGCGGGACCGAGCACCCGCCTGAAGTTGCGCCGGCCGATGATGCGGCCGAAATAGTCTGCAACGGTGCGCCCCTCCTTCCCACTCATCCAGAGGCGCGGCAAGACCCCGAGCAACTCGAGGAAGTTCAACTGGGAGGGGATGGAAGTCAGGCGGCCTTCCTGCTGCAGCCGGTAGCGCAACTTCTGTTTCGGCTGCAGGCTATCGAGTTGTCCCGTCTCCTGCAGCAGCTGCAGCAGATTTCCGTAACTGTTGTAGCAGGTGTGGCCACCCAGTTCAGCCCAGAAGATGCCTTCACCGGTTTCGAACCTATGGCTGTTGATGGCGCCACCGAGATGGCCGCCGGCCTCGAGAATTAGGGATTCCACCCCCCTGCGCCTGGCCATCAGCGCCATACCCAGGCCACTGATTCCCGCTCCCACCACCAACAGATCCACAACCCTGCCGCTCATCCCCTCAACCTATGAATCAGGCAAACAAAAACCGCGCCAGGAGATCTGTGCGCGGTCTTCTTGAACCACTAGCGATTTTGCTGCAGATCCCAGCGCCCAACGACAGCACACCTCAGATCCTTCAGCGGAGTCGCCAGGGATCGGCTTAGCCGCAACCACCTCCTGACGAGGAGCCGCAGGTATTGCATCCGCCCCCCATGGGTTGCAGATTGTTGAACACGAAACTGGCGTTGCCGTCGCCCTGGTCGATGAAATCGATCTCCACGCCGCGCAGGTACTGCAGGGTGCCGTCATCGACGATCACCTTGAATCCGTCGCACTCGAGCACACCATCGTTATCGTTGATCGCATCGCTGAAGGTCATACCGAAGCTGATACCGCTGCAGCCACCGGGAGTGGCGAATACCCGCACACCCTCGATAGCGTCGTCGACCTGTTGAAAGAGTTCGACCATTTTGCTCTGCGCAGTGGTGGTCAGGGTTAAGTCGTTTTCGTTAAGGGCATTTAGACTCATGCCGGATCTCCTGAATTCTTTAAATCTCGCATGGATACCATACTATCAAGAAATGGCACCCCTATGCCAATTAACATAGAAAAAAAGTTGGTTTTTATGGGGCCGCAGTCTGCAGCCGAGGCGGATGCCAGGCTAGATTGCCAGCTGATTTCGGGCATTCAAGTCGTAGAGGTGACGCTCCGCATCCAGCAGATGCTGTCCCCAATGGAGATGGAATCCCATGTGCCAACCCTCGACGGCCCGTTGAGGATGCCCGTCCAGCAAGTTAAGTCCGTTCTTCAGCTCACAATAGATATCGGTCAGATCGTCGGCGAGACTGCCGCTCATGCTCAGCCCGTCACCCGCCACGTCATACTCCATCCAGTAGCTGTCACGGTCTCCCAATAGCTGCCTCAGGTAGGTGTAGAGTTCAAATCTGGCATCCAGGTCGGCAGCCGTATAGTGGCTCTTGCGGGGGGCAGGCAGATTGAGCGCGGCAACCGCAGCATGCAGGCGTGGAAGCAGACTGGCCACCTCTTGCAGCCACTGGGTGTTTCCCTCTTGCAGGCTCTCTACCAGCTCACAATAGTTTCGCGCCAGTGCTTCAAGTTGTTCTATTTGTGGGCTCATATCATATTCCCTCACAGTCATTTTTATTCATTCATGCCTGCAAAAACGGCTGCCAGCCTGTACCGTAATCAACGCCTATGGAGTACACCAATTCACGATGCTTAGGTCTCCATTTACCCCCTGAGTCTAGCAGTGATAGCGCTCAATCCTAGGAAAAACCCTTAATCCAACTCTCCATTTCAATTGAAAAAATATATCTCCCAGGGAATAGGACGGCATAGGATATAGGGTTTTCTGGCCATCGCAACCCCGCCGTTGCAGGATCCCCGGGAACAACCACAGGAACCGGAAAAAGGGATACAATTCCGGTATGTACGATAAATCACACCCTCCACCCGTGGTTTTGGCCATTGGTGGACACGATCCCGGAGGTGGTGCCGGGATTCAGGCAGATGTCGAGGCCATCGCCGCCAACGGCTGCCATGCCGCCACCGCCCTGACCTGTCTGACCGTACAGGACAGCTGCAATGTCAGTCAGTTGCTTCCCATCGACGTCTCTATCATGACGGATCAGATCAATGCGACCCTGGACGACTGCAGGGTGGCCACGATCAAAATAGGGCTGGTGGGCAGCCTCTCGGCGGCGCAGGCGATTGTCGATATTCTGCAACACCACAGGGCAATCCCGGTGGTGTTCGATCCGGTGCTGGCGGCCGGAGGCGGCAGCGATCTCTCCGATCAAGATTTGATCGACTGTATGCGTCAGACACTGATCCCTTTGTGTCGTCTGCTAACGCCGAACATGCCCGAGGCAGTGAGATTGACCGGATCGAAGGTTGTGAGCGACTACGACATCATG
>NATV01000001.1 GCA_003094535.1 gamma proteobacterium symbiont of Ctena orbiculata | reverse complement strand
AAAACTCAAAACTATCGTAAATCACTTACATAGTGACAGTGTAGAGCGGGAAACTGAGCAGCTGATTCACAGCCCTTACAGGTGCAGCCTCGCCAGTTCCCGATCCGGTACGCCATACTCCCAGGCTTCGTCGAATACGGTCTGCAGTCTGTTGACCCGATGCCGGTCGTTGTAGCACGCGGTAGCGATAAGGTTTTCGGCCTGTTTTCTGTGCAGATAACCCAGATCGTCGACCAGCATGAAATTCTCCGCGTATTCCAGATATTCTTCACCGGGGATGCGAATTTCCATCGCCGTGGAGAGACGTTGTGCCAGTTCGACCAATCGATGCCCCTGTTGCACCACCAGGCTGTTGTCCTGCAGCAGGATACGGATGCGGCTGTAACGCGAGCGCGTCGCCAGCTGTTTGATTGCGTCAACGAATGGAGGATTATCGAAGATCTCCGGATCGAGTGTCTGGGAGAACAGCGAGAGATAGCGCTTCGCCTGCCTCACCATGCTTACGGCATGTATCTGATGTTCTTCCATGGTGTGCAGATGGAAAAGTTCACCGCTCTTGCCAAGCTGAGCCAGTTCGAGTTCCTCGGATGACCCGCCACCGAGGGCAAACACCATTTTCTGATGGGCTATCCCGGCTTCCATGAAAGGCTCGCCGACAGCACTGAAGCCTGCTTTGGCATAGAAGGACTGCGCGCTGGTCTGGGCGTGGAGGAAGAGGTTATCCAGTTCCATCGATTGTGCATGCTCGATCAATGCGATGAGCAGCGCCGTACCAATGCCTTGATTGCGCCACTCGGGGACTACCGCCATGCGCCCTATCTGACCGCTAGCCAACAGACGGGCAGTTGCAATCGGTCGCTGATCCTGATCCAGCGCCAGCAGGTGATAGGCGAGGAGATCGTCATCATCCCACTCCATGGCAAGCGGCACCCCCTGTTCAGCGACGAATACCGGTTCTCTGACCTTTCTCAGCAACTCCCGTTCATCGGGCCATTTGGCCTCTCTGATCCTGTAGTCACTCTGTATCATCGGTAAATTGCAGATATCCGTCGTTGTAGAGCCGGCATAGCAGGGAGAGATAGAGAGGTTGCTCCAGCCACTCCTGCAGATAGCCGAAATGGAGTATCCGGTAGTGGGTGATGACCGGTAGAAAATCACCGGAGTCACTGGGTAGCCTATAGTCTTGGCCATTCACATACAAGCTGTCGTAGCCGTCCTTTTGATGGCGGCTGAAGGCCATGCGTGCATAGTTGTGGCGCCGGATCACAGCCCGTTCGCGAAAGCGGTTGAGGAACTGGTTGTCAGTGAGCGGCTCCGTGCGCGGGTAGAGCTGCAGCAGCTCCTTGGCCTCGGTGACGAACCGGCCGAACCAGCGATCGGTCTGGTCGCTCCGATTGAGACACTCATGCAGCAGCACCTTGAACTCATCCAGTGAGTTGGGGAGTATCTCGCCAGGTGCGGGTTGTGGTTTCAGCGGCGGATCGCGGTAGCGGTGTCGGGGCATGCGCTCTTCAAGGGCCGCTTCGAACCAGGCCATCGCCATCTCATGCAGGGTGGGAGCGCGAAATCCGACCGAGCAGGTCATGCACTCGCCCTCTGCTATTCCCCAGTGGGCGACGTTGGGGGGAAGGTAGAGCATATCCCCCGGTTCGAGCAGCCACTCCTGCTCCGCTTCGAATCTCGGCAGGATGCGCAGATCGAGGCCGGGGATGAAATCCTCCTCCACAACGGGGCGGGTGTGGATTTTCCAGCGGCGTCTGCCCTTGGCCTGGTAGAGAAAGACATCGTAGTCGTCGATGTGGGGTCCCACCGATCCCTGGTCCACCGCGTAGCTCACCATGACGTCATCAAGGCGCCAGTCGGGAATGAAGCGGAAGTAGTCCAGCAGCTTGGCAACCTCGGGGAGATGTTTGTCCATATCCTGCACCAGCAGGGTCCAATGGCTTTCGGGGAGTTCGGCGAAGATCGTCTCATCGAAGGGCCCGTGGCGGGCCTCCCAGGGTGCGGCGCCATGCTTCTCCAGCACCAGGCGCGACTCCACGGTCTCCTCGCACGCCATGCCGGCCAGTTCGTCCGCCTCCAGGCCGCATTGAAACCCAGGCAGGGGATTGGGCAAGAGCAGGGGTTTTCGCTGCCAGTAGTCGGCGAGGAACTTCTCCGCGGTCAGTCCGTTGGGAAAATGCAGATTCCGCATCAGGTCTTTCTCGGTTAGCTACTTAATTAAAGGCTAATTCATGCCGCGAATGGACGCAAATCACCGCAAATACACGCGAAAGAATGATGATTTGAGTCAAGAAACCACTGCGATTTACATAACCATCCTTATGTATCAAATCCAGAAAAAATTAAATACTTATTTGCGAAAATTTGCGGTGATTCGTGTTCATTTGCGGTTTGAATATAACCTCTATATTTCGGCGGCCTGTTCCTTGGCGTTACCGGTATAGTTCATTGGGGTCAGGCGTTTCAGAGAGGCCTTGGCATGCTCGGGGAGATCCAATTGATCGACAAAGGCCGACAGTTCTTCGGCCGTGATACGTTGGCCCCGGGTCAGTTCTTTCAGTTTTTCGTAGGGCTTTTCGATGCCATATCGTCGCATCACGGTCTGAATAGGTTCCGCGAGCACTTCCCAGTTCTGCTCCAGGTCGTCGAGCATGGCCTGACCGTCGGCTTCGAGTTTATCGATGCCTCGCTGTATCGACTGCAGCGCGATACTGGTATGGGCCAGGCCCACACCCAGGTTGCGCAGCACGGTGGAATCGGTGAGGTCCCGTTGCCAGCGGGAGATCGGCAGCTTGGCGGCAAGGTGATCGAAGAGGGCGTTTGCGATGCCCAGGTTGCCCTCGCCGTTCTCGAAATCGATGGGATTGACCTTGTGCGGCATGGTGGAGGATCCGACCTCGCCGGCGACGGTCTTTTGCTTGAAGTAGCCCAGGGATATATAGTTCCAGACATCTCTGCAGAAATCGATCAGAATCGTATTCAGGCGCGCGATGGCGTCGAACAGCTCGGCGATATAGTCGTGGGGTTCTATCTGGATGGTATAGGGATTCCAACCGATGCCCAGACTCTCGACGAACTGCTGGGCAAAGTCCTGCCAGTCGATTTCAGGGTAGGCGGCCAAGTGGGCGTTGTAGTTGCCGACGGCGCCGTTGATCTTGCCCAGCAGCGGGATGGAAGCGATCTGCTCACGCTGACGGCGCAGGCGATAGACCACGTTGGCAAGCTCCTTGCCCATGGTGGTGGGAGAAGCCGGTTGGCCATGGGTGCGGCTTAGCATGGGTTGATCGGCGAGCTGGTGGGCCAGTTGCTTGATGCTGGCGATCACCTCGTCGATCAGCGGCAGCAACACCTGACCGCGCCCCTCGCGCAGCATCAGAGCGTGTGACAGGTTATTGATGTCCTCCGATGTGCAGGCAAAGTGAATGAACTCGCTGATCGCCTGGAGCTCCTCGTTGCCGGCGATCTTCTCCTTGAGAAAATACTCCACCGCCTTGACATCGTGGTTTGTGGTGCGCTCGATGTTCTTTACCCGTCTGGCATCCTCTTCGGCAAAATTATCGACAATGGCATCGAGGATGTTGGAGGCGTGCTCGCTGAGGGTGGGGATATCCAGCATATCGTTGTGAGCAGCCAACGCCTGCAGCCAGCGCACTTCAACCAGGACTCGGTGGCGGATTAAGCCGAATTCGCTGAAAATAGGTCGTAGGTCAGCACTTTTGCTGCCATATCGACCGTCGATCGGAGATACCGCCGTAAGCGAGGAGAGTTCCATAGCCACTGTCCACCAGGTTGCTGAAAAAAGCGTGGATTATACCTGATTGGGAGTGGCTGTTGAATGGAAATGGGGGG